>NZ_JACJPL010000027.1:625154-937731 GCF_014696065.1 Leptolyngbya sp. FACHB-261 | reverse complement strand
TAACGGCTTCGATCGCTTTGGTGCGTAGGTCATAACTGTAAGGCGCAGGCATGGGTGTATCTCAATGCTTCTCTCTCTAGAATAGCGTCCTAACGTGCGTGCGTAGGGCTATAGAATTGATCGTTTGCTCATCGTGCTTCTTTCAGTAAGGTCATGGAGCTGGATAAAGTAATTGAGACGAAATAACAATAACTTCCTGCACAGTTCAGCAACTGTGCAGGAAGTGAGTGAGTTGAGGTTGATGAGTTAACTGGTTAAGCAGACTCAACCAACTGCTTAGGAAAGCTAAATTCTTCTGAAGAGCTACGAGCGCGCTGGGTTCGGATCAGGGAAACCGGCATGGTCAGTAAAAAGCTGACGAAACTGGCTGTCAAGATCACCGGTACCATCGACGTATCTGAGATGACGGTCAGAATGACTGTCGTGCTGAGCGGGGTTTTTGTCACCGCTACATTGACTGCTGCCATCATGCAGAGCATGCCAATCGTGGGGTGAATCTGGGGAACAGCTAGAGAAATTGCTAAGCCGACAGCTGCACCCACAAAGAAAAGCGGAAAGATAAAGCCGCCGCGAAAACCACAGTGCAAGGTGAAACAAATTGCCAGGATCTTGGCGAAGGCTGTCAGTAGTAATAAAGAGATCCCCCAGGTCGAGCCAGTGTCAATAATGGTTTGGATTTGCTGTTCGCCAAAGAAGAGGGTTTGAGGAAAGGCCAGGGCAATCAGACCAATGGCTAAACCGCCAAAGGTTGCCAGTGGAATGCGGTGATGCTCGATGCGGTGGGTGAAGTAGCCAATACCTCGAAACACAAGCACAAAGAAAACCGCAACCAAGGCACCTGCCAACCCCAAAAGAGCGCCTTCGGCCATGTTGACCAAGGCCAGTTTAGGCGCTTCAGGAAAGTAGTACATGCCGCCAATGGTCAGCCCGGTTGTCGAGCGAAATACAACAAAGCTTAGGGTGGCTGAAATAACTGCGGGAATTAAGGCTTCATAGTATTCCAAACCGCGTCGATGGGGAATTTCCAACGCAAACAAAGCACCTCCTAATGGTGCTCCAAAAAATGCGCCCAGAGCTGCACTCATGCCGCAGAAGGTGAGCTTACGGATAGCATCGCTGCTCAGCTTTAAGCGCATGCCTAGCCAACTACCAAAGCTGGCATTGACCTGAACCAGGGGTGCTTCGGGCCCGGCACTGCCCCCGGCGGTAATCGAGAACAGGGAAGCCACAATCATCGATGGCGTTTGGCGAATGTCGATCCGGCCAGGATCGTGAACATCATTGACAACTCTGGCCATCTCACCGGGAGCACCCATCCAATGCAAGGTCAAGCCAACCAGTAAGCCGCCAGTTGTGGTCGCGAACAGGAGATATTGCCAAGTTGAGAAGCTAGCTGGCAACAGTGGCGCCAACACCTCGGGCAGGGTGTGCCAAACCAAATGGTTACTGGCTTCCAACAAATAATAATAGGCGGTTGCAACCAGGCCGCCGATCAGCCCAACAATCGCTGACCAGAAAATCATCTGTTGGTAGCTAATTTCTAACTTCTGCTCGGGGGATTCTGGCAAGGAGTTAGAACTCTCGGCCTCAACTGAATGAGTTGGCAACTGAGAAGGTAGAGTCATGAAACTAAATAGATGGGTAGAGTTCAGAGCAGAGTTCTGAAAAGAGAACCCAGCCCAGAGGAAGGCTGCTCTGGGCCGAACTGCTGCTTAGTCGCGTCTGCGCTCTAAGACAGGAGCTTTTTGCACTGCTGGCTCTAGGACTTCTTCGCTATGGGAGCCTGTGGGTTCCTTCAGTAAAAAGGCGCAGAGGAAAGCCACAATGACTGCTGTAACCCCCATGACCTGAAAGAAAATCCGGTCGCCAGCGGCCCCTTCGGGTAGCAGGCTGTAGATGGTGAGGTAAGCGACAGCACCGACATTGCCATAGGCACCGACATTGCCAGCAATTTGTCCAGTTACGCGTCGCTTAATTAAGGGCACGATGCCGAAGGTTGCTCCCTCTGCCGCCATTACAAAGAAAGAAGCGCCCATCGTTGTCACCACTACTAAAGGCAACCACCAACTGGCCCCGGCGGTGCTGAAAATTAGATAGCCAATACCAGTCCCAGCTAAGGTAGCCGCCAAAGTCCATTTGCGACTACCAATGACATCAGAAAGGAAGCCGCCACCCGGACGGGCAATTAAATTCATAAAGGCATAAGTGCCTGCAATCGTTCCAGCTAAAGCGGCGGTTAGACCGAAGGTGTTTTGAAAGAAAGTTGGGAGCATCGAAACTACTGCCAGTTCCGAACCAAAGCAGCCAACGTAAGCTAGTTCGCACAGGGCAACTTGCGAAAATCTGTAGCGATCTTCACCGGAATAACGCTTTTGACCGGTCATCAAAGCTCGATTCGCTTTCCAGGCGTTGTAAGCCTGAAAGACATATAGACCAGCTAGCAGTAGCCAAATAATATACATTTGGCTAGAGGTAATAAAATTCACCTTGGTTAAACGCCAAGCAATGACTCCGAGAATGCCGACTAAAGGAATATTCATCAATAACATGAACCAGAAGTCGTTGCGGCTAGTCACTTCCATCCCTGCACTGCTAGGCGGACGTTCATAGACTTTGCCTGGTGGGGTGTCTTGAACATTGAAGAAATAAAACACGCCGTATAGGGCTGTAACAATGCCTGTGAGGGCAATGGCAAAACGCCAATTCATTTCCCCTGCGGCTAGAAAGGCCGTTGCAGCAGCAATTGCCGGTAGGGTAAAGGCTGCTCCGGCGGAACCAAAATTGCCCCAGCCGCCATAAATTCCTTCAGCTAGACCGATTTCACGGGATGGAAACCATTCGGCCACCATGCGAATGCCGATTACAAAGCCGCAGCCGACAATGCTGAGAGCCAAGCGGCTGTAGACCAATTGTTCAAAGGTTTGAGCAGCGGCAAAGGCGAGACAGGGCAGCGCCGCGAATACCAGTAGGCAGGAGTAGGTAATGCGAGGGCCGTATCGGTCTAGAACCATGCCGACAATAATTCGCGCTGGAACAGTGAGGGCAACGTTGCAGATGGCTAAAGTTCTTAATTGAGCTTCGTTTAAACCTAAGTCTGCCTTCACGGCTGTTGAAAATGGTGCGAAATTAAACCACACCACAAAGGTTAGAAAAAACGCAAACCATGTCAAATGCAGAATGCGGTAGCGACCGCTGAATGACCATAATCTAGCCACAAGAAATGCTCCTGAAAAAATTGAAGTTGTCAATATTGGTCACAACCCGCCGCGCGCTAAGGGTTGTAATCTGAAGCAAAGCTAGATTGAGAAAAGACTTAGATAAGAAATGACTGTTCAAGTCTGTTTTCGTGTTCAATACCTCAACGAAGTTTCCGTAAAGGTAATGCACCTAGACAAGGACAAAATGTTCTGAATAAACAATCAAGTAGCCATAAACTAATTCCTGCATTTGCAATATGCGGGTTTTGTATATCTATCTAAAGAGCTACGCCTCTAGAAATTAGCTCCAACTTCTCAAGCTTGAGTTCAACGAGTTCAAGCTTGTTTTTTGTCCAGAACAAACTTTTAATCTCTCATTTGAACTGGTTTAAGCCCGTCCAGTGCGTCCACTGTTGAGTTCGGATAGAGACAGCAAGCTAAGGGATCCTGGCTGTAGATGTTCTAAGCGGGAGGCCGGAATGGTCAGGTAGAGGGTATCGCCCGCTTCGAGTACAGCATCTAGCAAATCCCAGCCATGCACCAAACGGCTGGGCCGGTCTAGATATAGAGGGACAAAATCAACGGCAATCGCGGCGCTTTGGATTTGTAAATTGCAGAAGGGGTGCTCTGGCGTAATGACAATGGCGGCGGCTAACCACAGACCATCGACGGTCATGCCACTGCCCAGGATGCGTCCGCCCAATGCGGCTGAGACAAACGAAGGCGCCGTGAGTTCGACTGGATTCAGAACTTTGGTGAAGTGAAAAACCTGCTGCATCATGTGCGAGAAACGCGGAGTTTGGCTGCGCACGACGATGGGTAAGGTGCTGACTAAACTTCGGGCACTCAGTGCAATTTCTAAGTTGACGGTGTCGTCGCTGGTGACGGCCAGTAAGCCATCAGCGCCTTGAATATTCGCGGTTTGGAGCGTGGGGCCAAGGTTGGCATCGGCTTGAATGACTGGAATTCGCAAGCTGCGCACACTGCTCAAAAAACGATTGCGCTCGTCCCGCTCGATGACCACCACGTCATGTCCCTGCTGGTGCAGTTGATGTACGATTTGCCAGCCAACGCCGCCCAAGCCACAGACGATGTAATGGCCTTTGCGCGGAATCCGAGCTGCTTCTAGGACGTGATTGAGCCTTGCTCCTAAAACAAAATCGTTGAGTAAGGTGTAGAACACACCGATGATCGCAGCGCCGACCAGCATGGTCAGGATGGTAAATAGCTTGAGCAGCGCGGGGGCTGTGGCGACGCCAATATCGGTGACCACTGCGCCTGTAATCAGGCCGACGGCGAAGTAGAGGGCATCAAGCGGGCTAACCCGCAACACGGATGAAGCGTAGACCAGAGTGGCAAGCAAAATAGTCGCCAGCAGGGCCACCATGCCCCACATCAGCCCTTGGCTTTGGTTGGTGGATAACTGGGCGAGTGAAGTGGCTGCCCGTCGCAGTTGCAGGCGCAGTGAACTACGAACGTTGCGCGTTTCAGGTTGGATGCCAACAATGACGCGGTCGCCGGGACGCATACGCCGACCTTGCAGGACTGAATAGACCAGATTTTGCTGGCTGCCTGCGGGTAGATAATCGACCAACATGCGCGTGCGGTCGTCCCACAATTCCCGTAGGGTTTTGCCGCGCCAGGCATGGTCTTCGTCAATTTCGACTTCGTGAATTGGCCAGGTTTGCCCAAAGAGCTTGAGCTGACCAATTGCCTCGTTGCCCAAAATCGAAAAGACAAAGGCGGGCGCGGCTAGAGCGGAAACGCTCATGGAGAGATGTCCAGACAGGGTTTGGTCTAAGCGCTGACCCAGACCGGGGTTAAACAAGCGATTGACGATGCGCAGGCTGGGGTTGAGGATGCGAGCCTGCATGAGGGTGCGCAAATTGATCGCGTCGTCGGAGCCAGCCAGCACTAGGGTCTGAGCGTGTTGGATACCAACGCTCAATAAGACCTCGGCGGATTGATAATCGCCGACTCGGACCTGGCTGAGGTCAAGCCCGAGCCCTAAGTCTCGCGGTGGATTGCGGGTAATCCCGGCCACGGCAATGTTCTGCGCTTTGAGCAGTTGCAGGATGCTCTGACCCAAGTGGCCCAAGCCACAGACAATGATGCGGGGTTCCACAGCAGCTATGAGGTCTTAATGGCCCCACAGTAACGACCTGTCATGATAACTACCCTGAGCCGATTCGAGTGTACTGAAGACTACGGGGGATGTTTTGGGTCTTAGATTGCGTCTGTTTATTTAGTGATGTAACCGCCTGTGGCATCAATATCGGTGCCGACCATAATCGTGGCATCCTCGGAAGACAGCCACATGACCACACGGGCCATCTCTTCTGCGGTTGCTAAGCGGTTGATCGGATAGTCTTTGACGGCGGCTTCTGTGCTCATGCCCCAAGAACTGAGCGCTCGGTGCAACATGGGGGTGTCAACGGCACCAGGCGAGAAGGAATTCACGCGGATGTTTTTGCTGGTCAGTTCCATTGCCCCAGTTCTGCTTAGGGACATGACGCCAGCCTTGCTTGCACCGTAAGGGCCAATGTTGGCAAAGCCTTGGTGTCCGCCGACTGAAGCGGTGTTGACAATGATGCCGCTAGCTTGCTTCGACATCACCGGAATCTCATACTTCATCGCCAAAAAAACGCCGGTTACGTTGGTGGCGATGACGTTGTTCCACTCCTCTAGGGACAGGTCAGCAATTGCTTTGGGGGGAGCCTCAATGCCAGCATTGTTGAAAGCAATGTCGATGCGACCGTATTTCTGCACACAGCCGTTAACAAAATTTCTAACCTCGCCTTCTTTTCTGACATCGGCTTGCATGTAGGTTGCTTCACCCCCAAAGGCTTTGATTTCGCGCACATTGGTTTCTCCCAACTCAGTGCGGCGACCACAAAAAAAGACTTTGGCTCCTTCTCTCGCGAAAGCGTAGGCAGTGGCTTTACCAATGCCAGAAGTCGCGCCAGTAATCAGAACCACTTTGTCTCTGAATTTACCTGTAGAATTTACCCTGCTATTTTCTGACTCAACGGGTTTTTGAGTATTAGCAAACGCACTGTTAGCGGTCGCTGCTGCTGCCAGCCCAGCGACACTTGCGCCAATGATTTCGCGTCGGGTGATCGGTTTGGTCAGTTCTGATTTGTTGTGGCCAGTCTGCTTGCTGGGTTTCTGTTGCTTGCTCATTTAATGTTGGCTCCAAAATAGCGAATAGCAATAAACTCAACAAAACTCAACAGCGCTGATTTCGTGTGGTTCTTTTGGTTCTTTTTGCAGGGTTCTTTGTTTGAAAGCGATTATACAGAGACTAGGTTCCGGGTGTCTTGCTAGTTCTTCCACTGATTGTCGTAATCTTACGAAAGCCCGCAGTGATGTACTGTCCTGGACGCAAAACTGAGGGATATTTAAGCTTTGGTCAGTTCCCGATAGGCTTTGGGTGTTGTTCCTGTCAGCCGTCGAAATACGGTTGTAAAGTGGCTATGGCTTTGGAAGCCGACACGATGACAGATTTCAATAATGGAAAGCTGGTTCTCTGCCAGGAGTAGCTTGGCACGCTCGATGCGCTGATGCAGTACGTACTGATGGGGGGGCAAACCGGTTGAGCGTTTGAACAAGCTGACAAAGTAGTTGGGGCTCAGCTTAATTAGAGCGGCGAGTTCGCTCAGGCTTAAATCCTGTGACAAGTTCTCATGGATATATTCGATGACTTGACGCAGTTTTAATGATGGTAAACCATCGGTGTAATCCTTGATTGTGGGCGAGGAAGCAGAATAATATCTGAGCAGGTGAACCGCTAGTGCAGTTGCCATTGATTCAGCATAGAGACGGCTTAGCGGTCCTCCAGTTTTAGTTTCTGTCAACAGGGCTAGACCCATTTGCTGCATGAGTGGGTCACGAATTCTAAGCTGTGGAATGATTTCAAGGTGATTGGTCTCTGGCGATTGTATGGCTTGGGTGACTAGTTCTGGCTCTAAACGTAGAACAATATACTCGGCTACACCGTACCAGCGCTCCCAGTTAGGCAGATGAGCAGGCAGAACGCTCAAATCCCCTACGACAGAATAACCACTTTGAAAGCGCCCATTGACTACGTTTTCTACCTTGATTGCAGGCCCAGTTTGGATGGCAATTAGATGGTGTGGCAGGCAGTGATCAGGAATTTCGGAAGGGGGCTGACAATGCTGTTCTACAGTGATACCTTGCCATTGTTGCGGCTGGCTTGTAAAGACAGGTTGGTTGGGTAGGATATCTGGCAAAGCAATTGCGAACTTATCCTCGGCCATAATTACATGAGCCAAAATATAAAAGTCAACACAGGAGCTAAAACGTGAGACAAAAAATCAATCCGTCCTGAATGTTAGCTTTGAAAATTGCGCTCAGGGTATGACTTGAATCAAGCTCTGATCCTCGTATCTCAGACGGGCTGCGAGTGAGGCTCATGAGAGCAGTGTTCTGGGACTTCTGCTAAATTTTCTGGTTCAGATGACCTGCTCCACAGATAGGCATAGTTCATGGCTGCTTGGTGGAAATTGCCGCTCGTAGAAGGTGGGACGACAGGCTATAGAGCGCAACGGTTGGGCTGCCGTGAGACTGCACGAGGACTTTGTCTACCAAGTTGCGACCTTCGAGGCTGAGCAGCAGAAGGCTTAACTCTCCGGGCTCCAGGCTGCAATCTCGGCTCAAAAGGGTCAGTGGAACACGAGAGGGGGAACCGTTGGGCTCGGTGTAGTTGGCGATGGTCAACAAGACCAATTTCAAGTGGGCAGAGAGTTTTAGGCGGCGGGTGAGGTGGTCCCACAGGGCGAGGCGGTGTTGGAGACTCATGGTGGGTAACAGGGGTTGAGAATGGGGTAAATGAATAAATTGCCTACCAACGCGGTAACGTTTGCCACTAATGCGGTAGCGTTTGCCAGTAATTGATGGGATTTGCCACTAACGTCGTAACGTTTGCCAGTAATGTCGTAGCGTTTGCCACTAACGCGGTAATGTTTGCCAGTAATGCCGTAACGTTTGCCACCTTCACAGGTCTGCTACCGGGCTGAAAGAAGCGAGCTGGTTGGGTTGTCCTGTAAGACTTTCAACTGCTGCCGTCGCTGGAGCCAGAGTTGCCGCCAGCCGTCAACCACTGCTTTGGGGTAGGCGAAGCGTTGGCACTCGGCTTTGAGAACCTGTCCTAGCCAATCGAGCAGGCGCAGGTCAGTGCAGGACTTGATGCTTTTGGCGCAGGCTTCTACCCACTCCGCAAACTTGCGGTAGCTGATAAATTGCCCGCCTCGGTCGCTGCGATGCACGAACAGGACATGGGGCCAGTGGGCATAACGACAAATCATCCACTCCGGAATGCCTAAGTGTTTGGCGATTTGGCTCAAAGAAATACAAAGCTGTGGCTGAAGAACCTGGGTCAAATGCATGGGGGTTCTGAGCAAAATTTGTAAGGTGAAGGAGTGGGGCAAATCATCTAAAGGCGATGAAATGCCCCGACCCGTAGCAAACCTGTCCCACCCCTCGGACAAAGGGCCAACTAGAGCGGGTGTTAAACTTCCCACTAGCCGCCAGGTTGCTGTTAACAACCTTGGGGGTTAGTTCCCCAGAGTTTGTTTAAGGCTCTGGGGGACGCAAGGGTCCGCTACTTAGTTGAGAAACATAGCAGGGCAGTTGTAATCCCGTCAAGTAGGTCGCGGTAAGTGGCTGGTGTTGTGAAGCTCTCTTGGATAAAATCTCTAGAGCAGGCTGTAAATGTGGTTTTTGATTGTGGAGGATAACTCCTCACCACAATCTATAACTAGTTTCATGTGCTTATTATTTCCTCTACTGAACTCGTGAAACTTTGCGGCAGGAGTATTAAATGTTTCATTCAAAGTCTCCATCGTTTTAGTTCTCTTGACTCTCCCGTGTGCGACTAAATTTCTAGCAGCACTAGGTAGAGAGTCAGACTCAATTAAAAGTGCGATATTTTCCGCTTGTTCACGGTCTCTGCCAACAACGAACTCACACAGTGCGAATAGACTTATAAGCTTTAGAACTGGGTCGGTTATTTTGCTAATAGAAAGGTGTCTGTCAATATATTCGTCAAGGTTTTTGTTGGACTTCTCTCTAAATGCTTGCTCGCACCGAGGTTTATCCATAACGCTGGCGGAATGTCCGCCCATTTTTAGCCCGCCTATTGCTACTGAGTGTTGCTTTCCTAAATGGTCTTTTACTACTCCATTAGTCAAAGTAGCTGAGTTTTCACCAGACACAAACTTTATTCTGTTGAGATGCTGACTGAGTATTTCTTCTGCGTATTTGCCAAAATCAACTGGGTCTTGCGGTCCGATAGGATTTTCTTCAAGAATCATTGATTGAATTACAGATGTGCCATCTCGGGAAGAGAGTTTGGCAAGAATTTTATAGCTAAGGTTCTCGTCAGCAGACAGCTCTATGGTGTCCTCAGGACCGACCTCACCTTGAGTTGGCTTGTATTGAATCTTTCCCGTAACCCCAAAAGTCGCCTTGTACTGAAAGGACGTTGTGCTCATAAGCTAGCTTCGAATTCTTGAGACATTGACTCTACGTTCTCACAAACTTCAGAGAACAGAACAGAGGTTGAAACTCTACTCGAAATACTCTTGCCCTAAACCATATGGTCAGGCTCTAAAACACAAGGATGTTGTTCATCCCCCGTCTCTACTTGCAGCGTCGAATGCCCAATCCCGAACTGGTCTTGAAGCTCCCTGCAAACCTGCATCAAAAAAGCATCACTCGGATGTCCGTCCGGCATCACTAAATGAGCTGTGAGCGCCGTCTCCGTCGTGCTCATGGCCCAAACATGCAAGTCGTGAACCTGGCACACCCCCGGACGCTGCTCAAGATAAGTCCGCACAGCCATTAACTCAATTCCCCCAGGCACCGCATCCAAAGCCAGATTGATTGAATCTTTGAGCAACTGCCAGGTGCCAAACACAACCACCGCAACAATAATCAAACTCACCACCGGGTCAAACCACAGCCAACCCGTCAGCAAAATAGCAAGGCCAGCCAAAACTACCCCAACCGACACCAGCGCATCCGCAGCCATATGCATAAACGCGGCACGCAAATTCAAATCATGCTTGCGCCCCGACACAAACATCAAGGCCGTAGCTGTATTAATCGCAATGCCTACGATTGCCACCCCAATCACCGTCGTCCCGGCCACTGGTCCCGGCTCCTGAAAGCGTCGAACCGCCTCCCAAGCAATCGCCCCCATCGCTAACAAGAGCACCGCAGCATTAATCAAAGCCGCCAAAATTGAAGAACTCCGCAGCCCATAGGTATAACGGTGAGTTGGCGGTTGGCGAGCTAAAGAACTTGCGCCCCAAGCTAACAACAGCCCCAAAACATCGCTCAAGTTATGACCCGCATCAGCCACCAAAGCCAGCGAGTGCGCCACATAGCCATAACTCGCCTCAGCGACAACAAACCCTAAATTGAGCGCAGTGCCAATCGCGAAAGCCCGACTATAATCAGCCACTCCATGCCCATGCCCATGATGGCCGTGCCCGTGGTGATGGCCATGCCCGTGATGATGGTCATGATCATGATGACTCTGGCGCTGAGCGGACATAAGTAAAACCTTTATCGAGATGAATAGAGATGAATAGAGCAAGCGAAAAAATCAAGTCAGGCAAGCTTCAGTTGGCTCCAGGCATTGCGAAGTACGCTCCAAGAACTTTTGGCAAACAGAAAAGTTAGCCCCAAACCAACTACTAAATCAGGCCACCATTGTCCAGTTACTAAAATTAAGCCAGCAGCAGCAAGCACCGCAGTATTAGCGATGATGTCATTGCGCGAACACAGCCACACTGAAGACATATTGATATCGTCTTGTCTATGGCGCGTTAGCAGAAACAAACACACCAAATTGGCTCCTAAGGCCAGCAATCCCACCCCACTCATCGTGCTTAAAATGGGCGTGGTTTGTAGAGATGTCTGATAGATCGCTCGACCAAAAACTGCCACAGCCGACAACAGCATAATGCCACCCTTTAGTAGGGCTGATTTTGCCTTCGATTTCATTCCTGCTCGGAGCACATAAAGACTGCTGACATAGACAATGGCGTCACCCAGCATGTCAAGCGAGTCTCCAATCAGAGACAAAGAATTGGCACTAATCCCTGCGATCAACTCCACGAGAAACATGGTGGCATTCACTGCCAAAACAATCCTCAGAGTCTTTCCCTGCCGCTCCGCCAGCTTCTCAAGCTCACGGGCCTTCGCCTGACAGCACTCATCCATTCGTCCAGGCCCCAACTGCTCAACCTTACTGAAATGGTAGAACATTCAACTGGTCTAAATCGCCGCAGCCCTAGCTTCTGCAAACTCTGAGGCCGTAAGTCTCACGAGGCCCTAGTTAAGCCGCTCTACTCAGGCCAGCCTAAAGTCTCAGACCACCAGTACATCTCTGACACCAGAGGTCGCTATTTAGCCCTTCCCCCCAAAGACATAAACCTCAAAAACGAGCGCCTGATCTTCAAAACCCAAGTGAGAAAATCACAACATTTCGAGTGGCTAGGCTACCCGAAGTTGAATAGGTAGAAGGATTCAGTCCAGCCTTGCCAAAACTGCTTTTCGCCGCAGATATTTCTACAGCCGGTTTGTGTGGGGAAGCTGATTGTCTGGCTTTGGCTTGGCGCAAGAATTGAGCGGTTTTGCTGCTTTAGACAACACAAGCCGAGCGTAGAGTTCTGCCCTACCCTCAAAAACGAGAATCGTTTGTGCTAAAGTAAGCTGCGTTGCAAAAAACGTAGTAGAAGTAGCTTGTCTATGAAGCTACATTTTTAGCAGACTGAAAAGCAGCCTTAGCTTGCTGATAAACTCATCGGTTTTTAGATGAACTACTCTCTATTGCCCATTCTGACTACTGCTACCGAAGTCATTAAGGCCAGCTTCGTTCGTAAAACCCGTCAAGCTTTTAGGGTGCAGGAGCAATTTCTGCGCGGGCTATTGCTGGCTCATCGGGACACAGAATACGGTCAGAAATATGGTTTGAGAGATATCAAAACCATTGAGCAATTTCGAGAGCAGGTTCCAATTCTGCCCTACAGCAGCTACGAGTCCTATACCGACCGCATTGCTCAAGGGGAAAAGAATATTCTCACCCCTGATCCCGTGATCTATCTCAACCTGACCAGTGGTTCCACAGGCAGGCAGAAACTCATTCCCATCACCCAGCGTTATAAGAACTCACTGCGGCAGGCGAACCTTACTAGCATTGGCTTTCTCAACCAAGGCTTGCGAGCCCGAGGCCTCAAATTTGGCAAAGCGCTAATCACAAACTCAGCCCAGCTCCTGGGACGAACCAGTGGCGGCATCGACTACGGTCAGGCCAGCGCTGGCACGCTACGGATGAGCAAATTTCTGTGCCAGCAACTGTTTGCCCATCCCTACGAAGCCCTACGGCCAGATGACAGCTTGGCCCGTCATTATGTTTGCCTGTTATTTGCCCTGCGCGATCCTGCTATGCGGGGCGTTGCCTCCAACTTTCCCATGCTGGTCCTGCGGCTATGTAACTATTTAGAGCGATACGCCGAAGCCCTAATTGAAGACCTCGAAAAAGGCACCCTAGCTGGCTGGTTGGAAATTGAGCCAGAAGTGCGAATCAGCCTGGAATCACAATTTTCAGCTGCCCCAGCCCGTGCCGCTCAATTGCGCTCAATTTTAAAGTCCGAAGGACGGCTCACCCCCAAAACGGCCTGGCCCGATTTATCCTTCGTGGTTACTGCTTTCGGTGGCACCTCAGACTTCTACTTTGAGCGCTTCCCTTCGTACTTTGAAGACACGCCTGTGTTCGGTGGAGTTTGTGCCTCCGCAGAAGGCATGCTAGGCATCTACCCTGACCTCAATGAAGCTGGCAGTATCCTAGCGATTGAGAATGGCTTTTTCGAATTTGTCCCTCAAGACCAATGGGACGCAGAGCAACCTAAAACCCTCCTGGCTAACGAAGTCGAAGCTGGCAAATATTACCGAATTCTGATCACCAACTACAGTGGCCTCTATCGCTATGACATTGGTGATGTCATGGAAGTCGTTGGTTTTTATGAACAAGCCCCTCTGATCGTGTTTCGCCATCGGCGCGGTGGGCTACTGTCCTCAACCACGGAGAAAACAACCGAGTTTCACGCCACGCAAGTGATGCAAGCGCTTCAACAGGAATTCGGCATACTCCTGGAAGATTTTTGCATTACTCTGTCCGAGGACGAAGTCCCCGCTCACTACTTAGTCAATATTGAGTTGGCTGCTGGTCACAGTCTGAGCAATCCCCAAGCGTTTCTCGCTAGTTTTGATCGCAAGCTCCAAGAAGCGAACATCCACTACGCGATCAACCGTCCTACTCAGGTTCCGCCCCCACGACTGCGCATTCTGGCTCCGGGTAGCTTTGTCACCCTGCGTCAACGTGAGGTCCAGCGGGGCATTTTTGACTCTCAACTCAAGTTTCCTCACCTCAGTGAGGACCGCCAGTTCTTAGCTGGATTAGCGGTAGAGCAAGAGGTGAGATTGTTAGAGGAAGTCAATTGGATTTAAAGTACCGCCTCAACAGCAGCACCGAGGCAGCGCCCGCGCCCATAATGACAGTTGCAACCGTATAAAACACCCCTGTTACACCAGCTGTAGCGAAAACTTGCCCTAGCAGGATGGGCGATAGAAACTGGCCCAAAAAACCGGCTCCGGTCCCCGCTGCCAAGACGCTGGACTGTAGTTTAAGAGGCGTAAGATCTGCCAGGACACTGTAAAGGCTGGGAGTGACAATGCCAAACCCCAGGCCAAACAGGACTGTGACCGGCACTAGCCAGTAAAGCTGATGCAAGTTTGGAATAGCGATTAGGCTCAAAGCCATCAGACCAAACCCCACCGCAAAGGTGCCGTCAATTCCCAGCCGGTTGGTTAAGCGCCGAACGCCAAAGGCTGAAACGACTGCGGCCCCAATCGCTTGTGTCGCCAAGAGTGTCCCGTTCAACCCAGCCCCAGTTCCCAGCGTCGCTTTGAGATAAAGAGGCAGATAGACGACTACCCCATACACAGCGCCCGAAACCAAGGTGAGCGTCAGCAAGAGTTGCCAGATTTCAATCCGCCATAGAACCTGGAACAAGTCACTGTTGCTGGTGTCTGAGCTATCTGTTGCTCCCTTGGGCTGGCTCAGGGCAAGGGCGTCTTCCTGAAAAACGTAGAGCGCCCAGATCCCCAGAGGCAACGCTAAGCCGTACAGGTAGAACGCCCATTGCCAATGAATAGCGCCCAGCCAACCGCCTAGGAGTGGGTAAACAATGTTAGCCAGAGTAAGCGTACTAGAGACGTAGGCGATAGCTTGCGAACGGTCTTCCCCTTGATACAACCTGCTGAGTAAGCCAAGACTGGCGGCAGCAATGCCCCCACTGGCTGCTCCCAGCAAGCCCCGCGATACCAACAAAAGCGTGAAGTCTTGTAAGAAGGCGCCTGACACCCCAAACAGGGCATAGAGCACTAGACAAGGAATTAACAAGCGCAGTTGACCAATGCGGTCAGCTAAGATGCCGCACAGAGGGCTGGCCAGCCCTACCGTCAAGTAATGCAAGCTCACCAAGCTACCAGCACTGCTTGGATCGAGATGGAGTTGGTTCACGATCTCAGGCAAGATTGGCGCAATCACCGCGCCCACCATGACAATTAGCGAGCCTGCTGCCAGCAGAACTAATAGTTTGGGATCTTGCCACGTCGTCATAAGCGGGATATCTCAGAATCAGGAAGGTCGCTGGCAGATCCAGCATGACAGATTGCCTGGTTCCGCCGAGTCCAGCGTCAAAATCTGGGGTCTATTAACTCTAATCGAGCCCGACAACGGGGTTGAACTGCTGTACTAATGTGTTGGTCAAGTTGGGTTCTCCATGCAGAAATGGCACTAAGTTTGGGGCCAAACCGCAAAAAACACTCCCCCGCTTAAATCCAACTAGGGGGAGTGTGTCTAACAAAGAGTAGAACTGAAGCCGTCGCTTTACATGCCTGAACCTGAACCCGAACCTGAACCAGGTGCTGGGGTGCCACTAGGGGTTAAGGGGCTGCCCGGCGTTGTCGTTGGCTCAGGTAGGGTACGGGGCGTGGATTCAGGCAGACTACCCGGCGTGTCAGTTGTCTCAGGTAGGGTGCGAGGCGTGCCGGTGGGCTCAGGAACGCTGCTGGGCGTTTCCAGCGTTCCAGGCGTGCTGTTGGGGGTTCCCAAGGGGGCAGGTGTAGTAGCTGGGGTCGGGGTTGCGGTCGGCTGAACCGTGCTGGTCGCAGGGGTGCTAGCCGGTGCAGGTGTTGTCGCGCCAGAGGTAGCCCCTCCAGTACAACGAGAATTGAGCGGGAAACGCTCACACAAAATCCGTCGCCCTTGTGGCGAAAGCTGAACTTCAGAACTACCACTCGATTGAGCAACAGCCGTACCACTCGCTAATGCTAAAGCGATGGCTGCGCCAATAAAAGTTAGAGCTTTAGTCTGCATCACATTCACCATCCTTAATTGAACTTTCGGCATATCTCAGCCTGTGGCGAAGACGTCAGGCCAACACAATAGTTCCTCAATCAGAAACTCACCTGAGAAATGAGAAACCTGTGAGAGATTCGCCAATTGTCCTTAGCAAACATCTCCGCAAAGATCTCAGGGAAAAGCGATCAGCAAATCCTCTTTAGTTGGGGTTTTCTCGATATTCAATAGGAGAGATTGGAATTTCCTATCAAAAACAGGCGAGGTCAAATATTGAGCTGATTCCTAATACGAGTTTTTGATACGGATTTCTAATGCTGCCTTATTCCTAACCAAGATTAAACTGATACCAGCAGAACTCAGTAATATCTCAGTCACTGAGTCTCTAATGCTTGTACCTAGCGATGTACTTGAAATTGCTGCGGTAGGACAATGCCAAGAGATTGAGCCTTTTAAAATTGAAGTCTTCGAAAAAGCCCAAGGCCCTAATTCATGGATAATGCGGGTAGCCCACCTTACCCTTCGGTCCTGTGAAAGCAATCACCCTGCTCGGTTCAACTGGTTCGATTGGCACCCAGACCTTAGATATCGTGGCCCATCACCCGGATCAGTTTCGCCTGGTGGGCTTGGCAGCCGGTAACAATGTGGATCTGTTGGCCGCCCAAATACGCCAGTTTCGACCAGAAATTGTGGCGCTGTGCAACCCTAGCAAGTTGCCGGAACTGAAGGCAGCGATTGCGGACTTGGACACCCAGCCCATCCTATTGACCGGCGAAGAAGGGGTGATTGAGGTGGCTCGCTACGGCGATGCGCAGGCTGTGGTGACTGGCATTGTCGGTTGCGCTGGCCTGTTGCCTACTTTGGCTGCGATCGAAGCCGGTAAGGATATTGCTCTAGCCAACAAAGAAACGCTGATTGCTGGCGGGCCAGTTGTGCTGCCTCTGGTGGCTAAGCATGGCGTTAAGCTACTACCTGCCGACTCCGAGCACTCCGCGATCTTTCAGTGCCTGCAAGGTGTCCCAGACAAGGGACTGCGCCGAATTCTGCTGACCGCTTCGGGTGGAGCCTTCCGCGATTGGCCGGTTGAAAAGCTCAAAGACGTCAAGGTTGCTGATGCGCTCAAGCATCCCAACTGGTCGATGGGTCGTAAGATTACCATCGACTCTGCCACCCTAATGAACAAGGGTCTGGAAGTTATCGAAGCGCATTTTCTATTCGGGCTAGATTACGACCGCATCGATATTGTGATCCACCCCCAAAGCATCATCCACTCCTTGATCGAGCTGCAAGACACTTCGATGCTGGCGCAGTTGGGCTGGCCAGATATGCGGTTGCCCCTGCTGTATGCGCTCTCCTGGCCGGAGCGGATTTATACCGATTGGGAACCTCTGGACCTAGTGAAAGCCGGCAGCCTGACCTTCCGTGAGCCCGACCGGGATAAATACCCCTGCATGGATCTGGCTTATGCAGCCGGGCGCGCTGGTGGTACGATGCCGGCTGTGCTCAATGCCGCCAACGAGCAGGCTGTGGCGCTGTTCCTGCAAGAAGCTATCCAATTTCTCGACATTCCCCGCTTGATTGCCGCAACCTGCGACCGTCACGCCGCTCATAACTGCATCACGCCTCGCTTGGAAGACATTGTGGAGGCAGATAGGTGGGCTAGGGCCATTGTGCAGGAGTTAGCCAGCAATCGAGTTGGGGTCTAGGTATAATCATCCCTTCTGCTGCCGTCGAAACCCTGCTACTTCCCATAAAATTGGAAGAGCCGCAATAGGTAGATCTACAGGGAAAGGCATGATGACCAGCAGCCCTCAGGGCAACAATGACGTCCTCTCCGATCGGGAGCTTCAGGTAATTGAACTGGTCGCCTCCGGTTTGACCAATCAAGAAATCGCTGAAAAACTCGATATCAGCAAGCGGACCGTAGATAACCACGTCAGTAACATCCTCAACAAAACCAGTACTGAGAACCGGGTTGCTCTGGTTCGCTGGGCACTTCAATGGGGCAAGGTCTGTCTGGACCAAGTCAACTGTTGCACTCTGGACTTGCCTCGCGATGACGCTGCATCCTAAGGTAAATCCCACTCGCCGCTATCAGCTGGCTTGTGAGCAAATGCCTCTAGCGGTCTACCGTGAGGTGGCCGCTCACTTGCAGCAGGTACGGGGAGTTCAGACTGAATTGATCTGGCAGCAGAGCCAGACGTTTGACTATCAGCAGAGCCAGATCGGTGGCCTGTGGATCGAGCAACCGGTGGACTTGGACGCGACTGAGCAGCGTTATCTAGAGACAATTCTGGCCTTTTACCAAGAGCGGTACGGCCTCTGGGTGACTAAAGATCCGGCCTAAACCGGTATAAACAGGGGGGTTATCAAAGAATGGGATCAATTCAGGCTTCACGGGGCACCCGTGACATCCTGGCCGACGAAATTGCTTACTGGCAGCGGCTAGAAGCCGTAGCCCGGACGCTCCTACCGCAAGCCGCATACCAGGAAATTCGCACCCCTCTGTTCGAGCAGACTGACCTCTTTGAGCGAGGCATTGGTGAGGCCACCGATGTTGTAGGCAAAGAGATGTACACCTTTGAGGACCGAGGCGGTCGCTCGCTCACCCTACGCCCAGAAGGTACAGCTGGCGTTGTCCGGGCTTATATCGAGCATGGTTTGCAGGCTCAGGGCGGTGTCCAGCGCCTGTGGTATCTCGGCCCCATGTTTCGCTACGAGCGCCCGCAGGCCGGTCGACAGCGCCAATTTCACCAACTCGGCATTGAGGTAATTGGCAGCCGTGATCCCCGTGCTGATGTCGAGGTGATCGCGCTGTTCAACGACTTTTTGACGCAGCTGGGTATCACTGACCTGAGTCTGGAATTGAATTCGGTGGGTAACCCCGAAGACCGTCAGCGCTACCGCGCCGCTCTAGTGGACTATTTCACGCCCTACCAGCAGGAGCTAGACGCCGACTCTCAAGACCGCTTGAGCCGTAATCCCCTACGAATTCTGGATAGCAAAGATCCTCGAACTCAAGCGATTGCCGTTGCCGCACCTAGCATTCTCGACTACCTGGGACCGGACTCGAAGGTGCATTTCGACCAGGTCCAGGCTTTGCTCAGCGATTTGGACATTGGCTACCGGCTCAACCCTCGCCTCGTGCGCGGCTTGGACTATTACACCCATACTGCTTTCGAATTTCAGTCAGGGGCTTTGGGTGCTCAGTCAGCGGTGGGTGGCGGTGGACGCTACGACGGCTTAGTCAGCGAATTGGGCGGACCAGCGACCCCGGCTGTGGGTTGGGCAATTGGTCTAGAACGCCTGGTCTTGCTGTTACAGCGATTGCAGCCTTTATCGGCAACCGAGATCGATGTTTACATCATTTCCAAGGGCTCTTTGGCAGAGGCCAATGCTTTGAAATTGGCCCGACAACTGCGTCAGCAGGGGCTAGGCGTAGAGCTGGACCTCAGCAGTAGCGCTTTTAGTAAGCAATTCAAACGGGCAGACCGCAGTGGAGCTTCAGTCGCTTTAGTTCTAGGGGACGAAGAAACCCAAGCTGGAACAGTACAAATCAAGTGGTTGAAGTCAGGCGAACAGCGAACTCTGGCGCAAACGCAGCTACTTACTGAAGCGCAGAGTTTGTTTAGAACCAGTTCAGAGGCTTAGTTACAGAGGCGCCTAACGCTTAGCATTTTGTATTGTTCTAACAGCACAGGCAAGCTGGTTTAACCTGGAGTGTTATCACGGGCTCCCCAGCTCACCCGCCAGTCTCAAAGCTGCCCTTCCATGATGGATTACTGGGAATTCCTGCTACAGAAAGAAGGGGACACCACCTGGCTGCCTCTGGAACCTCCGAACGTGGAAATTTTGGAGGGGCGTTACCGGGTGATTGCTCGCTCCGAACAGCTCGATAGTCCTGCCCATATCAAGCTTACCTACCAGCCTGATCCGGACTTTGCCTCCGACCAGTCGCCTAATTTGCGGCGGCGGGCGGCGCAGACTAACGCCGAAGGGCTGGTGGTGGTCTTTCCCTTTACCGAGTTGCCCCCAGGTCTTTGGGAGATGAGTTGCTCGGACCTAGAGCAAACCAAAGTCACTACCCTGCAACTTCAGGTTCTGCCCTTGAGTGATCGAGAGGGCAACTTCTGGGAAGAGCCCTTCCACTCAGCTCAACCAGAAGATGAGCCTGAGAATGGCTCCGAGAAATCTGAAGCACCTAGCCAAGCCTGGGTTGAGGTAGAACCGCTTGCTGAGCCAGCCGAGCTGCCTGCTGTTGATCCGCCTGAAGCTCAACCCTTGGTAACAGTGGAGCAAATTCAGGTCGAACCTGCTGGGCCGGATGCCGTCGAGCGTCTGCTGCGTCTGGCTGAACAGTTGTCTGAACAGGTCGTTGCTCAAGTCTTTGATGAAGTTGCCCAGGTTCTGCACTCGCCAGCCTATAGGCCTGAATTAGAAAGACCCGAATTAGAACGGCCTGAACTAGAACAACTCGGATCAGAACAGCCCGAATTAGAACAGCTCGAACCTGAACCATTAGAGGCAATTGCGTCCTCAGTTCCCGCAAATGCAGCGCTAGCCGGTCCAGCTCTGACCTTGGACCAGCATACTTACTTAGCCCGACGCGGTGAGAACTTGACGCTCTCAGGACAGGTCAATAGCCCCGGTGATATTCAAATCTGTCTGCGCGATCCTCAGACCCTGGAAGTTCTCTTAGACATCCGGCAAACTCTGCCTGAGCGGTTGCTGCCCTTTCCCTTCACCTGCACCATCAGCATTCCGTCCGATTTCGAAACCCAGGTTCTGCTGGGTGAGGTGACGCTATACAGCGATGAGTCAGCCTTGTCTGAAGTATCTACTGAGGAGTCGGCTGACCAGGATCTTCGCGAGGATGTTGGTGAGACGGTTACGGTCAGCCAAACCTTCACGATCACCTGCCAGCTTGAAGAACTCTTGCAGATGGTTTCTCCTGACCTGGAAGCCATCGTGCTGGGGCTAAATTCTGAAGCAGACAGTCCCCCCTCGGTTCCTGCCGGTCCAGAACCGGTGATTCCAGTTTTTAAGGCAGCCCCCGAACCGGCAACCCCTCGTCTGGCCAGATCTGCTAGCCTGCCCCCGCTGCTACGGCTGACACCTTCCATCTCTGAAAGCATCCGTAAAGGGCCAGAACTGCCTTCTTTTGGTCGCCCGGTTGCTCGTCTGGATTGGCCAATAGCTCCAGAAGCCAATGGGTTGGGGCAGACAGCATCACCCACTGAGGTTGAAGTTGAGCAATCTGACCTGCTGGTTGAGCAGACTGTTGTGCAACCAGGCGAGCCCTTAAATCCGCCGCCAGTCTCCTCACAGGAGACCGAACCTCACAGTTTGAGCAATTCAGTTGCCCAGGAATTTCGATCTCTAGAACTTGCCACTCGGTTTTTCAGTCTTCTCAATGCTTTAGCTATTGATCCTGAAATGCCAGCGCTATTGGCAGATTTTACAGATGGACGCAAAGCGCGTGCTTCCGAGGAGGAGCCAAGCCCAGAGTCCGATCTGCCTGAGTTGCCAGTCCAGGATGTTGATGTTCTGCTGGACGGCCCGGTGGCTCAGGCAGAGTCTTTAGAAGCCGAAGAGCCAGTGCTGGGACCAGAGGCTGGGCTAACTGCTCAGGAATTTGTGATCGATTTGCCTGAGCCTGAACTCGAAGAGCCAGGAGGGGCTTTAGTCCCTGAACTTTATGCAGGGTCGCTCTCGCTGGTGACACCTCAGATGGCTCAAGAAGCCATTCCTATCCCGGAGCTAATGATCATTGCAGATGAGTTGGTTGCGGGTAATTCAGTTCCCGTGACTCTGACCCTGCCAGAGCGGGTGCCCCCTGTTTACGCCAAGCTTTGGCTCAAAGACTGCCAGACCCGCTCGCTGCTTGATGGTCCTCGGTGTTTGGTGGACTTTGCCTCAGATGGTCGGGGGCGTTGTCAAGCGACGACTCAGGTAACGATTCCGTTTGGCAGCTTTCAGATTTCGTTTGAAGCTGTGGCTGTCGAGTTCCAGAGCAAACGCGAGAGCCGCAAAACTGTTATTGATCGCATGGTGTTGCCGCCTGACATAGCACTCGAAGAGTTGGACCCAAATTCTGATTTGGGATAGACGCTCTGCTGAGGTGTAACACTTCGTAACTTATAATGAAAGGCACTGATCGGTAGCGATAGAACATGCGCGTTGCGATTGCAGGGGGCGGTTTGGCAGGGCTTGCCTGTGCCAAGTATCTATGCGATTTGGGGCATCAGCCTTTGGTGCTGGAGCGCCGAGATGTGCTGGGGGGACTGGTTGCGGCCTGGAAAGATGCGGATGGCGACTGGTATGAAACCGGTCTACATATTTTCTTTGGCGCCTATCCCAACATGCTCCAGTTATTTAAGGAGCTGGGCATTGAAGATCGGTTGCAGTGGAAAGAACACACGATGATCTTCAACATGCCGAACGCGCCGGGCACCTACTCGCGCTTTGATTTTCCTGATATTCCTGCCCCGATCAATGGCATCACTGCCATTTTGCGCAACAATGACATGCTCACCTGGCCGGAGAAAATTAAGTTCGGGTTGGGCTTAATTCCCGCGATTATTCACGGCCAGAAATACATTGAGGAAATGGATCGCTACTCCTTCCTCGAATGGCTGCGTTTACAGGGGATTCCTGAGCGGGTCGCGGACGAAGTATTCATTGCCATGTCCAAGGCGCTCAACTTCATTGGGCCAGACGAAATTTCAGCCACGATTCTGCTGACTGCGCTCAACCGTTTCCTTCGAGAGAAGAATGGCTCGAAGATGGCGTTTCTGGATGGGTCGCCGACCGAGCGTTTGTGTGAACCCTTGGTTGACTACATCACTGAGCGAGGTGGCCAAGTCCGAACCGAGGCGGCTCTCAAAGAAATTTTGCTCAACGAAGACGGCAGCGTTAAAGGCTTTTTGCTGCGTGGCTTAGACGGGGCCGCTGATGAGCTAATCACAGCAGATGCCTATGTCTCGGCCATCGCGGTAGACCCGTTAAAAACCCTTCTGCCTGCACCTTGGCGAGAGCTGGACTACTTCAAGCAGCTAGAGGGTTTGGAAGGGGTACCCGTCGTTAATCTGCACTTGTGGTTCGACCGCAAGCTGACCGATATCGACCACCTGCTGTTCTCTCGCTCCCCCTTGCTCAGCGTCTATGCCGACATGAGCAATACCTGTAAGGAGTACGCTGATCCTGACAAGTCGATGTTGGAGCTGGTTTTGGCTCCGGCTAAAGACTGGATTGGCAAGTCCGATGAAGAGATTGTCGCGGCCACAATGGCGGAGCTGGCCAAGCTGTTTCCTGAGCAGATTCCAGAGCCAGCCAAGCTTCTCAAATACAAAGTTGTGAAGACCCCCCGCTCGGTTTACAAGGCGACACCAGGACGGGAGCAGGTTCGCCCTTCTCAAGTCACACCGATCGCCAATTTCTTCCTGGCTGGTTCCTATACGGCACAACGCTATCTCGGCAGTATGGAAGGGGCTGTGCTTTCTGGTAAGCTGACAGCGCAGGCCATTGCCCCTGCCACTGCAACTACTGCGCCTGAGCCTCAGGGCCTTGCCGTCCCTGTCTAATCCCTGAATGCTGCAACGCTCTAACCCTGCTGGAATGACGATCCTGGCCTCACCGGACCTCGCCTCTGTACCGGACGCGTACGAACTCTGTCGACGCATTACCCAGAAGTACGGCAAGACGTTCTACTTGGCGACTCTGCTGATGCCCAAGCCCAAGCGTCTAGCGATTTGGGCGCTGTACGCTTGGTGCCGCATGACCGATGAATTGGTCGACGGCATCAGAGTCGAAACTGCAACCCTAGAAACGCTCGACGATTGGGAGAAGCGGCTAGAGTCCTGCTTTGACCTCAAGCCCACCAATAACTTCGAGGTTGCCCTGGTTGATGTGATCAGGCGCTACCCCCTAGCCATTGAACCGTTTCGGGATATGGTTGCGGGCCAGCGTATGGATCTGCAACTGAACCGCTATGCCACCTTTGAGGAACTGCACCTCTATTGCTATCGGGTGGCTGGAACGGTGGGTTTGATGTCCTCCTCGGTGATGGGCTTTGAAGGGCGTGATTCTACGCAGGAAGCGGTCGCTCTGGGTATTGCCAAGCAACTCACCAATATTTTGCGTGATGTCGGTGAAGACGCGCGTCGCGGCAGAATTTACATTCCTCTAGAGGATCTGCAACGCTTTGACTACACGGAGCGAGAGCTGCTGAGCTATGTGGTGGACGACCGCTGGATGGCGCTAATGAGCTTCCAAATTGAGCGAGCCCGAGGCTTTTATGCCCGGGCCGAGTCTGGAGTCAGTGCCTTATCGCGTGACGCTCGCTGGCCGGTCTGGGCCGCGCTGATGAACTATCGCGCCATCCTGGACGCCATTGAGCGCAACCAGTATGAGGTGTTTCGCCAGCGTGCCTACGTCTCAACGGTTCGTAAGCTCAGCTCTCTGCCAGTCGCTTGGCTGCGGGCAAGCGAGATGGTCTACCCCTAACGCAAGCTTGCTGCCCCAAAGCTTGCATCCTAGATCTCAGTGAAAGGAGCCGTGCATCGCGCGAACTCCAGATCATTAAGGACGGGTTCAGCGCCAGCAGTTGTTAGAGGCACCTCTAGGTCAACCCAACTAATGCAGCCCGCATAGCGCTCAAGTTCTTGCACGGCATGAGCAGTTGGTAGACGATAAACCCTTAGAATCAGCAGATAAAGCGGCTTCTGGGGCTTGTAATCGAACCTCAAATCGACGTAGCTCTCAGCCCAGATTGTGCGCTCTAGAGTGCTTTTGAGCCAATCCCGGTTGCTGACTGTTCTAATCTGCTCAACTACCGCAAAGGTGTCCATATGGAGTTGCCCAACTCTTGGACGGTGGTGCACAACCTGCTCCAAAAGCGTGTGGTAGGTCGGCTGAAGCTGCTCTGCCTTCTGATGGTCGAATGTGGGATAGAGCCAGAAGGTTGAGTGTTCTGGCGAGAAAACCCCGCGTAGATCGCGGATACCACCTTTACGCAGCGAGATCGTCTGTAAGCCACTGGCCAAGGCAGCACAAACGACGGCCCATTCTTTGAGAGCAACTTGCAGGGTAAGAGGTTGTGCTTGGGGAGATCTAGGCGTCACGGTAGCTCAACAGACCAAGAATCATCTGCGTAGCTCTCACTAGATTCAGTTTCTGAACTCAGTTTGTAGACTGTCTACGGGCAAAACTGCGTGCCAGCCGGTACTCGGGCAACTCACGACGGACTTGGCGGCGGAAGGAGCGATCCAGGCGATGAAACAGAGGAAAGGCAATGACATAGTGTCCTAGCAGTAGTGGTAGCCAGGCAGCAAAGGCCCATCGCTCCCAGTCAACATGACCATCTACTGAATCCAGGGCCAAGAACAGAAAGTTAACCAGGACGAAGACTGCCCCATGAATTCGACACAATAAATGGGCTCGGACTAGAGCCTCAGCCTGACGGTAACGCTCAATGGTGTCAATGAGATCAGAGGCAGGAATATTCATGGGGTAGGGTGTGCGGAGGGCTCTCAACATTCCATTGTGGGCGAGGATCGCCCAGTACGTCATACCACCGAGGTATCCTTTAGTGGACTTTTAAGCTGATTTTTGTGAATTTATAGCTCCAAATTTGTAGCGTCCTTCACCAACAGGGCGACTGCGTAGGCAGCAATCCCCTCCTGTCGTCCTTCCGGTCCTAACTCCTCATTAGTTGTAGCCTTGACGCTTACTTGGTCAGGTTTGAGATCGAGAGCTGCACTCAAACGGTCTCTCATTGCACTGAGATGTGGCTTCAGCTTGGGTCGCTCCGCCACCACCACTGCATCTAAATTGCCAACCCGCCAGCCACGCTCCCGAATCAGACCATCAACTTGGCGCAGCAATTCAATGCTGTCCGCCCCAGCCCAGCGTGGATCAGACGGTGGAAAATAATGTCCGATATCGCCTAGAGCCAATGCGCCCAACATAGCGTCCATTAGGGCATGGGTCAGCACATCAGCATCGCTATGACCTAGCAAGCCCAGGCTGTGAGGCACGGTAATGCCACCCAGGATCAGAGGCCGACCAGCTACGAGTCGATGGATATCGTAGCCATTGCCAATGCGTAGATCCATAAGATTCAGCTGTGGAAACGTTTCGACTTCTCAGCTTAATTGAGTGCAGGACCTCGTGCTGCCCTGTGCCACACTGATTCTTCTGGGTCAGACGCAGCCATTGTGACTTGTGTTTTAGAGTACGGGAATGAATTGGAGGTAATCAACCCGAGCTGGTTCATCAGGTGATTCCCTACCGATGATCTCGATGCGATCCCCAGGGGCAAGCGAGAGGTTCACCCCGACTGTCCGTCTGACTAAATTTTTACTGACGACCGAGATCAAACCTAACTTCTGGGTCAGCGTCCACTGGGCAAGGCTGACTCCATTCAGCTTCACTTCTAGTTGAGCAAAGGTGCGGTCATCCTCATCGAAATAGCCTAATACAAGATCGTATTGACCGGCTGGCCCTGCAAAGGTGGTTAAAGCGCTACCGGATTCGGTCGTAGTGCCGCCCTTAAGCGAGATGAAGTTGAAGCCATTGAGAGTCTCAACCCGGTAGTTGGTTAAAGCCATAGCCTCGGCTTCAGATAATAATGTCCAGTCCGCACCGAGTTGCTGTATCGACAACTCGAACAATTTTTTGGTATAAGTCTTCGTCGTTGTTATAGACGGTATTAGGTGGTGAGCCCCCTCTTGCTTTCCAGATCATCAAACGGACTGCGTTAAAACCACTATCGACTAGCTGGTCAAGATGAGGCTCAAAAAAAGTAGCTGCATCCATGCGTATTTCCGGCTCCTCAAAGCCGATCGCTAAGCTTGCAGTTTGCAGTAACTTTCCATTGGCTTTCACAAGCGTATTGCGAACCCGGTCGACATAGGTTGCGGATTGCAAGCTTAAGTTAGAGGTGCCGAGCGCAAACGACGGTTGATCGTCTAGAGCAAGATTAACGCCAGGTTCTGTTCCTGGCAGGCTATCTTGAATCTCAGTTGAGAGTCTTGCATTGAACTTTAAAGTCGCTCCAAGCTGTAGTGGTGACGGATTAAGCAAACCACTGTCTTCGCTGACCTGCGTTACTACTGGCAAGGTTTCAGCTGAGAGTATCTCAGCTTTAGGAGCAAGAGTTTGAGCTACTCGACTCAGACCTGATTGAAGTTGTAAGGAATTTACCAAGTCACTCTGAGGCAGCATTTCCAGTAAGAAGGAGCCCCTCAGTGGAAATGCTGAGAAATTATCGGTGTCAATGTATGTAATCGCAGGGAAATATAGCTGCGTTGAAGCTAGCCTGAGTAGTGGTTTAAAGGCAGAAAACGACGAAAAACAGCCTAAAACTCGGTATTAGGCCCAAAGCTTGCCCTTAAAGCAGTTATTTGTATTGTGGCTGCTGAGTTAAGTAGATATACGGAGGAGATGTAGCAGTGACTATAAATTTAAGAAAGCTCAGGATCTGAATAAAGTCCCAGTAAAGGACGAATCTGCGAGAGCTGGTCAACTCACTCCTACTGGCAGCCGAAACAGGTGCCCGGAAGACCGTAAGATCAAAGCTGAGAATTCAGTCTACTGACGGACCTGAAACCATAGGCTAAGCATGGATACCAAGGCACTGCGACGGTCGCTCCACAGCTCTGAGAACTATCACCGCAAGGGCTTTGGCCGGGAAGAGGAAATTGCCCCCACGCTGGAGAGTGAATATCAGAGCCAACTGATTCAGCAGATCCGCAGCAATGGTCATAGCCTCACCCAGGGCAATGTGACCATCCGGCTAGCTGAGGCCTTTGGCTTCTGTTGGGGGGTAGAGCGGGCAATTTCAATGGCTTATGAAACCCGCCGCCAGTTTCCTGCAGAGCGCATTTGGATCACTAACGAAATCATTCACAATCCACTTGTCAACGAGAACTTACGCCAGATGAACGTGGCGTTTGTATCGGTCGATGAACAGGGCAGTAAGGATTTTTCCAAAGTAGAGACCGGCGATGTAGTGATCTTGCCTGCCTTTGGAGCCAGTGTTCAGGAGATGCAACTGCTCAGTAGTAAAGGTTGCACGATTATGGACACTACCTGTCCCTGGGTGTCTAAAGTGTGGACTAGTGTTGAGAAGCACAAAAAGAAAGAGTGCACCTCAATCATCCACGGCAAATATAACCATGAAGAAACAATTGCTACCAGTTCTCACGCTGACAAATATCTGGTAGTTCTAAATTTGGAGCAAGCCGAATACGTTTGCAACTATATTCTTAAGCCCGATGCTCAAAAAAGCGAAGCGGACAAGGCTGAGTTTCTCAAAAAATTTAGCAAAGCAAGTTCTGCTGGTTTTGACCCTGACTGCGATTTAGAACGGGTGGGGATTGCTAATCAAACCACAATGCTCAAAGGCGAAACTGAGCAGATTGGTAAGTTGTTTGAACTCACCATGATGAAGAAGTACGGTCCTGCAACGCTCAACGAGCACTTTGTCAGCTTCAATACGATCTGCGATGCCACCCAGGAACGTCAAGACGCAATGCTTGGCTTAGTAGAGGAAGAACTGGACGTTATGGTCGTGATTGGCGGTTTTAATTCCTCCAATACAACTCACCTACAAGAAATCGCCGAAGCTAAGGGGCTGATCTCATATCACATCGATCAAGTTGAGCGGCTCGGAGTTGACAATCGCATCCAGTACCGAGCTCTCAATGGTGACTTGAAGATTCAAGAGAATTGGCTGCCTGAAGGTAAGATTACCGTCGGCATTACCTCCGGGGCCTCTACACCTGACAAAGTCGTTGAAGATGTGATCAAGCGTATTTTTGCTCTTAAAAATCCCTAACTTCTCAGCTCCTAACTTTTCGGGTTGATGGAGTTAATTTGTTAAGGTTAACTCCATCAACCCGAACCAAAGATTTGCGAATTGCTAGTTTAGGGAAAACTTGCCTTTCAACTGTTCAAGTGCTGCCCAGCGGCCATCCTTGACACTTTGCTCACTAGCTTCTTGTAGTTGAGGTGCGTCAAGTGGTGTGCCAGGGCACTCTTCACCACAAATTTGTCGTAGGGGTAGCCCTAGGCAGAGGTGTTCATAAATCCAAGCTGCTGGGTCGAAACTGCCGTTGGGTGGCAAGCTCTCGATTAGGTCCTCTATAGGGACTTCTCGTTCCTGAGGTAAGTTGAGCGCATCCTCCGGCTCTGTCAACCAAATTAACTCGCTCGGTGTGACCGACAACCGGTAGTTGTACTGCTGTAAGCAACGGTCACAGCTCAGAGTCACAATCGTTTCTGCCTGTCCCGAGACCTCTAAATAGCTGCCCTGATGAACAACTTTGATCTCGCCCTGAACTGGGATCAGACTCTCCAGATGAGGGAGCAATTCCTTGAAACGAATCACCTCCGTAGCCTGAGGGGCACGGAGTAGATGGGTCAGAGAAATAAGTTCCATAACCAGTATCAAAACAAACTAGTGAGACAAGAGGAACGCTCTTATCTCAGGACTCAAGCTTCCTGCCGCATTCGAACGACTAAGCGCCGATCCGGCTCACGACCTTGGCTAAAGCTTTCTAAATCAGGCTGAGTTTTGAAGAACATATGCACCTGTCGGCGCTCAGCAGAGGAGAGAGCAGGCATTTCATAGGCTTCCCCACTGGCCCGCACTCGCTCTGCTACTGTTGCTGCTATCTCCTGTAGCTCTGCTTGGCGACGCAGCCGATAACCCGCTAACTCGACCGTATAAGCACATTGAGATTCTTGACTCGCGTGCAGATTCAGAGTGGTGTTCGCTAGGTACTGGATGGCGTCTAAGGTGCTCCCCTCGCGCCCCAACAATGTATTGACTTGATGGGGCGTTAGGTTTTGCTCATCGATCTCAAGCCACTGACTTAAATGGTCGTCGCCTTGAGGAGGGTTCGACGGCTCGACCACTGCAGGGCAAGACATCAAGTTTAGCAATTGCTCCAGCCATTGTTTGCCGAGCGCAGAGGGATCATTGCTCATAGGAGTGGCACCGCCTTCATACTGAGCCGAGCTTATGCTTTTTTCCTTTGCCCTGGCTCAAAAGGAAGCGTGCTACGGTCTTTGTCCTTGGCAGACTGATCTTTCTTTTCTTCCTGCGTCGCTTGTTCGTCGACCAGCTTTTGAATCTCAGCAGGCAGCGGTTCCCGCGACAAGATATAGGTCTGAAGCGTCTGGAAGATGTTGGCGATCAGCATGTACATCAACACACCGGCAGGCAACGGGAAGAAGAAAAACATCCCAGAGAAGATGATTGGTGTGATCTGGTTGACTGCGCCCTGACTAGGATTAGCGCTCTGCTGACTGCCCGAGAGGAGCTGGTTGACGTACAAGCTCACACCGAAAGCCAGAATCATGGCAACAATATCCCAACGGATTGCGCCATCTGGATCCCAAGCACCTACCCGGCCTAGAGCTTGGATGAAGAGAAATCCCTTATTGGCTGCCAAGCCTGGGACCGTTGCTTGCAACGTGACATCGCCTGGCTCTTTGGCAATCAGTGTGCCATCCTCAGCGATCTCTGCCCGCTCGGTCCCTTGAGTGATCTGCCAGCGAGGAGCTAAGTTCACGTCTGGGTAGCGATCGTTTAGCTCACTGAACGGAGTTCCTTGCGGAGTCTGCAACTCAACATGAACTTCGTCACCTACTCCTAACCGAGTTCCCCCTGGAAGTAAAGCCAGGATTTTCTCGTGGACCTTGTCAGAGATATAGATATTTTGCGGAGGCGTCGCGAATGCTTGAGGCTGCACCTGCTCCATCTGCTCACGGGGCAGAATTTGTAGATTCACTGGGTAGTTCACATCAGCGAAGGGCGAACCCCGTAGGGTAGCGAACAGCGCAAATAGAACTGGCATCTGAATCACGAGCGGCAAGCAACCTGCAAGGGGGTTACCAAACTCTTTGTAGAGCTTGCCCATTTCCTCCTGTTGCTTAGCTGGGTCGTCCTTATAACGCTCCTGAATCTCCTTCTGGCGCTGCTGCATTACCGGCTGCACCACTTTCATCTTCCGCATACTGCGGATTTGGCCTGCGCTCAGAGGATACAGGGCAAAACGGACCGCTAGGGTCAGCGCCACGATTGCCAAGCCATAACTGGGCACGATTCCGTAGAAGAAATCTAGGAACGGCAGCATGACATTGTTTGACAGAAACCCAATACCGAAATCCATTTCGCCTCGCGGGATTTGCTCTCAAGCTCTGGACGGAACTGACTTATCTCAGCAATAGTCACACTCTGACTCAATGAGTGTAACAGAGTTCAAGTCATTGTACAGTTCAGGTCCAGCAGCTAAGGAGCAGGACCTATAACCTTGACTTTATGCAGACTTCATTGGCTAACAGCTTGCTGCTGTGTCAGCGCTCAGCTACTAACCTTGCCTAGCGAACCACTAGCCTGACGAGCACTGTTGCTAAGGCGCTCTTCGATGTAGGCGTAAACCTCTCGGAAGTTAGGCAGGGCTTTTAATTCTAAACGGCTACCGTCTTTGAGCGTGATCACCATATCGCCCCAGGCGCCAAAACCTCGGGGGACAGTAATGATCTTGGCAATCTCTGAATAGATGATGTCAGAGCGATTCTGGCCCCTCCAACCGCCAGTTACCGTAATACGGCGACTGGTGATTCGGTAGCGAACCCATAGCGCTCGGACAATAGATCCAATCGTCAGAGGAATGCAAATCACCGTAAATGCCAGGACGATGTTCAGCACCAAGTCCCCAACATGGGGGCCACTTTCCAGGTAGACATCCTCTTTAATCGCCATGCAGTACCTCAGCGTCCGTCAGCAGTGTCTTAAGCTCTTGCTCTAGTTGCCAGTAGCTGCAGGCATCAGCTCCAGGGCGAACGCTGATGACTAGCTGCCAGCACTGGTCCAATTGTGACAGACATTGCCGCAGGACGGCCCGGATTTGGCGACGAATCCGATTACGGATCACCGCCCTCTTACTGACCTTCAAGCTGACGGTGATCCCAATCCGTAAGGGGCTCTTAGTGTCTCGATAGGCTCTCAAGGCTAGATAACGACTTTGAAAACGTCTGCCTCGGCTGTAAACGATCTCGAACTCAGAGCGACGCCGCAGCCGGTGTTGGCTTGGCAGCATGCTGACCTAAACGGTGGTTAAGCGCTTGCGACCTTTGCGGCGACGGGCCTTAATTACATTCTGACCAGTGTGAGTTCGCATACGGGCTCGGAAGCCAGAGGTACGTCTTTTCTTGCGGACGGTGCCGCCCAAGGTGCGCTTAGTCATAAGATCTCAAATTGCCACAGAATCTCAAATTTACCACTGAGCGCCAAGTGGTGGCACGAAAAGCTTAAAAGAGTTCGCCGCGTTCAAAAAATTTGGGGCTGGAAGGCGTATGCTGAACTTCCTGATTTATCTTTCTGGTAGAGTCAGCGCCCCGACTTGCTACGGAGACGGTTTGCACGTGGACGTCCTATCCATCGACCAGCTCTGGCGACAAGTGCTGGACCGCCTGCAGCTGCAACTCAGTCGTCCCACCTTCGAGACCTGGATCAAGTCCACCCGGGCAGAAAAGCTAGAGGATGGCTGTTTAACAGTACGCACCCCCCACCCCTTTGCCCGCAATTGGCTCAAGAAATACTACTACCTGACCATTCGTGAGATTGTCGCCGATGTCCTAGGTCAGGAAGTCGAGGTCCAGTTCGTGTTTGCTCGGGGCGAAGAAGACCTGGAGATCGGCGAGGTCGAGAGTTCCTTGCCTTTGCCACCGGTTGAGCCTCATGTTCTGGAGCGTAACGCTGCCGCTGGAAACAGCAATGGGGGAGTTCAGGCCAATGACTTGAACCCCAAATACCTGTTCTCGCGTTTTGTGGTGGGCTCCAACAATCGTATGGCGCATGTAGCTGCGATTGCAGCGGCAGAGCGACCAGGAATCCAATTCAATCCACTGTTTCTATGCGGAGGGGTGGGGCTAGGCAAGACTCATTTGATGCAAGCCATTGGCCATTACCGCATTGAAAATTGCCCGGACTCACGGGTCTATTACGTCTCTACTGAAAAATTCACCAACGACCTGATCACTGCCATTCGTCGAGACAGTATGCAGAGCTTTCGGGAGCACTATCGGGATGTCGATGTGCTGCTAGTGGACGATATTCAGTTTATTGAGGGCAAGGAATACACCCAGGAAGAGTTTTTCCACACGTTCAACACCTTGCATGAAGCAGGTAAGCAAGTGGTTTTGGCCTCGGATCGTCCTCCTAATCAGATTCCTCGCCTCCAAGAACGTTTGTGCTCTCGTTTCTCGATGGGCTTGATTGCTGACATTCAGCCACCGGATCTAGAAACCCGCATGGCAATTCTCCAAAAGAAGGCGGAGTACGAGCGCATTCGGCTGCCTCAGGAAGTGATTCATTACATTGCCAGCAGTTACACCTCTAATATCCGTGAACTGGAAGGAGCACTAATTCGAGCAGTGGCCTACATTTCAATCTCCGGGTTGCCGATGTCAGTGGAGAACATCGCACCAGTTCTCGATCCGCCTAACGGCAAGGTAGAGGTATCACCCGAACTGGTCCTGAAAACGGTAGCTGAGCACTTTAATATCACTGTTGATGACCTTAAGAGCAACTCGCGCCGTCGAGAGATCTCTCAGCCTCGGCAAATTGCCATGTATTTGGTGCGTCAGCATACAGGCCTAAGCCTGCCAAAAATCGGTGAGGTGTTTGGCGGTAAGGATCACACAACGGTGATCTACAGCTGTGACAAAACGGCGCAGCTTCAGAAGACGGATCCTGCAACTGCTCAGTTACTGCGTCAGCTCACCGATCGGATTTTGCTGGAGGCTCAGCAGTAGCTGCGATGGGATCATAGGAGCTGTTGGGGCTGCTGAGTTCAGAGGGCAACCCTATAGGTACTGCATTTATTCTTCATTAGATGATTGCAGTCGTGAGCGCACAAACTCGTAAACTTCTGCTTCCCGACGCCCTTCTAGAACCATTTCTTTAAGGCCGATCAGGGCTTGAGCCAGTTCAGTCGCCTGTTTCTTGTAGTGAGCGTTGGCTGCAAGCTCATCAGTAAAAACTTCCCGCTCCATCTGGATCCGGCTGGAATCGTCCGAAAGTGGTGTGGCGTAGCCAACAGCCGCCGCGTCGTAACGCAACAGAAATACGAGTGCATTCGTTAGCTGTTTCAGGTCGCGCTGCAAACCTCGCGTGTCCAAATCCAGCCGGTCAAAACCCACCTGACCTTCAATTTTGAGCTCGACGATGGGACGAGTTTTGGGATCAATCTCTTGACCGCGAACGTAGTCGAGAATTTTTTCTTCCAATTCCGGCACAGTCTCCTGGCCGGTAGCCTCAAAGCGCAAACGGTGGATGGTGCGTTGATAATACTGACGCTCTAACTTGGCTCGGATCCCGGATTGGCTGATTTCGACTGAATAGGCTCCCCGCTCAAAGGTGCTCTCCTCAACGCTATTGGCTTCTAAAGAGCCAGGGTTGAAAATCCAGCCTTCAAGCTCGTAATTCTTGTGAATGTGTCCTAGAGCTAGATAGTCAACCCCGGCAGCCTTCAACGGCAGCAACTCCTGATAGCGTAAAGCGCCGTTGTAACGGGCAATTTGGCCCTCCAGCCCGTGGTGGAACATCAGCACCGTATGCTTGGGCCCTGGGGGCAAAACCTCAATTGCTGCTGCCAAGGCCGGAATCGTTTGAGGAGCAGCGGCTCCCCACCAACAGGAGCCGAGAACCCGTACCCCACAGGGCAGGTCGATATAGCCGCCAACTTTTGCCTCTGCATCCCAAGGCTCGTAAGTAAAGCAACCGCCATCCTCAGCCTGTGGCTCCAGCAGCAGCAGCAAATCATCTTCTGCGAGGTAACGCAACCAACTGGTGCGGGTACCGTAAGGTCGGTTGTCGTGATTGCCCTCAATCACCAGGGCTGGAATATCAGCAGCCTTGAGTTTGCGAAGCACAGCCTTGGCTTGGTTCAACACATTAGGCTGAATGTTGCGATGCTCGAAGAGATCGCCTGCGATCAGCACAAAATCTACCTGTGTCTGGACTGCATAACGCTCGATCACGTCGTTTAGGGCTTTGAAGAAATCCACAGACCGTTCTGGGCTGTCGTAGCGGTCGAAGCCCAAGTGGATATCCGCAATGTGTAGAAAACGTGCCATAGATTCCAGCCAGAGCAGCTAGTCTAAATTATCCTCGTCTGTTGGATCAGTGCCGACCCGAATCCCAATCGACGCTCACTGCTGTGCTGTCTGCCTGTTGCTGTTGTTAGCCAGTTGCAGCGGCTCACAAACCGCCAGCACCCTAGCTCTGCCTCGGAACCAACCTCAGGAGTTTACAGGGGAACTGTCTAGCTCCGATGCCAGCCTAGAAGCTGACGGTAGCCCCTACGATCCGATTGAATTCAGCGCCCGTGCTGGTGAACGCTTAGACGTGACACTAAGTAGCGACCAGTTCGATCCTTACCTGACTCTGTTGGGGCCAAACGGTGACGAGATCGCGGCGGATGATGATTCTGGCAGTGAGAATAATGCTCGTCTATCGGTAATCCTGGTCAAGGATGGGCAGTACCGACTTCTTTGCAACAGCTTCTCAGCCACTGCCAAGGGAAAGTACCACGTGGGCCTGACGTTGCGAGCGGCTGAGCCGTCTGTCCAGCCATTGCAGCCTCAATCAGCTGACTTCAAGGGTGATTTGTCCTTGCAGGATGGTCTACTCAGTAGTGGTCAATTGTTCGATGCCTATGCTTTTAACGGACGGCGAGGCCAGTTGCTTGAGGCTAGTCTCCGTGCCGGCAAGCTAGACACTTATCTTCGCCTAGTAGGGCCAGATGGCAATGTCCTTGCGGAGAATGATGACTTCTCCAAACGCAATGCCGGTTCGCTTTTAGCAGCGGAATTGCCTAAAACTGGGCCCTACACCCTGCTGGTGTCGACCCTAGAACCGATTGCTCAAGGCAGCTACCACTTGCAGGTGAGAGGGGTTAAAGCGCTCAAAGCCCTAGGCTCAAATAGTGTCAACCTGTTAGACCGTAAGGGTTTGCGCGTCTTCGATTTCGATTCAGCTCTCACCAGATTCTTCGAAGAGCCGATTGCGGTAGGAACACTGCCTTACCTATTTAAGGCAACTGTGCAGATCGTCACAGCAAAAGGCACAGGCTCGGGCACCCTGGTCACCCCAAAAGGATTGATCCTGACCAACTTTCATGTTGTTCAAGCGGCGACCTCCCAGAAGCCTATAGACGAACCTGTCATTGTCAGTGTTGTCCAGCGCGTTGACGAGCCGGTGATGCCTTTATTTCAGGCTCAGGTACTGCGCTACGATGCGGACACCGACTTGGCCCTACTGCAAATTACCTCGGATCTGCGTGGCCATCCTTTGCCAGCGTCCTTCCGTCTACCGACTTTACCCTTGGGTAATGCTGAGGCAGTGCAACTAGGTGACGGCGTTCGGATTCTGGGATTTCCAGGCACGACATCGCTAGTGAACGGCAGTTCCTACCTCAGCTTTACGCAAGGGGCAATCAGTAGCATCATTCGTGGGAGCAACGGCAAACGCTACGATTTTCTGTCTGATGCGGTAGTGAACTCTGGTAACTCTGGTGGGGCAGCGATTAATGCTCAAGGCGAGCTGATCGGCATTCCTTCAGAAAACCTGTTTCTAGCTGACCATGCCGCTAATAGTGACTTAGACAAAACTTCGGTGATCCGAGCTGTTTCAGCCCTGCCACCCGAGTGGCAAGCCCTGCTGCAAGCTAAGCCCATAGGAATAAGGCCCTAGAGAGCATTTTGCTGCATCCGTTCTGCAAACACTGCTGCGCCCATTAGCCCTACTTTAGCGTTCAAGACGACGTAGACTGGCATCTGCTCCATGAGAGGGCGCATCCGGCCTTTTGCTAGAAAGCTTTCTAGAAAGGAGCCTTCTTTGAGCTTAGGCAAAATCTTGGGGGCAATGCCACCGGTAATGTAGACCCCTCCGTAGGCCAGTACCTTGATCGCAAGGTTGCCGACCTCTGCTCCATAAGCCGATACGAAAATCTCAAGAGCTTGTTCGCAAAGCCGATCCTTGTGGGCTAGCGCATAGGTGGAAACCACCGCTGACGGATCCTGCTGAGCCATTTCCCGGCGGACCGCTTCTGACTCCGGTGCGTACTGGCTGTCGCGTAAGTATTCATATATGGCAGTGATGCCTTGCCCAGAGACTACCCGCTCTGCGGAAACCCGTCCATAGCGCTGCAGCAGATAGTGCAACAATCCAACTTCTTGTTCAGTACGCGGTGCGAAGTCTGCGTGGCCGCCCTCCGAGGCGAAAACTTCATAACCGCTAGGCTGATGAATCAAAAAAGCCTGCCCCAAACCTGTTCCGGCTCCAACAGCAATAATGGGTGCTGCTGACTGCCGCTCTGTATTAGGGCGACCAGGCTGTAAGACCTCTAAATCTTCTGGCCCCAGTGCTAGAAGCCCGTAGCCTACTGCAGCAAAATCATTGATCAAATGCACATGATCAATGCCTAACTCCTGCTCAAGCTGGCGTCCGTCCAGCTTCCAGGACAAGTTGGTCAGTTCAGAGGTGTCATTGATAACAGGGCCAGCAATCGCGAAGCAGGCATAGCTTGGCAGTTCATCGCCTTGGTTGGCGGCTTCGCTCTCTTGTAAAAAAGCCTGCACCACGGGAGCTAGATGAGGGTAGTCTGCACTGGTATAGCGACGCTCTAGCAATGTCTGTCGTTCGCCCTTGCGGATTTCTAGCAACCGCAGGATTGTTTTAGTACCGCCGATATCGCCTGCCAGTAGTCGGGTCATGGGCTCTCCCGCCGGGACCGTATTCCCGAGTGTATGATTCTCTTGCAATCTGCCACTGATCGCCCTCTCGCTACAACCCATGCTGTCCGATCTCTACCCGCTGGTTAGCCTGCACCGCTCTACCACCTACCATCTGCCTCAGCTACAACAGGACCTGGAGCAACTATTACAACCCATGGGAGGGCTAGCAGCGGTAGTGAAGCCGGGTGATCGAGTGTTGCTAAAGCCTAATTTGCTCACTGGCTCTCGACCTGGGAGAGAATGCATAACCCGGCCCGAGATTGTGCAATGTCTGACCGTCATGGTGCGTGATTGTGGTGGCAAACCTTTCTTGGGCGACAGCCCCGCTTTTGGTAGTGCTCGTGGTGTAGCGCGAGCCAATGGTTTACTGGCAGTTGCAAAGGCTCTGGAACTGCCGATCATCGAATTTCATGGCAGACGCTATCAGACGGTTAGTGAAACTTTCGACCACCTGCGCCTGAGTAGCGAGGCAATGGAGGCTGATGTTGTCATTAATCTCCCTAAGGTCAAGTCGCATGGACAGCTCACTCTAACTCTGGGAGTGAAAAATCTATTTGGTTGTGTTCCCGGCAAGATGAAAGCCTGGTGGCACTTGGAAGCGGGAAAAGACAGCGCTCGCTTTGCTGAAATGCTGGTGGAAACAGCCCGAGCGATCAACCCAAGACTCACTATCCTCGACGGCATCATCGCTCACGAGGGTAATGGCCCTAGCAATGGCAAACCCCGCTCGCTGGGGCTATTGGCAGCCTCGACCGATGTCTTTACTCTCGATCGGGTCTTTACTGAAATTCTTGGCGTGGAGCTACTGCAAGTCCCTACTGTGGCTGCTTCTATCCATTTAGGCCTATGTCCCTCACTGAATTCACAGATCCAAGTTGTTGGCCCTGACCTTGAGGCTCTAAAAATAACCGATTGGCAGCTTCCAGACCACATGGTCCCCCTCGATTTCGGCTTGCCTCGAATTTTGCAGTCAACGTTCCGACACCTTTACATCCGCTTTATTCAGGAACCGATGACTGCTTATACGAACCGAGTCTCGTAAGAGTTACTAAATCTAGATTCGATGAAGCAAAAAACGAAAAGCAGGGAACTAAAAAACGATGGACACCCTGTCGGCGGAGAACGTTAACTTAATGAAGTTCTGGGGAGTTGCGGAGCCGAATGAGCTGACGACGCATCGCTGGGGCTGCTGCTGTTTCATCTAACTCGCGAACGTTGACTTCAGTGTGTTGATATTCCAGATACTCATCAGGGCCACAGGTGAGAGCATCGAGCAGCATTTCTAAAACTTGCTCCCGATTGGTTAATACACCTCGCTCTTCAATGAGACGAAACTTAAGCTGAACTTCACACTCATAAATGGTAACATCTACGTTTTCGGCAGAGCGTTGTAGAGAGTTGTAGCTCATGGTCAGAAGCAGTCCTACGCTAATGAAGTAGTGGAAAAATTAGAGAGTTAACAGAGACTTAGAGAAGGGAAATCACAAGCTGAGCTCAGCCTATCACTGGGCTACAGTTTGTTGGGTCAGCCAAGTTGCTGAAAGTGCAGACTGGCAGTTTAAGCATTGAGGTTGAGTGAGATAAACCTTTATTCATCCTTCATAGATGCGGATGTTGGTCAACTATTGAGCACCCCACCTATTCAGTCGATTATTGTTTTTCTGAGATGGAATGTGCGTGAAGTCTTGATGAGAGTTTGTATTGCTACTTTATCGGTGCTTTATAGCTAGGCAAATCTCGCATCTAAGTGTGTAAAAAATAGTACTCACTATCTAAGTTAAATCCGAAAAGAACGCGACTCGCAAGACTACAAGGCGGCTGAACACAAAGGAAGCAGGAAACAGTTCTGGATGAAAGTAACGGGTTTTTTGCATGTTGCAGTGCTAATTAGCGATCTTGAGCGAGCTATGGCCTTTTACGGTGGCATTCTTGGCCTAGAGGCGATTGAGCGGCAGCTCAAGTTTCCAGGAGCCTGGTATAGAATCGGACCTCAGCAGCTCCATTTGATGGTTGGAGATGGGGAGGCTAGAAAGAACTGTGCAGAGAAGTGGGGACGAAATCCGCATCTAGCCCTAGCTGTCGCCGACTTGAATATTGCCAAGGAGCGACTGGTTACTCATGGCTACTCAGTGCAAATGAGTGCGTCAGGCCGACAAGCTCTGTTTGTTCAAGACCCGGATGGCAATGTCATCGAGTTGAGTGAAGCTCCCTGATGGCTACGATCCTGCGAGATTGGAGCTACCGTTACCAGTGGCTCTACGACAGCGTCTCACGCTTAGCAGCGCTGAGCGTAGGGGGAGAAGCCCGCTTCCGACAATTGGCTTTAACTGGTCTTAGCATTCAGGCTGAGACACGGGTGCTCGATCTCTGCTGTGGTAGTGGGCAAACTACGCGTTTTTTGGTGGAGCGCTCTCAAAATGTGACGGGTCTAGATGCATCACCCAAGTCTTTGCGACGAGCTGAACGCAATGTTCCTCAGGCGACCTACGTACAAGCCTTTGCTGAAGCCATGCCGCTAGCTGATGGGCAGTTCGATGTAGTGCATACCAGCGTTGCGCTCCACGAAATGGAGCCTGAACAACTGCAGCAAATTCTAGTCGAGGTTTGCCGGGTGTTAAAGCCTGGAGGGATGTTCACAACCATTGACTTCCACAAGCCCAGTCAACCGCTGCTGTGGCCCGGTCTAGCCTTATTCCTGGCCTTGTTTGAAACTCATACAGCCTGGCACCTCCTAGAAACCGACTTAGCGCTTTTGCTGCAAAGAGCTGGCCTTCGAGTAACTGCGCACCGATTCTACGTGGGTGGCAGCTTACAGGTACTTCAGGCACAAAAAGAGTAACCCCTGCCCTGTGGGTAAGGGGCAAGGGTTACTAGCTAAGAGGCTACGGTGAATTGGGACTCAGAGTTTTGCCTATTCCTCTAACGAATGTCTAGAGTTGGGGCACGTACTGCTCTTTCTCTGGAACATTGGCGTATTCAGAGACGATTTGGCGGAATTCCTCACCGTCAATGGTTTCGCGCTCGACCAGGATGTCTACCAGCCGATCGATTGCTTCGCGCTGCTCACTAATGATCCGGCGGGCTCCGTCATAGCAATGCTGCACAATCTGACGGACCTGAGCATCAATGCGGGAGGCGATTTCTTCTGAGTACTCAGAGCGAGACATTAAGTCGCGGCCCAAGAAGACTTCACCTTGCTGGCTTTCCAGGGACAGGGGTCCTAGGTCGGACATGCCGAAGCGAGTGACCATTTGTCGAGCCATGCCAGTAACCTGCTGTAGGTCGTTGCCTGCGCCAGTGGTGACTTCGGAATCGCCGAAAACGACTTCTTCCGCAGCTCGACCGCCTAGAGTACCCGTAATACGCGCCAGAATTTGGGCGCGGGAGATGAGCGACTGATCGTCAGAAGGGGTAAACCAGGTTAAGCCCTGAGCCTGACCTCGAGGAATCAGGGTGACTTTTTGCACAGGGTCGTGGTCTTTGATCAAGGTGCCAACAATGGCATGACCTATCTCATGGTAAGCAATCAAACGCTTGCTCTTGCTATCCACTAGAGGCGTGCCCTCTAGTCCGGCAACCACCCGATCGATGGCATTGTCGACTTCCAACATGGTCATCGCTTCCTTGCGACGCCGGGCTGTGAGAATGGCCGCTTCGTTCAGCAGGTTGGCAAGATCAGCACCGGTAAAACCAGGTGTACGGCGAGCAATCATCTCTAAAGAGATGTCGTCTCCCAGCTTCTTATTACGCGCATGGACATTGAGGACTTCCAGACGTCCTTTGACGTCCGGACGGTCAACGGTGACCTGCCGGTCAAAGCGACCGGGGCGCAGCAAGGCAGAGTCCAACACATCGGGCCGGTTAGTCGCCGCGATGATGATAATTCCTGTGTTCCCCTCAAACCCATCCATCTCCGTCAGCAACTGGTTGAGCGTCTGCTCTCGCTCGTCGTTGCCACCGCCAATCCCCGCTCCCCGCTGCCGTCCTACCGCATCAATCTCATCGATGAAGATGATGCAGGGCGCATTCTCCTTGGCTTTCTTGAATAGGTCTCTCACTCGAGAAGCACCGACCCCGACAAACATCTCGACGAACTCAGAGCCCGAGATGCTGAAGAAGGGCACACCAGCTTCACCAGCAATTGCTTTAGCCAATAGGGTCTTACCGGTGCCAGGAGGGCCGACTAGCAACACGCCTTTGGGAATCTTGGCGCCGACTGCGGTGAAGCGCTCGGGCTTCTTGAGGAAGGTGACGACTTCTTGGAGTTCTTCTTTGGCTTCTTCAATGCCAGCGACATCATCGAAGAGGACGCCGGTCTTGGCCTCCATAGAAAAGCGGGCGCGGGACTTGCCAAAGTTCATGGCTTGTCCAGGACCGCCCATGCTGTTAGAGCGCCGGAATAGAAAGAAAAGCCCGGAGATTAACAGAATTGGGAAAACTAAATTGCTTAACAGTCCCCAGATTGCTCCATCGTTGCGGACAGGATGGGAGGCAAGGTCTACCCCAGAGCGGTTGAGGCGCTCGATCAGCTCAGGAACAGACTGGGACAGTAGGTCAACCCGAATACGTTGTACTCGACCATCCAGTTCCTGGTCCTCCAATTCGACAATGGCGGTGCGCCCGCCGTCATAGAGATCGACTGACTGGATGCGCCCCTTATCCAGGTACTCCAGGAAATGGCCGTAGGACATCCGGGAGTTAGCGGCGTTGCGAGCAATGTCAGCAGGTTGACCAGAAAAGGCACTCTGCCAGAGAAAGAAGCCAATGACCACAGCAGGCAAAGCCCACAGTAAGACGGTTTTCCAAGAAGATTTCATAGATTCGGTAGCCTTAGTGTCAGGGGATCACTCTGAGTCTGAGCGGGTTGAAAGATAGATAATTTGTGTCTTTCGCTTCACTAAAGTTTACTTAATTCTCACGATTCAGACAACTTAACGCCCGGTTGGGTCGGGTTATAAGCGTTATTTATAAGCTGGATTGGGTATGGTCGGACCTGATCTCGACAAAACCCGTGAAATTGGGCACAAAATCTTACTCAACTCGGTCAAGACAAGTTTAGAGAAGAACCCGGGGAGGGACTTGATATGAGAGGCTCAGCTTTGGTTGGTCTAGCAGTGTTGATCGCTGTAGGAAGCCCGTGTCTAACCGTCTTAGCCCAAGTTCAGCCCGAAAGTCCTGGTCGCTCCACGCCTGAGCCAACAGGCCCTGAGCCCAGTCGCTTCACCTGTGAATCATCCAATGGCGAGTACATGGTGATGTACCGCCCCGAGAGCCAGCCCAACCAGAGCTTTGCTTGGGCTAAGCCTGATGCCTTGGGCGGTGGTTGGACTTCTCAGCGTCGCTGTGCTGAGATTAGCCGTCGTCTAGAAGCCTACCGTCCTGATGGGCTGCAAGAGATGCGCACTGGTAAAGAGAATGGCTATGACGTTGTTTGCGCCACTACTCAGCAGAATCCAAGCTGCCGCATCATTTTCACGGTGCCACCTGGCAATGACCCGCTGGCTACCCGTGACCGAGTCTTTCAAAATATTTCTACTGCTGATTCGGGTCAACAAACCCAAGCCGTCAATACCTACGGTGAGCGGGGTTCTGACCTCAACTTGCCTGGTCTTGACTTATCCCGTCTGGGTTCGATCTTGGGAACCCTTGCTCCACCAAGGTCCCCTCAAGCTTTAAATCTCCGCCCATTTCTAGACCCAGCTGATGGTGGTACAGGCTCTGGCCTGGCTCCTGATAGTTCTAGAAGGCCTCGCTTAAATCCAGAGAACTTTCGCTAGCTACCTGTCGGTTGTGAGAACTGGTTTCAATCACTGAAAGAATCTTAGAGTTGCTAGCTTCTAAATCTTGGCCAGCTTCGCATCCCAGCTAACTAGTTGACTGGGATGCAAGGCTGCAGTTGCCGTACCCAAGCGCTTTCAACCAGGGAAGCCAAAATATCAGCGCTCAAAGGTTTAACTAAGAAGCCATCGAAACCAGGATTTTCATCTTGAGTTGGCCAACTAGTGGCGTGGCTTTCGGTTAGGGCGAGAATAACCATTGAGTCTCGATAGCCTCTAGCTGCTGCCTGCTGCCGGAAGCGCTGGATTTGTATTTGGGACCAGTGGCGGTCAGAGCTACCCAAAATAATCAGATAAGGACAGCCTTCACGGTTCCAACCCAACTCCTGATTGAGGCTGCTAGCCACAGCAAAGGGGCAGTTAATTTGGTCAAGTAACCCTGTCAGGTTATATAGATCCTCCGGCGGTGGGTTGAGTAGGAGGACATACTTGTGCGGAGATTTCATGACAAGCTCGGGACGCTACGCACAACATAGCTTGGAGCTTAAAGACAAGTCTTGATGCTGTAATCTGCTTCAGCAAACAGACTCAGGCTATTTCAGCCTTAAACTGGCTAAAGGAAAATTCCAAGTTTTTTCGGGTCCGTTAAGCAATCATGAAAGCAGTGATTGTTGTCCTGAGTACCACAAATTTAGAGATCAAAACCCTGGAGTATAAAAATCTAGTTACCCCAGTTTTTTGTTACATAACTTTGTCAAGCCTAAGGCGAACAGTGAGTATCAAAAATTGTGCGAGTTTAGCTTTCACAGCTTGGAGCCAGTTGGGGATTGGCTTTCCTCAAGCCCCTATGATCTAGAGAATAATAGAAGATTAAGTTGGCTTTAGTGACGTTCGCGACATGATTTTAGGAACTAGCGAATCTGGCAAGACAGCTGTTTACTTTTAAACTTCCAAAGCTGGTGACTCACCATGACTAATACACAAGCGCCGCCTCGAATTTTGAAAGCTGGTATGACTGGAGATGACGTGAAGCATCTTCAGTATTTGCTCAATCGGGCGGCTCCACCTGCAACTCCAAAGCTCACGGAGGATGGCCAGTTCGGCCCTACCACGACTCAAGCTCTTAATCACTGGAAGGCAGCTCATAAGCTGAGTAGCCCGGGTGAAGTAGGGCCGACTACTCTGGCAACGCTAGAGCAGGATGTTAAGTCTCAGTCTGCGGTGTGTGGACTCTCGGCAGCCCAGCTGAAAGCGATCATGCCGACAGCTAAGGCGCAGGACATTGCTACCTACCTTGGCCCTTTGAACCAGGCGATGCAGGAGTTCGGCATCACAACCCCGAATCGGCAACGAGCGTTTATTGCTCAGCTTGCCCATGAGAGTGGCGCTTTTCGGTATAAGGAGGAAATCGCTTCTGGTGCCGCCTACGAAGGGCGGCGGGACCTGGGTAATACCCACCCTGGTGACGGTCGGCGTTACAAAGGTCGAGGATTGATCCAAGTAACGGGTCGCGCTAACTATCGGGAAATCGGTCGAGTCTTGGGTGTCAATCTAGAGGCTAATCCGCTCAAGTTAATGGACCCGACTGTCTCGGCGCGTTCTGCAGCTTACTTTTGGAAAAGTCGTGGTCTCAATTCATTAGCTGATGTCGGTAAGTTTAGAGAGATTACCCGTCGCATTAATGGGGGTTATAACGGCTACGACGACCGCGTGAGCTATTACACCCGAGCCAAAGCAGCTATTAAGTGAGCGAACGGCTGTAGTCTTGAACTCTAGTCATTCCCTCTAAAATCTCCGAAGCTGCTCCAACTCAGTTGGGGTCAAATCGCGCCACTGACCTGGTTCTAAGCCCTCCAGTCGCAGCTTGCCAATAGCAACCCGCACCAGCCGCAGCGTGGGAAAACCAACTGCGGCTGTCATGCGGCGAACCTGTCGGTTGCGGCCTTCGGTCAGCGTCATCTCTAGCCAGGCTGTTGGCACCTGCTTGCGAAAACGAATCGGTGGCTCTCGCGGTGGTAGGGTTGGCTCTTCGCTCAGCAGTCGCACTTGGGCTGGACGAGTGCGATAGTTCTGAATTACTAGACCCTGCCGCAACTGGTTTAGGGCAGCTTGATCAGGAATTCGCTCAACCTGAACCCAGTAAGTGCGAGGGTGTGCAAAACGTGGATCGCTCAAGCGATGCTGTAGTTGGCCATCGCTAGTGAGCAACAGTAACCCTTCGCTATCCCGGTCTAAACGGCCTACCGCGTACACTGAGGGCACAGAAATATAGTCTTTAAGCGTGCGTCGTCGAGATTCTACGGAATGGGCGTTTGAGCCAGCTGAGCTTTTGTCTAAGCCTTCATCTGTGAACTGGCTCAAGACGTCATAGGGTTTGTAAAACAAAAGAAAACGGTGCACCAAAGCGGCATCAGTAGGGCGAATCGAGGGTAGGCCTACGCAACCCCCTCCTAATCAGGCTACAACAGACGCAACTGCTCCTGGACAGCCTCTTCTATACTCGTGTGAGTCTCAGTGAGCAGATTACGAGCGGCTTCCATTAAGTCTGGTTCAAGCTGGGTCAGTTCTTCCCGCCCCTTCAAATAAGCTTGTAAAGCGGTCAATGGGTCTAGGGCTGCGCTGCTTAGGTTAGGCCAACGAGCACGCTCAACTAAGTTAACCACTTCCGGAATCAATGTAGCGGTGTGAGCTACTGCCAGCAGTTGATGTAGCGTGGAGCGGTCGATCTGGCTAAGTTGCTCAGGCCGCAGTCGATAAACCAGCCGTACAACGCTGCCTTGGATATCAGCCCCTAAAATTGCTTGCTCCAAGCTAGTTTGCGGATTGGCTTGGTTGGTGACATCAACGCTGAGAGTTCGGAAGGGCCGTACAGCTAGAGGACAGAACTGCACAGTTGCCTCACCCTTGACTAAGTCAACCCGTACAAAACCCTTAGGCTCATGCTCCTCACCAAAGTCGACCCGCTCGATGCTGCCAGGGTAGACGACAGGCGGTTGCTGAGCCAGAATTTGATGCTTGTGGACATGTCCTAGAGCTACATAGTCGAAGCAGTCCCGAGTCAGCACGCCTAATGGCACAGTCAAGCCTCGACCGACTGCCAAAAAGCGTTCGGCTCCCCAAGTAGCAGTCTCAACCATCAGATGGGCCAGCAAAACCGTAGGCAGTTGCGGGTCCAGTTGGCGAACCTCACCTTCTAAAGCTAGCTGTAGCTTCTCAAGCAGCAAGCGGTTGATTGCAGCTAGAGATAAACCTTGAGTTTCGCTGCGGGTCAGCAGGGTAGAGCGAGTGAGCCAGGGGAGAGTAGTGACCTGTAATGGGCCACTACGGGTTTCGATGCGGTGAGTGGTTAGGCGGTCACCTACGATGAAGCCGGGGACGCCTAATGTCCGGTAGATATTTAGAGAAGCGCCGCCGATACCCTGCGCATGCTGGTCATGGTTACCTACTAACAGCACTGTTGGAATACCAGCATCGGCCAGTCGGCGAAATTGACGGGCAAACGCCTCTTGGATCAGAGGTGCTGGTGTTGCGTCAGGGAAGGCATCGCCGCCAAACAAAACTAAATCTACCGGTTCCGTTAAAGCTCTCTCAATGCACAAAGAAAGAGCCTGGGTAAAGTCCTCGAAACGCGTATTTTGTCCAGTTTGGGGGTTCAGCCGTCCATGGGCTAAACCACTGCCTAAATGGATGTCTGACAAGTGCAGAATTCGGATCGGCATGGTTTTACCCAAGACTAGGTTGTTAGCGTGCCGCGCGCCACAGGAGAAAAGTGCCTGCGACTAGTGCAACCCATACTGGAGACCAAGCCGCTACAAAGGGGGAAAGTGCGCCCACCTGCCCCAATGCGCCTGTAATAAACAGGAGTACGTAGTACATGAAAATAATCAGTACGCTCAGGCCTAGGCCTAAGCCTTTACCGCTGCGCTTAATCCGTAAGCCAAGGGAGGCCCCAACCAAGGCAAATGCCACACAGACGAACGGAAACGCTAGCTTTTGCTGGAGGCGCACATAGAGCTTGCGCAGCTTTTTAGCATCGCTTGTCGGTCTGATCAAGTCGATATAACGATTCAGTTCGACAATATTCATCTCATCGGTACCTCGCCGCTCCTGTGCGAGGTCCAGCGGCGCCCGTGGCAGATTCGCTTCGTGCTGTTGAAACCGCAAGATGTTGCGGTAGGAGCCATCCTGCGAGATGAGATAGATTGTGCCGTTGTAAAAGCGCCACCGATTGCTTTTGGGTTGCCAATCAGCTGTTTCAGCCGAAATGATTTGCGATACAGAGCCTTCACTAAAGTCCAGCACCGTCAGCCCACGCATTTGTCGCCCATCAAATTCGCGGGCGTAAAACAGACGCGTGAGCACCCGTTGCTCTTGTCCGTCAGGCTGCTTAAGGTCGTCGTACTGGTTGTAAAGGATGTTGGTATCTTGAAAATCATTCCGGTCGCCATTAAGAGCCGCGTCTAACATGACGGAGGCCCGATAATTGGCTGAAGGCACGACGACTTCGTTAAATAGGAACGTCATTCCTGTGACGACCAGACTCAGCACTAGAGCAGGCAGAAACAACCGATAGACGCTGATGCCGCAACCGCGTAAGGCAATAATCTCGTGATCATCAGAGAGCCGTCCGTAGGCCATTAAGGTTGCCAGCAGCGTTGACATGGGAAAGGCCAACGCCACAAAGTACGGCATTTGCAACGCGAAAATCTGAAGGGCCAGCATAATCGGCAAGCCTGACTCTGCTACCTGACGAACCAGGTACAGAAGCGAACCGATTGACAGCCCAATCGAGGAAAATGCGCCGACGCCGAACACAAACGGGAGTGTCAACTCCTGCCCAAGATAGGCATCCATCACCGAGATTTGGGGCAGGTACCAGCCTCTAGACTTGGCAGGTGGAGAGGCAGCAGGCTTAGCGGGGCCAAAGGTCATAGTGCAACTGGACAGAGCCGAGGGAAACTGCAAGGGCCAGAACTACGGAGCACTGTTCTCGTCACCTCTGAAACCTCTGACCTAGATAATACTGGCGGACTGATGGGTCGGTATACAGATCCTCAGCGCTGCCAGCTGCGAGAATCTTGCCCTCACGCATAATGTAGGCCCGATCTGTAATCGCTAGGGTCTCGCGGACGTTGTGGTCAGTCACTAACACGCCTATGTTGCGTTGCACCAAACGCCGTACGATGTCTTGGACATCGGCAACGGCAATGGGATCGACCCCCGCAAACGGCTCATCTAGCAGCAGAAATTTAGGTCCAGTTGCTCCTGTCGCTAAGGCACGGGCAATTTCAGTGCGTCGCTGCTCACCGCCGGAAATATACATACCCAAGGTCGAGGCTACATGTCCAAGGTGAAACTCTTCAAGCAAGCGATTGAGTCGAGGTCGCCACTCACGCTGGGGTACGTTGGTCTGCTGTAACACTAGAAGAATATTGTCACGGACCGTTAAGCCCCTAAAAATGCTGGGCTTCTGGTGCAAATAGCCAATCCCTAGGCGGGCTCGCTCATGAATTGGCAGATGGGTAATTTCCTGGTGGTCCAGGCACACTTTGCCCTGGTCAGGCTGCTCAACTCCGGTGGCAATGTAGAACGTAGTAGTCTTACCAGCGCCGTTAGGGCCCAGCAGGCCCACAATCTCGCCCTGATTGACTGTGAGACTGACCCGACTAACGACCTCGCGCTTTCCGTAGCGTTTGTGGATGTTGTCTAGGGCTAGCTTCACAGTTTTCTACTGTATCTGGAGAAATTCATAGAAAGTCGCTCTGTCACCATAACCGATTTTCATAACCGGATCTTTGAAGGGCACTGGTGGTCAGGGCTGCTCTAGTGGACTGATTCAGGGTTTCAGCTCGCGCTTAGGGTCGAAGGGTTGTGCATTACTGCTTGATGGCTGTGCAGTTACCGGAGCTGCATCCGGGACCAAATAGATAGACTCAACCTGCTGGTTGGTTTGAGGCAGAGCCTCAAAGCGGCCTTGATCGATCAGATAGACCACTCTCTCGCCCCGCAGACTATTGCCCGCCTGGTTGATATACACATCACCAGTCAGCACAATTCGGCGCTCCCGGCTGAAGTACTGGGCCTGATCAGAGGTCGCCTGGATTTGGCGAGCTGGGTAGTTCATGCGCACGTTTCCCCGAGCGGTAACCACACCCGTCACCGCATTGGCTTCCTGCACGTCGGCGAGGATAGAGACTGCCCGTCCACTGCTAGGCGCAGCAGCTCGTTGTGCAGGCCTAGGAGCTGTATTTTGAGCTGCCAGTGGTCCGCCTAGTAGCAGTCCCACAGGTAACAGCACTAACCCAAGAAGCACACGCATTGACACCTGCCCTCACAGCAACTATTGCTCAGAATACTGACCTACTCAACCCTACGGCAATCCATTGAGGCACTCTTAGCTGTCAGGACGTAGGCCACTCCTGTCGGTTCCAAGCTGCTTTTAGATTCTGCTGATGTCCTACTCTACTGATGTTTTTATGCTTTGAAGTGTACAGTTCTAAATTCTGCCCCTGCTTTAGCCTTGAGAAGAAACCGGCTGAATCGAGAGGACTTGGGGCGAGGACAGGGCTGCTAGAAATTCGATCGTGCCCTCAGGACCGAGGCGTTGTAGCTCAGTGAGGAGTGCGGAACTGCTAATGAGGAGAGCGTCAACATCTATGCCGCCGTAGTCATCGGGGTAACGCCTCAGTCGGCTGATGCCTTCTCCTAACAAGACAACAGCTCCTCGCCAGTTCTGATTGCCTAGGTGATAGCAGGCTACAGCAAGCTGCAAAACCCCTTGATAGAAAGAGCGTGGGGGCTCTATTGCCTCCATCCATAGGGCTTCTAGTGTGTCATGGCAAGCGTAGAACTCGCCCTGGTTGAACTGCTCAACACCTTGCCAGAAGGCAGGAGCCACGTCCTCATGCATCGGCAATGCTGCCCTACCTGCTACTCACAGCGCTCCTTGAAGCTATCACTCAGGGTCACTCATCGTAGCTGACATCTACAAGGGAAACGGCCTGCTCTTGGCCCGCAAAGGGGTTGTCTGGCGTGAGAAAGAGCATACAGTGGCATTCCTTGCGCTCCCGCATCGGTACACAAGGGCAGTTCCAATAAGTTGCATGGACCTCTGCTTCCTTGTCCTCGTAGTAGCGGCAGGGGCACAGAGGCGAACCAAACTCGTCCTTGTGCTTTGCTAACCCTTCAATAACGGCGACCGCTACCGTGGGATCAGAGCAGAAATAAGTGCCAGTGCGGCGGGCGTAGGTTTCCGCAAAATTGCGCATCTGGTGAAAGCTTTTTTCCGAAGCTTTGTTTTTACCGCGATCGTTTGTCATAACAGAAATTACAGACCCCTTAGGGCAGCGAGAGGGCAGATTACGTGAGTTGTACTCCAGGTCTGGAATTCAAACGAACCGCGCGTTACAAATACTGACATTGACATTAGGTATGTAAGTCTGACGCGTGGCTCACAACTGGCGCAAGCGCTCTAACAGGCGAGCTACCACAGCGATATCACTAGCCTGAGGGGCGCGGTCTAGATAGAGTTCCAGGTCGGCGCGAGCCTCTAAGTAGCGCTGGCTCTGGTAGTAGAGCAAACCTCTGTCTCGCAAATGCTCTAGCGCATCCGGATCTAACAGGAGTAACCACTCTACCACGCTGAGAACTCGCTCCAGATCGCCTTGGTTGAGGTAAATAAATTTCAGATTGGTCAGCACTCGGCTCAAAATGCGACGAGGACCCACCGTCGCTAAATACTCTGGTTTGAGAGGAAGTGGGCCTGTGATCTGGTTCAAACGCTCTTGGCAGTCCTGCTGGAACAGAATTTCGCCCTGCTCAAACGGATCTACATAGATTTCTAAATCCTGTTGGGTGGGCCTCAATATAAAGTGCCCTGGGAAATTAACCCCCTCTAATGGCAAACCGACTCGCTCACCCAAAGCCATGTAGAGAATTGAAAGGGTGATGGGAATACCTAAGCGTCGGTCTATAACTTCGTTGAGAAAGCTATTGCGGGGGTCATAATATTGCTTCCGGTTGCCCTGAAAGCCAAGTTCGTTAAACAAATAGTGGTTGATACCCCGCAGCAAGCGCAATGGGTAACGCTCCTCAGCTAACTGCAGGCGCAAATCGGCGGCCATCGCCTCAAGTCGAGCTAGATAGTGAGGGATATCCAAGCTAGGGTTTGCCTGAGCTGCAATGCAGAAAGCAGCCTCAACCAAATGCTCCGTAGTAAGGTCACAATCTGGTAGACGAGCGATTTGTAGAAACTGACGATGGGCTGGGGGGAGGCTCAGCTCAGACATAGCAGGCGGCAGAGAACACTCCCCAATTGTGACCCAGTTACGGTTTGACCTGAAGTTATGGCCCGCAAGCTGAGCGATCACTAAACCATTTGCGCCAAGCCTTGTAACTGGTTCTGAAGTGGCTGGTTGGGCTGAATGATTAATCCTGGCAGCTCAGTCTGTGACTGAGTTCCCCAAAGCAAGACCCGACTGCCTAGTGGTAGCGCCTGACTAGGAGCACTACTGCTCAACCAGGCTAGGGGCAGAGAAGGAAGACTGGCTGGCTTGAGTTGGGTTGAGCGTCCAGACACCGTACTGGGTTGAGGCGTAGGTTGAATCGCAGCCAGTACCTCTAAAACACTCCGGTCGCCTTGCAGTAAGCCCGTATCGCTACTCCACAACCGTGTGCTCAAATTTCGCCGCCGCCCGTAGAAGTAGAGTGAGGCGGCAGCGATCACGGCCTGCTCAAAGTCTTCTGGGTTCCAACTACACTGGCAGTCCAGAGCAATGACTACCTCCTGTACACCTGTGGAGCGTTCTAGCTCACGCACTCGCAAATCCCCATAACGGGCACTAGTCCGCCAGTGAATAAGGCGAGTTGAGTCGCCTCGACGGTAGGGTCGCAGTGACCGAGTGACGCCTTCCGTACTGGCAAGAAAACGGTGTTCCAAACTACGTCTTGTTTGGCTGGTCTCACGTCCCATCTCATCGACTAATGGACACTGTGCTAAAGGCAAGACAGTTGGATAAACTACTGCCACCGCTGGAGCATTGCGCTGACGGCGGCACCAGAACAAACCGAGGGGTGCAGCGGTGCGCAGTTGGACTTCTTGCCAGCGATAAACGCCTCGACGGGGGACGGTAGGGGTTGTGTAAGTCCAACGGTGGCTACTAGTAGGTGCTAGATTCTCGACTACCTCCAATTGAGGTGGTCCGATGACAAAAGGAATTAAATCTTCGACGACCAGTAGGCCCCGAGCTTGATCGGTCTGGTTATGAATTTGCAACTCTACAGTGAGTACATCCCCTGCGCTAACTGGAGCAATTGGGCGACGGCTGACTTGTATCGAGCGCAGCGAACGGGCTGGCAGAACGGCCCCCAAGAGGAGCAGCGCGAAGCTAACACCGCTGATTACATAAAGCCAGCCCGCCAAAGTGTTGGTTCCAGCGAGGAAGAAGAAAGTAGCAAATCCGCTCAGCAACCAACCTGCAAAGGCAGGGTTAACCCAGCGCTGCTCTAGCCAGTAGGTGAAGCGCTCGGGGCTAGAGATTTTCCTACTCATAAGAATTTCTAATTGAACCTGAGAGAAAACTAAAGCTGGATTGGCGGTTTCGGGCCAGAGTGAGCCTATTCTGCCCTTGTTTGATCAGTCTCCAACCCAAGCGAGACTGAACTTTCTATCAAATCTGCAACCGTCAGTCGGCAAGTTTGTCGTCAGCAACGGATGCCATCTAACAGTAGGTGCAGTAAGGTAAGGGGAAACACGCAAGCTTATTGCTCCCCCAGGATCCTCTGGAAGTCCTTCCATGACCATCCCAACGCCTCCCGGTCCCCCTCCAGTTCCCCCGCCTCCGCCTTTACCGGTGCCCTTTGTTGGTCAGCGGACTAACGATCGGCATCTACGCGGAGTCGGTAACCGAGCTCTCAGTATTCGTCAGCTTGTAGAGGAGGCCCACCTGCGGGGTGCTTCCGACATTCACATTCGGGTTGGTGAGGAACCTCGCTTCCGGATCCGGGGTGAAATGTTCCGGGTAGGGGGTGGTTGCTTACCCGTGACGCCGGAACACTTTGAAGGGTTCCTATCAGAGATTCTCTCGCCGGAGCAGCAACAGCGCTTTGCCTACGAGAAGGAACTGGACACTGCCATCTTCTACGAAGACTTTCTGCGATGCCGGGTTAACTGCTTTGACAGTTTGCGCGGTGGAGCGATGGTGCTGCGTTTGATTCCACTGACTGTACCCTCAATCGATGAGCTGGGTCTTCCGGAGGTTCTCAAAAGAGTTGCCTCGCAACCTCAAGGCTTGGTGTTGGTGACAGGTCCTACTGGATCTGGTAAATCCACCACCCTAGCGGCGATGGTTCGCCATCTCAATGAGACAGCAAGTCGGCACATTGTCTGTATTGAGGATCCGATTGAGTACGTTTACAGCTCAGACAAGTGCCTGATCAGCCAGCGCGAGGTGGGTCTGCACACGCACGAGTTTAGTCAAGCTCTACGCTCTGTGCTTCGGGAAGATCCCGATGTCATTCTGATCGGTGAGATGCGTGACCGCGAGACAGTGGACACTGCTCTCAAAGCAGCTCAAACCGGCCACTTAGTTTTGGGCACATTGCATACCCGAAACGCGATTGGTACTTTGGACCGATTGCTCAACATCTACACTCCCGATGAGCAAGCCGCTATGCGCTTCCAGATTATGGAGAGCTTGGTGGGAGTAATTGCCCAAACGTTGGTACCGACAACGGACGGCAAGCGTACGGCGGCAATGGACATTCTGGTCAATACGCCTGCGGTGCGTGACTACTTGCTTAAGGGCGAGGATGATGAGGTTCGTCAGCTCATGGAGAGCGACACGCTAGAGGGCATGCAGGTACTTAACCAGATGCTTTGCGATTTGGTTCTGGATGGCCGCATTACGATCACTGATGGCATTGCCGCTTCTTCGGATGAAGGTGACCTCAAGCGCCGCATCCGCAACGAAGGCTTTGACCCAGGTCGCTCTTCGAACCATAGCTTTGAGAACCTAATTCGTCGTTAGGGCTCAACCTTCTGTTACCCCTTCACCTCGCCAACTCAATCGGTAGGCAGGTGAAGGGGTTAGTTGTTTGTGCCACAGTTTAAGGCGTTCTGATTACGCGTTTTACTCATGTCGCTGTTCGACCAAGTTCTCAACGCTGTCCAAGACCAAAGCCGCCAGGGCAATGAGGGTCAGCTTTCTTCTGCTCTTCAAGCTATTCAGCAGTCGACAGGAGGTCAGGGGCTTCAGGGCAACACGACCGGCATATTGATGTCCACGTTAGGCCGCTACGTGCAGAGTGCGCTGCAACAAAAGCGAGCTGTGGAGGGCGAACAGGCAGTGGACTCGGTACTGAACGCTTATAGCGGTACACAGCCCAATCCGCAGGCGGTTCAGGCTATATTTTCCCCCTCGCAGCAGCAGCAAGCAACTCAAGACTTATCCCAACAAACAGGCCTGAATAGTCAACTCATCGCGCAGCTGCTGCCAGTGCTTCTGCCGGTAATTTTGCAGTTCCTGCAAACGGGAGCCAGCAATCAGACGCAGACCCAGGCGGGTGGTTATGCGCCTCAAGGTGGTGGCCTTAATAATCCAGTTCTCAGAACATTTCTCGACGGAGACCGTGACGGTGATGTCGATATGGGTGATATGTTCAACGCTGCCGCTGGTTTTCTCAACAACCGTCGTTAACCAGAGTGGGCTAGGTTCAGGTTTTTAGCAGAGCTAGCATGAGCGGTTGCACGACGCCCATAGCCCTGAACTTATCGAGGTTTGGGGTTATGGGCCATTGGCCCTAGGAATCTTGAGTCTCTCAATTTCTGTGAGTCTAGCTTTATGCTTGGGCCGGTTGTGAGATGGATGGTTTGAGAATGCTTTTAAAGCTGCTTAGAAATCATCTAGGGCACAGCGCAGTAGACGTTTTGCAAGAGAACTGCCCAAGCCCTCACGCTTGGGGTAGTAACCCTCAAGTTCCGGATCACACCAGAGGTTGCGAGTGCTATGGGTACGGGACCAGATTTCACGTTGAACCATGAAGCCATAGCGACCATTGGAGTAGATTGTCCAAAGCTTATTGATGATTTTTAAGTCGAGGCAGGGAAAGGCGTCGATGTGCTCTGCGGTTAAGAAGCCTAACTCTTGCGCTTCAGAACCGGCGACTTGAAGCATGAGCTGTTGGGTTTCGCAATCAGCCTCGTCCCAGGCTTGTAGAGCTAGCAGGTCTTTGAGCACTGCATAGTTCGCTTGGGAAGTGCTCAGGAGCCAGCGATCTGACTCGGGAAAGGGATCGGATTGGGCTTCGTTAGAATCGCCATTTCGGTCGCGCAAGGCGTTTTCTAGAAGAGTCAGACGGGCGATCAAGGCGTCTCGTCCTCGCTTAAGATCAGCGTTGTCCCGGCACAGGCACTCATTGGTACGGCGCAGCAGGCTCAACTGCTCTTGTAAATTTTGAATCTGAATGGCTTGTTGCTGATCGTCTGGTGATGGCTCGGAGGAGCCGGGTACCTGAGGATGATTCATCGCAATAGGCTGATTAAAACCTGTCGTTGAAGTGCACACCAAGCTACATGACCTGAGCAGGTGGCTGCATGAAGCGGCCAGGTTAATTTGTATGAAGTTATGCCAAGGATAGCTTTACTCTGATGACCAAGTTGTGGCTCGCTCGTCTGCGTTCAGGCTTGTGCCTCGGTGGCTTGTACCTAGCTGGAGCATTGCTTTGGTCTGGGTTATCGCTGCCCGTCTCTGCCCAGTCTCGCCCATCTCACAGGGCAATCGACACCCTCCCTGCGCAGGAACGAGTACTACTGCAACGGGGACGCCCAGTTATTACAGGTGACAACGGCAGGTATACGGCGCGTGTGCTGGTGCGCGCAACTCCGGCCCAGGTCTGGTCGGTGATCACGGACTATGGCAATTTCTGGCGTTTCCTACCCAATATTGCCAGTAGCCGAGTGGTCGAAAGACAGGGCAATCGGCGGGTCGTTGAGCAGGTGGACCGTCGGCGGATTGCCCTGACGACGATTAGTTCACGGGTGCGACTTGCAATTACAGAAACACCTCGGCGGGGTTTCAGTTTTCAATTGCTGGAGGGCAATTTGAAGAAGATGCAGGGCAACTGGCGGTTAGAGCCGTTGCGGGCTTATCCCGGCGGGCCGGTGACGCAGGTGTTGATCACACAGCAGATTCAAGCGGAGCCAAATCAAGGCATACCCGCAGGGCTGTTCTATCGGCTGTTCCGCAGTCAGTTGTCCGACCATTTAGAGGCAATTCGAACAGAGATTGCAACCCGCCAGTCTTAAGGGCAGTGATGCTCACGGGTGGCCCATCTCTTGCTTTAGTGTTCCGGCCTACGTAGTCAGGCACACCTGCCACGCTTTTTCCCAAGCTTGGCTACCCATTTCTCTTTGGTCTCCTGGCGATACTTAAAAGTTCTATTAATCGCCCTAGCCAACTGTAGTTTTCTAACTCTAAAACTACGGTCAGTCCCGAGAATTAATTGAAATCCTCAAATCATCATTACGAGAGCCCGTGTCGTTTATAACAATGCTAAGGACTACCGGTAGCGGTCTACTCAGAGGTGCACACTAATAGACCCAAAGCAGTTCCCAATTTGAAGAACTTAAGCTTGCAAAGGCTTTAGACATTGAGCACTTGGAACGATACTTTCGTTCTGAAACTCTGTAATTACACTGTTAAGCTGAAGGATTTAATTAAATCAACAGCGTTGACACCGTAGCTTTGCCAAAATTTTCTAAAATCAAAAATTAAGCTCTGCTAGGCGTTGGCATCCACCAAAAGACTTAACAGCTTCAGTATTGTTGCCCTATTCTCATTCTTCACTTTTTGCTATCCTTAAAGCATAAAGACATGCGGGAGATGAAAAGCCTAGGTTAGAATTTTGGAGTTAGAGCTAGGAGCTGTATTCCATCGGGGCACCTTGTTGCTGCCCACGACAGATGAAGCCAATCTGTTCCAAGTCCAACCGAACTTAGCGTTTACCTGCAGATCACTAAAGCCCTAGCATTTGAGCTAGGGCTTTCTTTTTAATCGACATCGTTGCTAGAGGGAGCTGTCAGTTGCAACGTAATGCTATCGCCCCAGGTCAAGCCCAGTCGCTGCTGAGCGCTGCCAGCATTGCAGGCAATTTCAACAAAACCATGACTTCCTACAAGGGCTAATAACTGTCCACTAGACACACTACTATAGGTGACTTCACCCTTAATGATTTGACCTGCTGCTAATACAGACCATGTTTGGTTGACGACTTGCTCACCCCGTATAGTAGTAATTAAATTACCGAAGCGATCGATATGTTGAATGCAATTCTTATGTAAGGTCAAGCATACAAGACTTGCTAAGTTGATAGCTGTTCCTACTGCCTGAAGCGCTATACCCATCGCTAAGTGCGCACCTACAGGTGCAAATAAATCACGTCCGTGAAAGGTGTTGCTCAGGTTAGAGGTCCGCCAAAACTTAGGCTGATCAAGGACAACAGCTGTAGTAGCTTGGCTCAAAAAGTTGCTAAATATGCCGTTGTCTGGACCAACTAGTATTCCGCACTCAGTCTGGATCGCTACAGGCCGACGATTACCACCAACGCCAGGATCTACAACTGCAACATGTACAGTGCCTGTTGGGAAATAGGACACAGCACTGGTTAAACAAAAGCGAGCCGCAAGCAGATTTTGTGGTGGCAATTCATGGGTTAAATCAACGACCTGAATGGCTGGATTTATAGTTGCAATAACTCCTTTCATGACGCCTACATAGGGATCCTGTAGCCCGAAGTCGCTCAATAGAGTGAGTAGAGATAGATTTGGCACTGTTTCCCTTACTAGATCTGTGAGTAATAGGCATAAGAAATCTAAAAATAGCCATCTAAAAATAGCAAGGGGCAGGTCTTTGACCTGCCCCTTGCTCAAGAATGAAGCCTAATCTAGGCTAGCCATTCTTCTACAGCCTCAGCTTTGGTATTGGTGTTCCGTGAAGGCGTTTCACGGTTGAACTTCAGGTGAATGGAACGAGTCTGCTCACCATCAGCTGCGACCGCCATGATTGGGTAGTCAATCAGCCCATCTTGAAAGGACATCTGGAAGCGGAAGGTGCCGTCTGGGGAGAGCTGAATTGGCTGTCCACCTATATAGACAGTTGCATCCGGCTCGGTGGCCCCATAAATAATCAGTTCAGCATCAGCAACTAGCCAGAACTTGCGCGGGCGGATGGGTGGCATCGAAGCCGAGAACCCTGCGCCTGACATAGTCAGCCCTGCACCTGACATGGTGAAGCCTGCGCCTGACATGCCAGTAATTCCAGGTACTGGGGCGGCCCACATGCCCATTCCTGAGGGGAAGACATAGGAGCTAACCGCGGAACTGGGAGCTTGTTGCATAGAGCCGTAGAGCGAACCAGCAACGCGCTCAGCCTCGGCACTCTGGGCTAGACCAAAAATCTGATCGTAAATAGCATTACCCGTAGCTGGGGCAGACGGAGATAAACCAACACGCTTGCTGGTGGGTGGCACTAGGTTGTGGACGGTCTGACCTCGCAGCTCCACATCCCAGTTAACTGTGATGAACTGATCCTCGATCCAGTCCGAGGGATACATCGGCGGAACGCGCACAGGAGCAGAACGGGCGACAATCAGCCAGCGACCATCAGCACAGCGATAGCCAATCTCTACTACATAGTCTCGATCGCTGACCGGAATTGGCAGATACCACTCACGAGCTAATTCATCACAGGGATATTCCTGAATGCTGTGGGGTACTTGGTAATCCAGGCTGATATTAGTCGCGTCATAGAGGCGCAATGCCAACAACTGGCCTCCTTGATGCCGCAACTCCTCTTTGCGCTCACCGGGTACATCCCAGTACGCATAAGCCCACTGTGGATCGCGAGGCATCAACACAATTCGACTTTCGCCATAGCCGGCAGGCAAATCGCCTAGGCCTTGGTCTACTTCTGCCAAGGAACCATTGCGATCTTCGCTTGCAAGCTCAAACTTCGATGCCTCAACGGACTCTTGCACTGCTTCCTGCGCCTCCAAATTGAGAGATGGACGAGGGGGGACAACGCTAGCTAGCTGAGCTTCCCGAATTGAGGCTAACAGCTGGGATTTGCGCATGCGGCTGTAGCGAGAGATGGTGTACTCCTGGGCAACCCGGCGCAGCTGCCGCAGAGTCATCTCTTCTAAGGGGGGACGTTCTTTAGCCATGGGGGTGTTTCCTCATCAAAGGAATCGGAACATTCGGGTCAGAGTTTTGTTAGGAAATCCTGACTTACCTGAGTCGCTATTGAGAACGCTGTGCTCAGGCTTTCTTTGGGATCGCTCAACTAATCTTCATTGTCCCGGAAATTCGTCAATGGTCAATCCCTTAGAACAGTCGATTTCAGAGGATTTCGGGCGTTTGAACGTAGCTGCGACGTTAGAGGGATCAAAACAGAGATTTATGTCATTATTTCATGACATAATGGAGATCAGGCTGGTACAGGAGATCCGGGGGGATCAAGCCATCTTGCCAAACCTTGATGGGTCCCTTACAGGAACTTAAGACTTAGGACAAGCTGTGGAGGTTAAAATCGGGGTGCTTAGCGTCGAGATGCAAGAACACGCAACAGTCTGCATAGTCAGATTGCTACCTTGCGTATCCTCTTGGAGGAAATCGCTAGACTGATTCTCAAAACGGCCACTTCTTTCGTTTTATGAAAGCGACTCCCCCGCCTGCCGCCACCCCTCGGGATCCTGAGCCTCCAAGTCCTGCTGCTCCTGATTTGGCCGGTTCCACTGCTACTGAGAGTTCTCAGGGCTCACTACGCTACCTGATTCAGGAAGGACATCGTCAAGGCGCGACGGGGATCTACATCCAGGTGGGCTACGCGCCTCACTACCGCATCGAAGGCCGTATGGTGCCTCAGGATGAGCAGCCTCGTACAACGCCAGAGTTGCTCCATCACTATTTGTCTGAAGTGCTCACCCCACCTCAGCTGCGCTACTACCACTCACGGCGTAAGCTTGACGCGACTGTCGTGATTCCAGGGTTTATGCAATGCCGCATCAACTGCGGGCCGACAGCGCAGGGATCAGAGGCGTTGAGTCTGCAACGGATTCAACTGGTCGCTGTAGAAGAGACAACCCGACCGGTGCGACGGCTAGTAGAGGATGCTTATGAGCAGAATGCCTCTGATGTCCACCTCCAAGTGGGAGAGGTACCACGCTTCCGGGTCCAGGGGAAGATGACTCGCCAAGCCGAGTACGGCAAGATAACTGCTGACCAGTTTGAGCAATATATAGACGAGATTCTCACGCCTGAGCAACGAGAGCGGTTCGCGCAAAAGCAAGAACTCGATACAGCAATTCTCTACGAAGATTTGGTGCGCTGCCGGGTGAACTGCTCTCAAGCCATGATGGGCGGAGCAATTGTACTGCGACTGATTAACCTGGATGTGCCCACTGTGCAGGATATGGGCTTGCCACCTGTCTTGATGCACATTGCTGAGTTTCGTCAAGGTTTGGTGCTGGTTACGGGGCCCGTGAACTCCGGTAAATCCACCACTCTAGCCACCATGATCCGTCACCTCAATGACACGGTGCCGCGCAAAATCGTCACCATCGAGGACCCGGTGGAATATGTGCATACCTCTAATCTCTGCCTAATCACCCAGCGTGAAATTGGTCTGCACACTCAAGAGTTTAAAGAAGCCCTTAAAGCTTCTCTACGTCAGGATCCAGATGTGATCCTAGTGGGAGAGATGCGGGATCGCGAGACCGTAGATACAGCCTTACGTGCGGCTCAAACTGGGCACTTAGTGCTGGGAACTCTGCACACGCGAGGCGCGTTCAATGCCTACAAACGCCTGCTCAACTTCTACGCCCCAGAAGAGCAGGAGACAATGCGGTTTCAAATCGCTGACAGTCTCAAAGCTGTTGTCTTCCAATCTCTAGTGACAACGACTCACTTCAAGCGAGCGGCAGCCCTTGAGATCATGATGGCGACCAACACGATTAAGGACTACCTGTATAAAGATCACGAAGACGACGTTTACCTGCTGATGGAAGAGGGGCAAGAGGGAATGCAAACACTCGATCAAGCCCTCTTCGACCTGTATGAGTCGGGCATGATTTCTGAGACTGATGCCCTAACTGCTTCACTCAACCCCGATGATTTGAAGTACATGCTCAAGAACGGTGTTCGTCGCTCCAGCCGTTCTGGCGTGATGAACACTAAAGGCTCTGGCTACTTCGCCCGTTAGTTGCCTTCACCCTTGCCGACTTCTAGGCATCATTAACCTTGAAGGCCAAGATTCTGCGTCCTCAAGGTTAATGATGCCTGTTGAGTACTCGGTTGCAACTAGCGTGTTCTGCTGCTGCTCAGTTTCATTCGAGCCGGCGAAGACGCGGAGCACTCCATGGAAAGCTTCTGCATCCGTGCAACCTACGGTTTGCGCCTCTAGTGGGAGTTGGCCTTCCGGATTGCTTTAATTTTATTGGCTGCGTTCTGGCAAGCTCGGTAAGTCTTGTCTCCGGCTCGGTTGAGTACATCTAGAGCTGTTGGCAGCGAGCGGCTAGCGTTGATGAACTCCTGCCAACTGTCAACGACTTGGCCCTGCTCAGCCTTGCTATGCGGTCCTGGAACACCGAAACCCTGCAGGATTTTTGAAGCAATGGCTAATTGTTGTGGAGTATAAATTTTCATATCTTCCAGTGTGACTAATAAGGCTTTTGAGAAAACTTTCTGCCGCTTTGAATCACAACTGAGGGACAGTTAAAAATGAAAAGAGCAGTTAAGACTGCAGAGCGACAGAAGAACTAACCACGGCCATCCTTGAATGCAGCGTTGTTTGAGGAGGGCAGCGAAGGCTTGAACGAAGGTTTGACCGAAACTCAGTCTACCTCTACAGGTAGTAGAGCAAACTCAGAAGGGTTTAGCATCCATCATTGAGAAGGTTAGCCAATGTGTCCTTCATTACCCTAGATTTTGCTGCTTAGACTTTGGTCAATTCTTAGTTGAAACCTTTGAGCCAAGCAGTAATGGCTGATTTTTTTAGAAGTGGGAGTTTTTTGCCTCCACTGGGCACCTTTGGAAGTAGATGCACCCTGATTCTAAAGCCTCTCGTTTTGCTATGAGGGGCTTTTTGCTGCTTAGGCCTGGCAGTAAGAGAGTTTATTGGGAGGATATTCAGAAGCTTTTGGACCTCAGCTAAACCTTAGCCTTCACCCGGGCTTCTCACTTCCAATCATTGGAGCCTAGGTCAGGAGGGGAAACGTAGAGTTTTGCTGCCTGCTGCTACAAGTCCTGCGGCTGAGTTCGATATCTTGAGCTAACGCAGTGACTATCAGAATCCGCTTGCCTCAGAGAGGCTAAGGCCAAACCTAGAGGCTTTATCCCTTCCTGAAACATCACTGCTTACAGTGGTTTCGTCTGCGACATCTTGCTCGAGATTCTGGTAGCGCCAAGTCTGAGCCCGCATCCAAACCTCATTCTGCTCAAGCCGGGCATATCGTCAAAGCTGGATCAGGGTTATAGGGCAAGGTCAGGAGCAGAGAGTAGGAAAGAAGCTTCTGATCTTGGAGTGCCACTGCCGTTAGGGGGATTTCTGCGCCATTCATCGTAGAACTCTGCGCAAGCTGGCAGATGTGGATACCTACGTGGAAATACGAGGATCATCTGTAGCACTGGCTGAATGCTGTTCCCACCCCCAACACTTTTGCAGGTTCCACTCCAAAATTTACAACCGTGATCACCTCAGCAAACTGTACGAAGCTAGACCAGTTGGAAAGCCTAGAGGAGAGATTTCAGCGGTCTCTTCTGGCTGCTGCAGCTAGAGGGATTGCAGATACCTTCAAAGACTGTTTAGTTTGGAACACGACAGAGGCACGCTGGATATACCAAGCTTATCGAGGCTCTGAGAGCTGCTACCACTACATCTATACCGATGCACAACTTCTGTCTTGGCTATTTGATGAGCAGAAAGTTTCAGTGCTTAACTTCTCAGAGCAAGACCTTGGTGCTGTCCTGCGTCTTCTAAAGCAAGAATTAACTGGCTCGATTCAGCCTTAAAGCTTACCCTTTCCTCGGTGCGACTCTATAAGTTAGCTTCGCCCTCCTAGGGCCTTTTATTTTGTGCCCTAGGAGGGCAGTTGTGGCTACAGAAATGGCTGTCCGTATAGCTTTTGGCCCAGTCTTAATTGGCTTTGGTCAAACTCGAGCTTAGGGTTTTGCAACAAGTTATTTTGATGAACTTATCGGAAAAATTTCATAAAGATTGAGATTTACGAGCGGTACCCACCGGTTAGTTAGTTGAGCGCGCGTAAATGAAGTTAATCGTTTGACTTTAAGTGCACGGGTTGTCGCAGCATCTGCCAATTCGTTGAGTTTTGGTAAAAGCATGACATCACCTGTGGTTGCAATTGGCTTAGACGGGGCTGACGCTTTGTTAATAGAGACTTGGATGTCTCAAGGCTACCTGCCGAATCTTGCCCGTCTACGAGAGTCAGGAGTTTATGGGCGTCTCGCCAATGTCCCATACAACACGACAGAGACGACATGGCCCACGGTTTGGAGCGGTTGCTTACCCCATACCACTGGCTATTGGAGCCCAGCCAGATTGCGCGAGGGCAGTTATGAAATCGAGGATGTTGGCGCCTATAACTTTGCTGCTCATCCGCCTTTCTACGCTTTGGGCCCGAACTATCGAGTTGCTGCTTTCGATCTTCCCCAAACTGTTTTTTCAGAACAGGTCCACGGCCCCCAGGTTCTAGGCTGGGGAGGACATGCTCCCTATACGCCGAGGCGCTCAGCGCCCAAGCCACTGCTCTCAGAACTAGAGCGTCAATACGGCAAGCATCCTGCCCGCGGCCAAGACTACGGTGACTGGTGGAGAACCGAGTATCTAAGCCAACTTAAGGAGAATCTGAAAGTCGGTGCAGCTCGTCGTACTACTATCTGCCGATCACTGCTGCAACAAGAACGCTGGGATTTATTAGTCACCGTTTTTAGTGAAACTCACTCTGCTGGCCATGACTTCTGGCACCTCAGCCAGCCCGATCATCCCCTGCACGAGCAGAAACTTAGGGATTCCCAAGATTCGATGCTGGAGGTTTTTCAGGCAGTTGATCAAGGTGTCGGTGAGCTGTTGGCAGACCTGCCTGAAGAAACCTCTGTAGTCGCGTTTTCAGGGGTGGGCATGGGCAGTAACGCCACAGATGTGCCCAGCATGCTCTTCATGGCGGAGTTTCTTTACCGCTTCAGTTTCCCTGGTCAGTCCATGCTGACTTCCCTAAAGCTTGGGCAATCCCTGCCTGCTGTAAAAACTCCAAAGTGGCGTACCTGGTCCGGCGAAGTCTGGCAACAGACTCACGAACCGAATCTGCTCAAGAAATTTCTGCGCTATTGGTTGCCTGGTAAATACCAGTCTTATCTGGAGCATGACTTCAGCCCTCAAGCTGAAAACAGGCTTGCTTCTCCTTATCAACTGCGGCAACAAGGGAACTCCCTTTTTTGGCAACCCACTCTGTGGTACTCACCCCTTTGGTCTCGCATGAAAGCTTTTGCCTTGCCAAGTTTCTCTGAAGGCTATGTGCGAATTAACCTACAAGGCAGAGAACCTCAAGGGATTGTTCCTCAAGCGGATTACGATTCAATTTGTGAACAGTTAACGGGGCAGATTTATCAGCTCCGCGATGGTCGAACGGGCGAGCCGATGGTGAGGGAAGTCATTCGCGTTCGCCAATTCCCAACTGATTCAGAGCCTGGTTTGATTCCTGCGGATCTGGTCGTGGTTTGGCATGAGCATCCGACTGATGTGATCGATAGCCCTGAATATGGCCGAATTGGACCTGCAACCTATTTTCGGCCAGGGGGACATCGAGACCGAGGTTTTGTGTTTGCCCGGGGACCCAAAATTGCAGCCGGAAGCAGCTTAAAGCAGGGACATGTAGTGGATTTGGGACCGACTATTCTGCAGCTGATGGGTGTGCCGCTCCCGCAGCACTACGACGGTCGTCCCTTATTCGTCGAGGCAAGCCCTGTTTCCTTGTGACATCCCTCTAGATTAAATTTGCTCTGTTGGCACCTTAAATTCTTAAGAATTTGAGTGTTGCTTTGAATAGTCTCTTACGAAAGGGGTGCTCAGATGTGAGGCTAGCAGGTTCTTCTAGTGACCCCATAAACAATGACTCTTCATTTTACGGTTGCGATTCCAACCTACAACGGAGCACTACGCCTACCCAAGGTGTTAGCAAGGCTACAAGCACAAATCAAAACAGAGAATCTAAACTGGGAAGTCCTAATTGTTGACAACAACAGTCAAGATAATACGGCTGCAGTTGTAAAGACCTATATTGAGAATAGTGAGAATAGACCGTTTCCCTTTGCCCTAAGATATTGTTTCGAACCTAGGCAGGGGCTTGCCTTTGCACGCCAACGTGCTGTTGAGGAAGCAAAAGGGAACCTGGTTGGTTTTTTGGATGACGACAATCTACCTGCCTCTGATTGGGTTGCCGCAGCAGTTACCTTTGATGAAGGCAATCCCAGCGTGGGAGCTTTTGGTGGTCAAATCCACGGCAGATTTGATAAAGAGCCACCGCCAAACTTTAAGCGAATCCAGTCATTCTTAGCGATTCGAGAAGGGGATACTCGACCTCGCCCCTTCAAACCTCTGGTATTAGACCTACCCGCTGGAGCGGGAATGGTAATTCGTCGCCAAGCTTGGCTGAGTAGTGTACCTAAAGAACTAGTACTGATTGGGCGTGTGTCAGGCTCAAGCCTAGCAGGAGAAGATTTTGAGGCACTGCTTCACCTGCACAGAGCGGGTTGGGCGATTTGGTATAACCCACAGATGCATCTTGAACATGAGATTTCTGTGCATCGATTGACTAAAGACTATTTGCTATCCACAGTTCGTGGTGCTGGGCTATGCATTTTTCATTTGAGGCTAGTAAATTCAAAGCGATGGGAGCGTCCTTTGCTGTTCGCGAGGGTCGTTTCTGGTAACTTGAAACGGTTGATTTTGCACATCGCTAAATATGGTATGCGAAGCAGAGGTGATATGGTGACTGCTTGTGAGCTGGAGTTTGTTTGGAGTAGTTTGGTCAGCCCTTTCTACTACTTGAAAACTCAAATTTCTCGCCGCTAGCAGAAAATTGGAGCCTTCTTGAGGCCCTGGTTAGGCCCATGTCGCTACAAAGGTTCGAGAGGTTTCGAAAGACTGGGTAGCGACGTAGACTCCCAAAACTGTAATTAACTACTAACTGAAATTGACTACTAGAGAAAGTAATAGGCCTCTGGGGCAGTCGGCCGGTATTCGACATAGGTACTGGGTTGAACCAAACTCAGCTAGTTGTTTTAACCGCCATGACTAAGACCTTGTCTACTCGGTTTCCGTCCATATCTACGACTTCAAAGCGCAACCCACCCCACTCGAAATGCTCTGAGGATGAAGGAATGTGACCCAGATACATCAGAACGAAGCCACCTAAGGTCTGATAGCTCCCCCTCTCCTCGCCGGGCAGTTCCTCAAGGTCAAAGAGATCTTTGAACTCGTCCACCGTCAACAGACCGTCCAATAACCAGGAACCATCCTCCCGCTGTACTGCCTGAGGTTCTGTATGCTCTCCGACTGAAGGCACATCGCCCACAATCGCTTCCAGGATGTCGTAGAGCGTGACCAGTCCCTGAACGCCACCGTACTCGTCCACTGCTAGGGCAGTATGCATGCCAGTCTGCTTAAACGACTCCAGAACCTTCAACCCTTGCGTGCTTTCAGGAACTACTAAGGGCTGTCGTAGAGAGGTAGTCAGGTCTAGCGGTTCATCAAATGTGCTTCGGGCAAATAAGTCTTTAACTTGGATTATCCCCAGTACATTGTCTAAACTGCCTTGACAGACCGGGAACCGCGAATGGATGCTGTTCAACATCTTGTGTCGGTTCTCTTCGAGAGAGTCATCCAGGTCTAGCCAAACCACCTGTCGGCGGGGAGTCATCAGTGCACTCACCTGTTGGTCGCCCAGACGAAATACCCGCTCGACCATATCCTGCTCAGCTTGCTCAAACATGCCTGCCTGAGTACCTTGCTCGATCAAAACCTGGATTTCCTCTTCAGTGATTGGGGGCTCTGTGGAGGCTCGAATGCCTAACATTCGCATGACGAGATCGGTTGACATACCCAAAAGGTGAACAACTGGGGCCGCGATTTTAGAGAGTTGCCCCATTGGTGTAGCGACGGTAGAAGCGATGCGCTCAGGGTTGTTCAACGCCAGGCGCTTGGGCACCAGTTCCCCGACCACTAGCGAGAGGTAGGTAATAACTGCAACTACGATACCTAGCCCAAGCGCTTGACTGTAAGGTGCCAGCAGTGGGACACGGCTGAAGATAGCAGCTAAGGGCTCAGCGATAGTGGCACCGCCAAAGGCACCTGCCAGAATGCCAACTAGCGTGATGCCAATCTGAACCGTGGAGAGGAAATTATTTGGAGCATTGGCTAGATCTAAAGCAGCCTGGGCCTTACCATCTCCCTCGCTGGCCCACTGCTGCAACCGAGCTTTGCGTGCAGAAATGACCGCCATCTCCGACATTGAGAAAATGCCGTTAGCGAGGATCAACAGGAAAACCAACAAAATCTCGAAAGTGACGGAGGACATGAAGAGTGTTTATTACTCAAGGTATAGACGCTTCACAAGTTATTACTAAACCATGAGAAGCTTAACGGGCGAAGCTTTTACGCTTAGAGGGGACTCGAACAACAGTAGATGAGAGTTCTACTCTGCGGTGCAACTATCGAAACAATCCTCAGAGCCCGTTGGCTAAGACAGCTGACCTTGGCAAAGTACAAACCGGGACTACTGGTGCAACCGGTGTTCGCTGCAGCGGCTGGGGGCTCAGAACTCAGTTGCTGACTGTAGCTGCTCGGAGCTCGGACCTTTATCCGCCCCTTAGCTTTCTACCCACAGTGCTGACAGCTTTCGGTCAGCTAGACACAAGCTGAATGCATCTCTAGAACTCTTTAGAAGCAGCGCAAAACTGAGACCGAGCAAAGCACCTGGCAGTTCAACCAGCATCAAAACTTGGTATCAAGAGTCACACAGACGAAGCTAATTTAGTCACAGTCTAAGGTTTGGCGTGTGCTCCGCCCTGTTACCGGATTTACTCCCTGAGCCTTTTTGCACAGGCTGATTTGAGCGTCCCGACGTAAATCCACGTCGGTAAAGTCAGCGCCATCAACCTTCGCGCCATCAAAGGTGGCATTGACCGCAAATGCCCCTTCAAGAACAGCGTTGGTGAGGTCTGCATTCGTGAAGCGAACAACATCCAGCGTTGCCTGACGCAGATCAGCGCCTGTCAGATTTGCCGCCTCCAAATTAGCCCCGAAGAAGCTGACACCTTTGAGGTCAGCGCCAGAGAAATTAGCATTGCGCAGATTAGCTTTGGTGAAGCTAGAATCGGTCAGCACTCGACCCGAAAAGTCAGAACCAACTAGGAACTCCTTGTTGTAGTCTGTTGCCTGAACCGGAAGCATCACGCCCAGAACAAGCAGCAGCACTAGCGGGAGGGCCAGCAGCAGGTGGGGAACTTTGAGGTGAAACCAATCGTGTTCGTGTCGCGATCCCATTGCTTCAAACTTCTGGATTTTGCTTTCATCGTACCGAATTCCGGCTGCGCCTCTGTCAGCCTCTATGCCGATGACCTCCAGAAACTCCCGTTCTCGACAGGTTGGCTTACAAGGGGAAGCATTCGTTGCTGCTTACCTTCAAACTCAGGGCTGGCAAATTTTGGCTCAACAGTGGCACAGTCGCTGGGGTGAGTTAGACTTGGTTGCTCTACGGGAGCCACCGCTACAACTCGCGTTCGTTGAGGTGAAGACCCGTAGCCGAGGGAATTGGGATAGCGATGGCTTACTGGCTTTAACCTTGCGCAAGCAACAAAAGATTGAGCAAACAGCGCGTGATTTCTTAGGTCAGAATCCTGGATTTGCTGATGCTGATTGCCGTTTTGACCTCGCGTTAGTCCGTTGCCAGGCGGGTACTTTGAGCTTGCAGGACTACCTCGTGAATGCCTTTTGTTAAGGTTTTAACTCATAGGGCTTAACATTGCAAAACCTAAATAATTTATTGAGATTAAATAGGGTATCTGTGTACTTTGCTCATTAATCTAGATTGCCGAGTAACCTATAGGTAAAATCCTCGCATTCTGATGCCACAAGCAGTCAGCAAATATGTATTAGAGCGACATAATCACTAATGCAGAAACCGTAAGAAAAAGCATCGCTCGATTCGGGTTTTCGTCGCTATTCCGACTCGTGACCACTACTTTCCTCAAACTCACACCTAGGAGGCGTCCCAATGGTCAGAACTTCAGCATCTACCAGACCTGGCCTAATCCCAAACGGAACCCTGATTAAACTGCCCAAGACCCAGCTCTGGCACGAGTATTCTCTGTCCGAAGACCTGATTGCCATTCTGCTTTGGAGCGTGACTCGCAGCTCTTATTCCATCAAACAACTTGTTGATGGCGTCAAGGGCAGAATGATCGAGCCCAACCAGTTTTGGAGGACAGGCAATATCCGCCTTTTGCCAACCCTAACGCTCCAATCCTCAAGTACCAACCTGGTTGTAGACTTGGCAACCGGACAGCCACCGGAACTTGGTAGTCTGGTCATATCCGATTCAGCTGTGATCCAGTCCGATAGAAGCCCACTGTTCCGGGTACCGGCTCGGGTCGAAGACTTAATGCAAAGCCGCAGAGAGCAAATCAAGAAATTCACCCCTGATATCGAGATTCTGATCGAGCCTGCCAGTGCTGAATTTCTAGAACCCGGTAGTGATTGGCAGTTTGGAACTGTCCAACTGAACCTCGATCTCGCTCTGCTTCCTGAGACGCCACTATCAGAGCACGAGTACGACAACGGATACCGAGAGCTAGAAGGGCCTCGGTTTATGGATACTTTGGCCACGTCTGCTTCAGGGGATGTTTGGCAAGATAGTTAGTTCCGCACGCCAGCTGCTTGAACGGTCACTGAGTTGTCAAATGTGCTATTGAGGAGAGCCAGTCCCGTCCGCTGCGCTCTCCAACAATACTTGCATGTCTCGCCCCTCATCGAATGAACAGGCCCGCTTGTGGGCCATGCTTGCCAATACGCCCCGCTTGCTACGCCTGGTTTGGCATGCAGCTCCTACCTGGTTATTGCTGTCCCTGGTTGTGATCTTGGTTGGAGCCCTCATTCCTGTTGCACAGCTCTACATCGGTAAGCTAATCGTCGATCAGGTTGTCAGTACTGTAGGTCAACCTACTCCAGACTTAATGCCCCTAGCCGTCTTGGTAGGCATGGGATTTGGCCTAGTGCTGGTGCAAGGCGCTCTGAACCAGGGCAGTAGCTACGTTTCCCAGGTGTTGAATGACCGCTTCACCCTTCATGCCAGCAGCGTTCTGCTGCAACAGGCAATCCAGCTAGATCTGGCTCACTACGAACTGCCTGAGTTCTACGACACGCTCAACCGAGCCCAACAGAGCGGCAGTAGCTACCCCGTCAGAACCCTCAGCACGTTGACGACTCTGGTCGGGCAACTGGTGAGCTTTGCTGGACTACTCACCCTGCTGTTGCGGTTTAGCCCCTGGATTATGGTCCTGTTGCTGCTGACCTCGTTTCCAGCCTTCTGGGTCGGTGTACGCTTTTCTGGCAGACGCTTCTGGATGGTTCGCCACCAAACTCAAAGCGGACGTTTAGCCGAGTATTTGCAACGAGTTCTCACCGAGCAGGGCTTTGTCAAAGAAGTTCGTCTGTTCAACCTTGGTGAACATCTGCTGAGCCAATGGCGTGAGATTCGTAACCGCTTCAATGAGGAGTCGGAGGCATTGCAGGCGCGTCACTCTAGTGCCCGCTTTGGCATTGGGATTGTTGCCAATCTCGGTTTTTATACTGCCTATGCTCTGGTGATCTGGCAAACGCTCCAAGGCGTTCTTACTATTGGTGACCTCACCATGTACTCCGGAGCGTTTCAGCAAGCCCAGAGTGCTATTCAAGGCATTCTGCTAAGCATCGCCTCGGTGTATGAATACAACCTCTACGTCTCCCAGTATTTCGAGTTTCTTAACTTGAAACCCCAGGTGATCAACCGGCCAAAGCCTCGTGTCTTTCCCAGCCCCTTACGCTCGGGTTTAGTTCTGCGCGATGTTAGCTTTACCTACCCTGGTGCTTATGAGCCAACCCTACGCGATCTCAACCTCACCGTTCGGCCTGATGAGAGCATTGCCCTCGTGGGAGTGAACGGAGCTGGTAAGACGACTTTGCTCAAGTTGCTGGCCCGCTTCTACGATGCCACGGCCGGTGAAATTAGCTTCGATGGTATTCCGGTTCAGGAGTTAGACTTAGCCGACTTACGCCGCAACATTGGCGTAATCTTTCAAGACTTCGCCCGTTATGCTCTTAGCGTTGAAGACAACATTCGCTTTGGTGATATTCAAGCTCAAGACGATTGGGAGCGCATTGAACGAGCGGCGTCTGAGGGTGGTGCCAGCGAGGTAATTGCCAGCCTAGAGCAAGGCTATCAAACCATCTTGGGCAAGACCTTTACGGGTGGCGTTGAACTCTCAGGTGGTCAGTGGCAGAAGATCGGCCTAGCTCGCGCCTTCATGACTCCTGCTCAAATTCTGATCCTGGATGAACCTACCGCTGCTGTGGATGCTCTGACTGAATACGACCTGTTTCAGCGCTTCCGGACCCTCACCAAGGGCAAAATGACCTTTCTTGTGAGCCATCGTTTCTCAACAGTACGCATGGCAGATCGAATTGTGGTGCTGGATGGGGGCCGAATTACCGAGGTTGGCAGTCATGCAGAACTGATGGCTCAGGGTGGCCTATACGAACGTATGTTCCGCCTGCAAGCCGCCAGCTACCAAATCGATGGTCGCCAGGGGTCAGCTGGGGCAGTATACTAAAGAGGCTTCACGGGATGTAGCGCAGCTTGGTAGCGCACCTCGTTCGGGACGAGGGGGTCGCAGGTTCAAATCCTGTCATCCCGATTCACTAAAAGCCGCTCTAGGGGCGGCTTTTGCTGTTTCCATAGGACTCGAAGCTGCATCCAGGCCGCAGCGTATGGGTAGTGCTCAACTTCCTGCTTAAAGGCATTAGCTCTCTGTGTCAGAGTGGGTGTCACAAAGGACCAGTTTTGCCGGCGCTGAGACATTAGGGGAATTGCTGCGCCGAGCTGTTTAAACACTTGTGAAGGCTCGCTTCCCTCGAGTGAAAATCGTTCATTTCTTCTGGAGTTAATCTATGGATCCCAGAGGTAAAATCCAAAGCAAAAGACCAGGAATTAATCGGAGATAACCAAGAAGCTATTAGAAATAAGTCGTGGCTTTAGGTGTTTGTGAATAGGTTAATTCAAATATAAAATTATGATACTGCTTAACTACTAACTTCACCTGACTGGATGATGTGAAAACGACAGACACAGTATTTAAATTACTTTGACTGTAAGTAGGAGAGAAGAGCAAGCGAGAGTGCCCTCAGTGGCCAGTTTGGTGCATCGGTTTGGTGCAATCAAATTTGGTGCAATTGGATGCGGGAAGACTGGGTTGGAGCATAGTACCGTTGTCCTAGCTCAGATGGGCAGTCTTCCTTGTCAGGATTCTGTGACATATCTTCTCATGGCTCTCCCTTAAAACCTTTAGTCAAAAGCAGCGCCAAACTGATCTTGAGCTTGCTCTGAGATTCAGGTTGAGCACCGGGTGGCAGGTCTGGAGCCTTGCTTAGCAGTCGGTGGAGAGATAGAAAGCTAAGTAGATTTAGCCAGAGCTGTAGGAAACCGCTCATGAACCTCAGCAATTTGGCGTATGTCGCAAGAACGCATCTACCGCTAGACTGATTCTCATGGCTGGAGAGAGCCAAAACGGTTCAAACCAAGAACACCTCAAAGCTGCGGGCTACCACCCGTGATCACCTGGACCACCTCAAGTGACCGGCTTGCCGGTGAGCATCTGGACCACCTGGATCACCTTAAGCTGCCGATTCTTCGGTGACTACCTGGATTACCTTTTCACTCAAAGTCGCGAAGCTAGCCAGGACAGCTAGACTGCTGGTCCTTCGTGGATTACCTCTCCTTAGGTTGGTGCTCCGCGCCTGACTACCTTCTGCTGTGGGCTAGTTTTAGCCCATGAACACGATAAGTAGATTGTTTAAGACAATCCGACTACCTACCGCGCTCCCCAGAAAACTTCTGCTACTGGGGAGCATGGTTTTGTGGCTTGGCAGTTCTAAGGAAAGTCTGTCGGGACAATTCAGCTGAAACGAGCGCCCAATAGCTTTACTCGTAATCTGTCACTCAATCTGGAACCGGAGAGTAAATAAATTATGTCTCGCCCCACGCCTGATGATTGTCAACGGTTGAGCTACAAGTTCACTGACGAATTGAAGTATCGCCGATATTTGACTTACCGTAGAACATCCTTTTTGCGGAGGACGCTCTGGATCGTGGGGGCTGTGACGTTGAGCTCTGTAACTTTTGGCCTAGGGTATAGCTTCGGAGCTGCCCCTAACTCTCAATCTAATTCAGTTGCTTCTCTCGTACGCTCCGTGGTGCCGCGCTAGGCGCTACAGGCATGGAACGACGGGACAGTATTCTGGCAAAACCCAGACTTTCTAAGTCTCACGGTAGGTTATTCTCCACAGCGAGTAGGCCTAGCCTAGAGCCTGTTCAGGTTTCTGCTTGAGGAAATAGCGATGCCAGGTGGTCATGCCAGCAAAAAAGGCTTCTCTGTCAAGCCAAACACAAATGCTAACGGACAAATTGATACCGCTGCGGATCTCAACGTAAATCCACAAGATCTTCTCGGTGAAGAAACTGAATCTACTCGGACTGATGAAGCTCCAGAGAATTTTGAAGCAACGCAAAGACCGAGCAAAGAATCGAAAGGGGACAAGCAAGATTAGCAAGGCGCTCAGCTTTGCGCCTTAATTATACAAGAGCCGGAAAGCGTTAAGAGAAGCGTTGGAAGATCAAGGTTCAATCTGTTTTTCCCAAAGGTTATAACCTTTGGGAAAATTTGTTTTGGGCCATTTAAACGTAGCTACTTGAATAACTGTTCGTGCCGCTATCTTGTGTTCGGCGGCCAGGACAAAAGGGTGGATTTGGATCCTCAATAAAGAGCCCCCAACTGGCTCTAAGCTGGGGGCAAAGCTGTTTGGTGTTTTCTGTATGCATCGCACTAGTCCTTATTAAACTCAGTCTATCTGTGGGAGACGTCTAGCTTAAGAAGAGTAAAACTATGTCATTGGCCTGTATTAAAATATACATAAAATAAGGTAATAGAGGTTACCTGTTAACTTTTGCGATTGTCTGATGGCTATATCTGGGCGCATCCTTTCGGGAGCAGCTTAGAGATTAGCTTGACTAGATCAACTCAGTTAGCTCAATAATCAGTAAACCCAACTTTTGCAGGTGACTGAGATGAGCCAGGAACTGAGCTCGGAATGGTGCAGAGGTGAATATTTGATTAGTACAGATGCGGCTCGTCTGGACTTGCCATTCATTCACGACTTCCTGACTCATTCGTACTGGGCTAATGGTAGATCTATCGAAGTTGTTAAGCGCTCAGTTGAGAATTCTTTATCTTTCGGGCTGTACAGGGAAAGTCAGCAAATTGGCTTTGGACGTGTGATCACGGATTATGCCACGTTCGCTTATCTCGCTGATGTATTTGTTGTGGAGGCGTTTCGAGGAAAAGGTTTAGGGCAATGGCTGCTGCAGGTAGTCATTGCACATCCTGAGCTTCAAGGTTTGCGTAAGTGGATGCTGGGAACAATAGATGCTCACGGCTTTTATCGTAAGTTCCAATTTTCTCAGGTTCGTCATCCTGAACGTTTGATGGAGCGATGGCCCTTGGGAGAGGTGTGATTTGAAGCTCGTTGAGGGGCACTTTGATCCTGAATCCACTACCAGAATTTGCTGCAAAGGCGTCTATGAATTCAACCCGGAGGCTCGACACTCAGGTACGGGTGCTCAGGCTCAAGCACAGAACCCTAACCCATCATCTAGATCAACTCCTTCTCCATCCGCCTGAAACCCCAGAGATGCTGCTTACCTGGGAAGCGCAACGGCTGCAAACACAAGTAGCTCTCTATCAAGCTGAAGCCCAGCTCTCTTTATTAAATGCCTACTTAAGCACTAATTGACTGTTGTCTCCAAATGCTCGAAGCAGGGCCTAGGCCAGAAGAATGTGAAAGTTGCCCTAGAGACCTCCTTCGTACTAGCTTTCGCTTTAAGTGGCACGATGGGCAGTTACTAAGACAGTGAAAGTTTATCTAGCAAAATCTGTAACGCGATAGAAACGCTAAACGACTACAATCTGTTTGAGTCGGCTAATCATCCTAACTATGATCTTAAACCCTTATAAGGCCTGATTCAGCTTCTTCAATGGATTCATAATTGGTTGCTAAAAGAAGAGAATCCAGATTAAAATCTAGCCCAGATTACATATTTAAATGTTGAATTGGTTTCTTTAGCTAAACGAAGTAGCGCTTCCCTAATCAGCTGTGAAACAGAACAAAGCAAATTTCGCTTAGCTGTTTTACATATCCAAGCTATTCGAGACACTAGTTTTATTGCATCCGCCTATGCCACTTTAGACCTATTTACTGCTGGAACTGTACTCTCTCTCCTACTCATTGAAGCTGAGGATTTTGGCAAGAGTCCTGCCCTGACGAGCTTTTTGTATACGGCTTTTATCTACTGGCAACTGCTGATCTAGGATTTGAATAACCCTTTCGAATATCACGGTAAATTCACTGCTGATGTCAGCTTGTTGATCGTAGAATCAACATTGAGGCGTTTGCAAGGACGTCTCCTCCGAAAGAAAGAGACGTTTAAAAACTCTGAGACTGCTCTTACAGAAGGCTCGAAAAGTTCGTGAAGTGGGCTGGGAACCCATAACAATCAGCTGCCAGAAGTTTGGGGTAGGATAGCTGCACTGGTTCGCCCTGACCTGTTTCTGTACTCCTTCATGAATCCAAGTGACTTACCCCCTGTCCCTCCTTCGCTGAATGAACTGAGTGAGTGGCAATTGGCAGAGTTGGTGTTGATGCAGCCCGCCCTGATTCGGCTCGTTGACCAGTTGCGTAAACATCTAGAAACCTCCGACTGGAAAGATGCCTCAATAGAGGTGCAGGACTTGCCTCATTATAAGATTTGCTTAGAGAAGTCAGGACAGCGTTTTGAGGTAAATTTGTGGGATTTGTGCTACCGCATCTGTGCTCAAGATTTACAGCCCTCTGCTACGCCAGATACCAGCAGCGTAGACCCTAGCCTGTTGGATGAAGCAGGTGAAATTGACTGGCAACGGATTGATTACAAAGCCAATGCAGTTGTGGCCCAAACTCTGAGAGAACTGGATGAAAGTTTGACTCAGCCTAATTAAATTTGGCTCAATTCCTCAGCTCTAACTGTGCTTTCAGGTCATACTGAACGGCCTTAAAGAACCAACAACTTCTGCCTTAGCAGCTCTCCTGTAATTTTTTGTGATTTTACTCACTTCAAAAGATTTATAAGAGGCTCATGAAAGGCAAAAGCCCCGTTTTCTCACTGAAGACTGGGGCTTTTCTGATATGGTAAAAGCGGCTTGTCTGCTCTAACGCACGCTATCTTTAACGTCCAGTAGTTCCTCGAAAGTCATTAGATCAATCCAGCCCAACTTCAGTAAGGTAACGGGTAGGCTAGATTTAAGTTTGTGTTGTTGGACACGCGCCTGGACCAATTGAGATTCAGTCAGCAAACCGCGCCCAACGAGATGAGCGTCAAGAAAAGTGTGTTTGATCATAGCGATAAGTTGAACCCTGATGCTCGAACAGATACGAATCTACAGGGGCAATAACCTCTGAAACTCTTTGATGTGGATTCGCATTCTAGCTTGAACTTATAGTCAAAAATAATCAGTATATTTAATGACTGAACTCTAAAATCTTTAAGGTTCATACCCGAAGTCCCTCAGTCATACGAGGGCAGGATGCGAAAAGGCCCTAAGTAACCTACGGATACCTGCTAGGCTGATCGTCTGGATGCCGCGACTCCCATTACTCCCATGCCTGATCTGAGCCCTAACCTGAGCCCTGAGCCTGAGCAACCCCCTCTGTTGGTTGATGAGGCTACGCCGACTCCAGCCACGCTGGATGCTCAACCCTTGCCAGCTGCTGGTGATTTAGCAACAGCAAACAAAGGTAGCCGTGCCCGACAGCTCTTGGGCATGAAAGGAGCAGACGTTAAGGAGACTTCGATCTGGAAGATCCGTCTGCAATTGATGAAGCCGATTACCTGGATTCCCTTGATCTGGGGGGTAGTTTGTGGTGCAGCCTCCAGTGGCAATTATGTGTGGAACCTGGAGAACTTTCTCATCGCCTTGGCCTGCATGCTGCTCTCAGGGCCTTTGATGGCAGGTTATACCCAGACCTTAAATGACTTTTACGACCGTGAGTTAGATGCAATTAATGAGCCCTACCGTCCCATTCCTTCTGGTGCAATCTCTATCCCTCAGGTGACTGCCCAAATCTGGGGGCTACTGCTAGCCGGTATAGGGCTTTCTGTTGCTTTAGATTTTTGGGCCGGTCACTCGTTTCCCATCATGGTGGTGCTCACCCTGGGAGGCGCCTTCGTCGCCTACATCTACTCAGCACCCCCACTGAAACTGAAGCAAAACGGCTGGCTGGGTAACTATGCCTTGGGCGCTAGCTATATTGCTTTGCCTTGGTGGGCTGGACATGCCCTGTTTGGCACCCTTACCCCCACGATTATGGTGCTGACCCTGTTCTATAGCTTGGCAGGGCTGGGAATTGCTGTGGTGAATGATTTCAAGAGCGTGGAAGGCGACGCCCAACTGGGTCTCAAGTCGTTACCTGTGATGTTTGGCGTGCAACGAGCAGCTTGGATCTCGGCTTTTATGATCGATGCCTTCCAGATTGGGATTGCCCTGTATCTGGCCTACATTGGTCAAAATCTCTACGCTGCCATTCTGGGGCTGCTGGTCATTCCTCAGATCACCTTTCAAGACATGTACTTCCTGCGCGATCCGCTTAAGAATGACGTGAAGTACCAGGCCAGTGCTCAGCCTTTCCTAGTGCTCGGCATGTTGGTTGCAGGACTGGCGTTAGGACGGGCTGGAATCTAATGCTCATCCTCAAGTGAGAGCGCTAGTTGGTAGAGGTGGCGGCGCGGGAGCTGCGTGGTTTCAGCCAGTTGACGGCTAGCCTCTGAGCGAGAAAGGCCAGAGCCAATCAAGCTTTGCAGTTCGCGCCGCAACTCGCCATCCGAAGGTTTTGCCTGGGTGGGGAGGGCTCCAGCAACCACTAAGGTAAATTCACCTTGTGGCTCCCGGCTCTGGTAGTAGGTCAAGGCTTCCGCTAGGGTGCCACGCCAGATCTGCTCGTGCAGCTTAGTCAGTTCTCGGCCCAGGGCAATCGAGCGTTCCTGCCCCAATATAGCTGCCAGGTCTGCCAGAGTTTGCCGCAGCCTGTGGGGAGCTTCATAAAGCAGTAGTGTGCGAGGCTCGTAGCGCAATTGCTCTAGGTGCTCTCGGCGTTCAGCTCCCCGTAGGGGCAGAAAACCCTCAAAGGCAAACCGTGCTGTTGCTAGCCCAGAGGCACTGAGCGCTGTGATCACTGCGGTTGGTCCAGGGATTGGTACTACAGGAACTCCCGCCTCGGCACAAGCCTGCACAAGTTCTTCACCTGGGTCGGAGATGCCAGGCATGCCTGCATCAGTGACCAGAGCTATTGAACTGCCCTCTTGCAAGCGACTGACTAACTCGCTTGTGCGACTGCGCTGGTTGTGGCTGTGGTAGCTGGTTTGAGGCGTCTGAATCTGAAAGTGACGCAGCAACTTACCCGTGTGGCGTGTATCCTCAGCCGCAATTAGATCAACACTCTGCAACACACGCACTGCCCGGAAGGTCATATCTTCCAGGTTGCCAATTGGCGTACCAACTAAGTAGAGCGTACCGGCTGCTGTAGGAGAGTCCACGTCCTGATCTTAAGGCCATCTCGCTCCTCTCTCAGTCAAGCCCACAGCTCAAACTACAAAGCCTCAAACCACAAAGCCCGTGTCTTCTCCCTGCGACGCTTGCCAACTGCGGGCGTCGTAGTACAGGTCCTCCAAACTGATGCTGTCCAGAGCTTCCTTAAGCTTTTGATGCAGCCGTTGCCAAAGGGCGAAAGTAACCCAATCCCCAGCTTGTTGAGCGTCGGGCGCTAGCCGGGGTAGCGGCTCCACCGTTTCACCCACTGCAGCCAGGATTTCGGATAGTGAAATCTCACGAGGGCGGCGGCTGAGTTGATAACCCCCCTGTACGCCCCGCACTGAATGAACAATGCCTGCCTGACGCAATTCGATCAACAACTTTTCTAGGTAAGGGGCTGGCAATCCCTGCCGGCGGCTGATATCCCGCACGGGAACAGGTCCTTGAGTTCCACACATAACTAGATCTAGAAGCGCCCGTACGCTGTAATGTCCGCGTCGCGTGAGCTTCATGAGCGAAGAGAACAGGTTATACTATCTGGAGTCACGATCTCGGGATGTAGCGCAGCTTGGTAGCGCGCCTGCTTTGGGAGCAGGATGCCGCAGGTTCAAATCCTGTCATCCCGATTCTATATGTTTGACCCAGCCCTTCTGAAGTTACTTCAGCTCAGCGATTCGGCTCTGCCCATTGGCAGCTACTCCCACTCCTGGGGGTTAGAGACTTGGGTACAGCAAGGACAACTCAGCAGCAGCGACGAGCTGCTAGCTGTATTACGAACTCTCCTGGAGCAATCAATCGCCCCTGTCGATGGCTTAGCCTGTGCAATGGCATATCAGGCTTCTGCCAATCGCCTGGGTGGTCCCGACTTTATTCAACTCAACCAGATTTTGACTGCGACCAAGTGGGCTAAGGAGCCACAACGGGCCAGTTTAGATTTAGGACGACGGTTGGTCAGTCTGGCGCAGCGTTTGGACTGGTTGCAGGAACTTCCCCCCGGTCAATACTGGCACCACTGTACGGTTTTCGGCTGGCTAACCTATCAGCTGAATATCGCTATAGAACCGGCAGTGACAGCTTACCTGCTCAGCAATCTGATGAGTCTGACCTCAGCAGCTGTACGTTTGATTCCACTGGGACATTCTCAGGGTCAGCAGGTGCTGGCCGCTCTGCATACTCAGGTATTTGAGCAAGCTCGCTGGTGTTGTGCCACGGCTGGTAGGGCTGACCCCTTGACTCACCTAGGCAGTTTCACTCCTCAGCATGAACTGGCTTGCCAAGCTCACCAAAACCTCTATTCCCGCCTGTTTCAGTCCTAAAGTTTCAGCCCTCATTTGCGGTAACTAGAGATTAGGATGTCAGACTAGGCATCAACGCTGCTCCACCTCTACCTCCAGTCCCCCATCCTCAAGCTCCTATGTCCACTGCTACCCGCTACCCCACTGCTCCTGATCTCACCGGTACCGAATATTTGGTTCTAGGTTTAGCGACCTGTTTCACCAAGCAGGATGGTGAAGTTCAAAAGGTTCGCGTAGTTGAGCCAATACCCTCTGCTGCGCTTGAAGCTGTGCTTAAAGGCATTCCCACTTCCTATGAACTGGTGTATGCCACCACGCTAGGAGAGGTGCTGGAAGCTCAAACTGTCAGACTCAACCCTGACGTCTTTCCTGAAGATGTCAACCCCTGTCCTGAATTTGCCTTCCGGGCGCTTTCTGCTGCTCGCACTTACAGAGCTCGCCCTGCGGCTCAGCAGCACGTTAGTCTAGGCACTACCCGTAAGGAAGGCTTAAACTTCTCTCTAGATCGTAAAAGGGTTCTCAATTCTGAGCGGGTTGTCACCACGGAAGACAACATCAAGCAGCACCCCAACACGCACAAGGTGCTCTAAACGTGTTGGCGTGCGGTCTAAGCAGCATCTAACCCGAGCTTTGCCCCAGGCAATTCCAGGGCCCTTTGTGGGAATACTGGTAGCGCTGGGGCTATTAGCTGTGAATTTCAGACCTTCTCTGGGTGCTATCTCTGCTTCTGCGCCTTAGGCCAACTCTTCTAACGGTGCCTGTTATGTCTGCTGATCAGATTCGTAGTAGCGGTTCCGACCATCAGACCAAGCGGAGCACCAAGGGACGTGGCCTCCTCAAAGTGCGCCGAAGTCGATCCAATCTTTCCGATCTTTCGGGTATTGGCAGACCGATCACTCGGGCAAGCGAGGTGAGCATGGGTGAGATTGAAGTCTCAGATAAAAGCCTGGAAATTGTCTTCACTCATACTGCCGATGGCCTGCTGCTGTCTCTGTTTTGGCCAGGGGTTCCTCCGCTATCTCCAGCTGAAGTAACCGGCATACAGTTTGGCAACCGTTTCGGGCCTGTGAGCTTGTCGGTCTATCTGAGCCGAGTTCGCCGGGTCTTGGCGGAGCGGGTGTCGGAGCAGCTAAGTATGGCTTTCCATTGTGGTGAGCAAGTGAAGCTGCTCAACCTAACCCTCAGCCCCCTATTGAACCCTGATGGTACTGCTGCCCTTGTCGTTGTTCGGGCGCGGCCCATTGCTGACACCAACGGTTTGTTGGTCGATCCTGATTTAGCAGTTTTGGACCTGTTGGACTTGGCTACCGAGTCTGAGGAAGAACCTGCTCGACTGCCGCCCCATTGCTACCCTCTGTTTCTAAACCAGCTAGCTGTCGATATTCGGCAAAGCCGAGATCTGAACACGCTGCTCAATCAAACTGCGAGGCGGTTGGGAGAAGTTCTAGCTGTCAGCCGCTGCGTTGTTGGTACCTACGCCCGCGGTAGCCGTCTGGAATTACCAGGACGCACAGAGTGGTTTGGCTTAGAGCAGCGCTATACCGACCGGGTACGGGTGGTTGCTGAGTATTGTCGGTTGCCCTATCCCTCAATGCTCGATCTGGAGCTGGTCGTGCCCGATGATGCTCATCTGCGGGAGGTTTGGTTCAATTCTGGCTCCCTCGTCACTCAAACTGCTGAGCCTGGACCATTTCAGCAGCGCACTATGCTCTCAGTTGCCACTGGTTACCAAAGCCAGACTAACGGTTTGCTCAGTTTGCACCAATGTGATCGCGAGCGCCACTGGAGCCGCGAAGAAACCGAACTCGTACGCGAAGTGGCAGGACAATTAGGCAGTGCAATTGCCTACGCGACCCTGCAAGCCCGTCTGCAAACTCTGGAAATCCAGCTGCAGAAAATCAATGCTGACTTCAGCCAGCGCTACCGTGAGCTTGAAGAAGCGCGTAAGCAAGCCGAAGAAGCGTCCCGCTTGAAAAGTGAGTTTCTGGCCAACACCTCCCACGAACTGCGTACACCTCTCAACGGCATGATCGGCTTTCTGCGGCTGGTCTTGGACGGCATGACCGATGACCCTGAGGAGCAAAGCGAGTTCATTCAGGAAGCCCATAGCTCGGCGCTGCACTTGCTTCAAATCATTAACGATGTATTGGACATCGCCAAAATTGAAGCCGGTAAGATGCAAATTGATTTAACTCCCGTCAAGTTGGAAGAGCTACTGGGCGACGTTGAGGATTTGATGCGGCCTCAGATCCAACAGAAAGGGCTTTACTTCCGGATTCAACGGCCTCAGACTCGGGACGAATTGGTGCTTTATGGAAACTACACACGCCTGAAGCAAGTAGTTCTCAATTTAGTAGGCAATGCGGTGAAATTCACTCACGATGGCGGCGTTACAGTTAGTGCCGAGATTCTCAAGGACCAGAATACTGCTCGTATTCGTGTGGCAGATACTGGCATCGGTGTGCCTCTAGACAAGCAAGAGAAGCTATTTCAGTCGTTCTTTCAAGTTGACGGTTCGCGAACGCGGCAATATGGTGGCACCGGCTTGGGCCTAGCAATTAGTCAGAAGCTGGTGGAAACCATGGGTGGTGAAGTGAATTTCTACAGCATGGGAGAAGGGCTAGGCTCAACCGTCACCTTCACGATTCCCCTTTATCAAAAGCCAGTGATGATTTAACGGGGTTAGCAAGCAGTACGCCAGACTGAGCAGCAGCTTATGAAGCAGGCTGCTCAGTAGGCAAGAGCGCTGCCATCGCTGTAGCGATTGCTTGGCGCTGTTCAGTGTCATAGCGCCAGCGATTGAGAAACTCAGCGTAGTTTCCGCTGCCAGTTTGCGCTGATGTCTGCATAGCCCGAGCTAGAGGGACGACAACAGACGGGTGGAGCTGTTTGAGCAGGGCTATCGTTCGACGAGCCACTCGCTCAGAGTCTTGCTGCTGCTCAGTATCGCCATTGCGCTGGTGTGTCAGAGCCATTGCTGTGGGCATTGCCAGATTCTTGACTAGTAACTCAGCAACCGCCGGAGGGGCTGTTTGTAGGGCCGCCAAGAACTCTGGAGGAGGTTGGTCAGCTAGAGGAGAGTCACCAGTAAGAAAGGCCACGAAGAAGCCTCGAGCACCGTTTGCACTATCGAGTAGCTGACTGACTGCAGCTTGAGCCTCGGTAGTGGAGAGTTGGCCTTGCTCCCATTGGCTGAGCAATAGTTGGCTCTGCTCAATAGCCTCTTCAAAAGAGACAGAAGCAATTGGTCGGTCCGCCATAAAGGTAGGTTATCAGAGACGGCTAGCACCAGGATAAAAGAATTGAGCCATTCAACTCATGGATTTGCCACTCCGGGCAGCCTTGAGTAAAGCGGGCCTCCCGAAACGAAGAGGTAACTGGAAGACAACTGAGAGGCGAGACGACTGCTTAACAGCTCACCTCACAAACGTGGTTACCTTCAATACCTCTCAGCTGACCTGTTTTTCTCAATAAAGTTTTAAGCGGTGATTCACGACACAACTGGTAGCTTCTACCTATAGCAAGATCAAATCTTAATCAAAACTTGATAAATCTTGGGAGGCAAGTCCACTCTGCTTCTTCAGCCAAAGCCCTATGGTTGTGACCGCACAGCTACTTCAGGGAGATTCTAAAACTGACGATGGGGCTGTTCAGGTATTTAGGTATACCGAAGCTGCGAGTCCCAACACCGAAACTTCATACGAGTTCAGTGAAGTGATAAAGATTCGGCGAAAACCGAGCTTTCACGCAGACAGCAGCCATCAGCCCGACTATATTCGTTAGATGTCAAGCGTAAAACCACGTGAAGTTGTTCAGGCGAAAGTTATGGCTCCCACAATCGAAAAGAGGCTAGTGGTTCTTCAGCCAAAGGGTCGCATTGACACCACCAGTGCAACCGAGCTTCAGAAGCAGCTTGATGCCGTCGTCAGTGAGCGCGATGTGACGCTTTTAGTCGATATGGCTGAAGTGGAGTTCCTGGATAGCTCAGGGCTGGTGACGCTAGTCACTGGACTCAAGCAAGCCCGTCAAATGGGTAACCGTTTGGTGCTTTGCTCTCTGAAAGGCCCTGTCCGCCTCATTTTCGAGATCACCCAGATGGATCGGGTTTTTGAGATCTTCGAAAACTGCGAAGCGTTTAAAGCTTCTGCCGCTTGATCAAGCTTCTACAGAACGCCCAGCCATAGCTGGGCGTTCTGCATTTAGAGGGCTGTTGAGAGGCTTTGCAGCCAACGCTCGATTAGGTCATTCACCTGCTCAGGCACCTCATCGTGAGGACAGTGACCAGCCTTCAGGAAATGCTCGGTCAGCTGAGGATAGCAGTCGCGAAATCGGCTCGCCCGCTCCTGAGCGTTCATCCAGGGATCCGCTTCACCCCAGAGCATTAGTAGGGGAAGCTTGAAGTGTTTAAGTAGCTCATCCACAGTTCGTCCGCTGGGAGAGCTAAAGACTGAGGCGAAAACCTGAGGGGCCCCCGGATCACAGGAGGGGCGGTAGATGTCATCGACTAACTGGTCCGTAATAGCGCTGTGGTCCAGGTAAACGTTTTCTAAGATTTCTCGAATCTTGGAACGCTGGCGCATGTATTGGAACAGCAGAAAGCTAGCCCAAGGTTGGCGCAAGATACTCTGCCCCAACCCACTCACCAAGCGTTGGGCAAGCGGTGGCTGGTCCGGATTTGTGAAGGAGCCAGCAGAGTTAACCAGAACCACGCCACGTACTAGCTCAGGCGCGTCCACACCTAAGCTCAAAGAAACGTAGCCGCCCAAGGAGTTACCCGCTACAACCACTGCCCTCTGGACTACCTGCTCGATAAAGTCTTGCAATTGGCTCCGCCACAGATCGGTGTGATAGGTCCACTCCGGTTTAGCGGAGCGACCGAACCCCAGGAGGTCAATTGCCCAAACTTCACAGTGGTCTTGCAATCCTTCAATGTTTTTGCGCCAGTGGTCAGTGGAAGCACCAAAACCATGGATCAGCAGCAAGGGAGGTGCAGTGGGATTGTTGCCTGCCTTGACGTAGTAGATAGGTTGGCCCCGCCAGGTCCAGTAAGTTCCAGACCCAACGGATGTTGAAGCAGTGGCGGTCATAGAGAAGTCACACGGGGGTCAATAGTGAGATCCAGAATTGGCAGACCAGTTAGGCAGTACCAATGACAGGTAAACAGGTCTAGGCTCTGCACACCAATGCTGGCTAGGGCTGGCTCAGCTGGAAAAGGCCATATCTGTCCAAGCTGAACTTCAGTTCCGCTTAGGCTGAATTGCACGAGATAAACTCCAGGCGTGACTCTAGGCGTTTTCCCGGAGGAAGGGCTCTTGGCAGCTAATTCAAGCAGACAGTGCCGCGCCAAGGCGTACAAAACCTGACGCTGTTCATCCTTCAAGTGAATTGGCTGACGATAAGCGTCGCCTGCCCGACCAATCACTTCGGCATAGAGGGGTCCCTTTGCTGTCCAAACGACTGGCAACCATAGATCACCAGCAACCTTCCCGATGGTGACTGGGTGTGTAAATTCACACACCTGTCCATCTACGACGGTTGGCTCCCAACAAATCTGCACCGACTGGCCTGCTACCTGAAGAACTTGAGCAAATGCCTCAACTGCCTGATGCTGAGCAGCAGTTCCCACGATAACCCAGTCTTTCATTCTCTGCTTAGGAATACTTAACCTTGAGACGCTGTCGGCAGTTCAACACTGTCGCCCTGTTGTAGAAAGTTGGGGAGTTCGACTCGACCGGAGCGCCGTGAACGCACAGCAAGTCTATAGCTAACGCTCTGCAACTCGGCATATAGTTGCCGATTTTCTTTCTGAATTGCAGCTACCTTCTCCCGAACTGGAACCATCCGCTCAGCAAACTTGCGGCGATACACCTCGGGGAGATCTTGCACAACCTGCTCTAGCGTGCGACTACGGTCTGTCAATTCCTGAACAGAGCGTCGCAATGCTTGGATCTCTTCGTCTCGGTTGGCTATTTGGTTTTGGTAAAACTCTAGTTGCTCTTCAACCCGGGCTAACTGCTCTCGCAGGACTTTCATCTCAGCTAGGTGCTTTTCAGACACCTCCGGGCTGGGCAGAAAGCCAGTGTTGCCCTTTACCAAGCGGAACAGCTCTTGGCTGAGCTGTTGCACGAGCAGGTCCCTAGCTTGTAGCTCCTGCTTTAGGCCAGCAACCTCAGCTTGGAGGTTCTCAAAGGTAGGCGAATCCTGGCTCACGTGCTTGTCGCTCCCATCAAAATCAAGTAGTTCCTACGGAGTACGGACAGTTGCTGGGGCTTCTACTAAAGCGAGGTTTTCTTCCCAGCGTCGAGGGGGTGAAGCTCGTCGAATGTCGCGCCAGATAGCCGTTGCAGCTAATGTACCATCGGCTACCGCAATTGACACCTGATTCAGGCCGCGTTTGAGGTCGCCTAAAGCAAAGATACGAGGATGACTGGTCCGGCACATTTCATCTGTCACCAAATTTTCGCCGTCCCAGGACAGAGGCAAACCCTTAAGGTAATCATTGTAATAATGAGAACCCATCGCCACCAAGCCTGTATCTAGCTCAATGGTGGAGCCATCCGCAAATTGCACGCCAGTCATCGTATGGTCGTGGCCGAGTAAGCGGGCAATGGGCGTCTCAATCAGAGGATAGCCGTGCTCTTGCAGTTTTTGCCGCATGGCTTCACCCACCTGCACCGTGCCATTGGTAAGCACTGTGATGTACGGCGTAAACCAGTTGAGCACAAAGGCTGTATTGATCGCACCCTCACTGCCGACAAACAAGCCACAGCGTCCATCGCGTATTTCGTAGCCATCGCAGATCAAGCAGACATGCAGGTTATAGCCTGCATAGTCATAGACGTTCTGCATGTCGGCTAGCTGTGGCAGGTGATCAATAATACCGCTAGCTGCGATCACGTACTTAGCTCGGAAGACTGGGTAGATGCTATCTGCCTTGCCAACCTTGACCTTGATCGCAAAGCTATCGCCTTCATCAACCACATCTTCAACGAAGCCCCGCAAATGATCGGCGCCTAGTTCTTGAATGTACTGCTCACCCTGTTGCAGCAAGTCGCGCCCAGGCGTAGTGGGGTGCAGGCCCAGATAGTTACGTAACTCCTGCATCCAAAAGGAGCGGCCTCGCCCTTTCTCAATCACTAGGCAGGACAGGCGATAACGAGCCAAGTAGATCGCTGCTGACAACCCTGCGGCACCGCCACCAACAATGACGGCGTCATAAACATGATTGAGCCTCTGATCCAGGTTTTTCTTAGAGAGCTTCATAATGCTGGTCCCTGGGCAAACCTTCTCTCCATTGTGCCCCGCCTGCTCCTGCCTTAACGTGCTGTCTTCCAGACAGCTCTAGCTCTAGCGACGGCTCGTTTGCAGAGCAGCCGCGGAACTGGTTTCTGCTGGATCTGGGACACTGGCCTCTGCGTCAGGCTGCTCATCAGTAACTGCAGGGGCAGCTTTAGTTTCTGGACGGCGGATGGTTAAGTAACGAATGACTTCATCGCTTAGGCGCAGAGAGCGTTCTAGGGTGTCAATCATCACCTGTTCGCCCTGATAGTTCATCTGAATATAGATGCCATCACGGTGGTTATTAATCTCATAGGCTAGACGGCGGCGGCCTCGATGTTGAGTGTCAATCGTGGTTGCCCCCAATTCACCGAGTTGCTTTTGGTACTTATCAATTGCCTGGTCCATCTGCTCTTCAGACAGATCGGGCCGCAGAATGTACATCGTTTCGTAGGACTTAGTCATGGGAAATCTCTAAGGTTCCTTATGGACAGTAATGGCCTCCGCTCAAGTAACCCAACTGAGTTGGGTAGGAGGCAAGGAATGGCACATCTTCTCACCCTATACTACCCTGGGCACCGCTAACACTTGGGAGTAATCAACGAATGGCACCGCGCTATGTCCGGGTAAAAACGGCGGAAGGTCGGGCCTACTATGGATTACTGCAGTTAAACCGAGCCGTTCAGGTTCTAGATGCGCCGCCTTGGTTAGGTGGGCAAGCCATAGAGCTGGAGTTAGCACCTGATACCTATCAACTACTGGCTCCCTGTTCTCCTAGCAAAATTGTGGCAGTGGGCAAGAACTATGCAGCCCATGCCGCTGAAATGGCGTCGGAGGTGCCGTCGGAACCCCTACTCTTTTTCAAGCCTCCGTCAGCAGTGTTAGCGCCTGAAGGCGAAATTCTACTGCCACCTCAATCTCAACGGGTGGACTATGAAGGAGAACTGGCTTTGGTGATCGGTTCCCCCTGTTTCAACTGCACCCCTGAGGTCGCCCGCAGCAAGATCTGGGGCTACACCATTGCTAATGACGTAACTGCCCGTGATTTGCAACGCAGCGACAAGCAGTGGGCACGGGCCAAAGGTTTCGACACCTTCTGCCCCCTAGGGCCTTGGATTGTCCGAGAAGTCAGTGCTGGTGCACGCTTGCAAACCTTTGTAGGAGATGGGTCAGAGCCCGTGCAATCGGACAGCATTGAGCACATGGTCTACAGCCCGGAGGTATTGGTCGCTTACATCTCTCAAGTGATGACTCTGTTACCGGGTGATGTCATTTTGACCGGTACCCCAGAAGGGGTGGGTCCCTTGAAGGCAGGCGATCAGGTGCGGGTGGAGATCGAGAGCATTGGTTCGCTGCACAACTCTGTGGGGTTACGCCAACCGTTGCCTTAGCCCCGCGCAGCTTATGCCTTCAGGTTTCTCAGGGGCAGCAACTTCAAGAAGGAGCGTAAGGAGTGTGAGGCTAGACCTTCAGGAGCCGTAGCGACATCTGAGTTCTAGAGAGGCGCACCGACTCATGCGCTGGGTGTACTCGCCAATTGAAGGGTTTGGGTGCTCTGGATCCACGGTGCCTGTTGTCCGCTGCCAGAGACGAGTTGCGGGCAGGGAAACATTGTGTTTGCCTTCTGGTGAGCGGTAAACCGCCAGCCACATGCGCCCGTGTTGATAGCAGAAAAATTCTTCTAGCCAGAATTTACGATCAACGACTTGGCCTAACTGAGCGGTAAACGTAGCCTTCTTACGAGTCTGACCCGCTAGAGCCATGATTTCCTCAACCCCCTCCGCAAAGACATAGTGCCTTTGACTATTTAGCCGTCGCAGAGGCTCAGAGCAGCCTCGATGAGGACAGGTCGCGAGAATGGTGTGGGTTTTGAACCGACTACGCTTGCGAACCATGAAACACTCCTGCAAAAAGGGCTGGGAAGGAACTGCCGCCTGTGCGCTTCACACTGCCGCTCTGCACTGGATCAAGGCATTTGGTTGATGTAGACGGACTAACGAGATAGGTCTGAGGAGTTGGGCTGTTATCTTCTCAGAAGGTAGGGCTTAAGGGCAGAACATGAGTCGCAAAGCGAACAGCGGAATATACGGAGGGGCATTCTTTTTAGTCGTGCTTTTGGCACTAGTATCCGGAACTTTTGCTCAAAGTTTGCCGCCTGCCCGTCTACATGCTCTGCCTGCGGCCCTATCAGCCTGGCAAGATCCGAGCAACAGGGGTGATTATTTTGACCAAATCCAGCCTTCTCAAGCTGGCTATTTGCGCTGGACTCGCTTCCCTGTGACCATTGCTATTGATGCGAAGTCAGAGGATAGACAAGCTTTGGCTTGGGCCACTGCGGTACGACAGGCAGTGCAAGAGTGGAGTGCCTACATTCCCCTCCAGGAGATGGCTGCTAGCGTTACTGAAATTGCTGACATCACGGTGAGGCGAGAGCCACCGATAACTGGCAATCGAGCTCGCTCAGGGCTGACCCAGGTTCAGTTCTACAGCAGGGCCGACACCCTAGCGCAGCGCGTTACGGTCCAGTTGCGCCCATCGCAGACCCTCCCTTACACCCTAGCCTCGGCCCGACATGAAATAGGACATGCTTTAGGCCTTTGGGGCCATAGTCCTATCGAAACCGACGTTTTGTACTTTGCTCAGGTTCGCAACCCCCCTCTGATCTCGCCTCGGGACCTCAATACGCTTAAGCGAGTCTATGAGCAACCCACTCGTATCGGTGAACCCCTAGTGATTCAGGGAGACCAGTAGGCTTGGGGCAAACGTAATTAGGCAACTGATTCAGCACAGATAGTCTAGCCCCAAAAATCCTAAATCTGTGCCTAAGTTTAGGATGCAAAAGCTGGTATCTAGCATTCTGCGCAACAGTCAGAAGACACAACCTGTGCCTATACTCCATCAGGCATAGAGCCTAGGCCAGTTAAGGAAAACCTGCTGACCTACCAAATCAGGGAGTAGTGTGCAGATGGACTATAAGCAGGAACTTATCACCACAGTTCATGACTTTGGACGCAACCTAGAGCCGCTTTCTGAACGATTGACCGAGCTTAGCCAACGGGAGCCCACCGCCCTGATTATTCCAGCCCTTTATGCAGAGTTGGAACGACCGGCCCTCACCAACATCCGTAACCATCTACAGAATTGCCCGTTTATTAGTCGGGTGATCATTTCGCTCTACGCTGACAATGCTGAGCAATATGCCAGTGCTGTACGTTTTTTTGCTCCTCTACCTCAGCAAACGCTGGTGCTGTGGGAGAACGGCGCCGGTGTTGCTGGCATTCTCGAAGAACTCAAGGACCGCAACCTGGATTTAACGGCCTATCGAGGTAAGGGGCGAGCCGTCTGGCTAGCGCTGGGCATCGCTACGTTGGAAGCTCGTGCCATCGCTTTACATGATGCTGACATCGTGACCTACGATGCATCCTATCCGCTGAAGCTACTCTATCCCTTGCTAGAGCCAGGCTTCGGCCTAGCTTTTGTCAAGGCCTACTATGCTCGTATTGGCTCCGAGAGCCGTTGTCTTTATGGTCGGGTGGCCCGACTGTTTCTGACTCCGGTTCTAGATGCGCTGATCGAGCTATTTGGCTCGCTGCCCTACCTGCGTTATCTTAGTGCCTACCGCTATCCTCTCTCTGGAGAGTTTGCTTTAAACAGTGATTTAGCCCTGAACATGCGCTTCCCTGGCAACTGGGGTCTGGAGGTTGGCATGCTGGCGGAGGTCTACCGCAATGTCGCCACTAAACGAGTGGCGCAAATTGACCTCGGCGTGTTTGATCACAAACATCAGGCTCTGGGCAACTCCTCGCAACAGGGGTTGCAGAAGATGTGCCGCGACATTCTGCAATCGATTCTGCAAACCCTGACCGAGATGGAGCGAGTGACTCTTTCTTACGAGGATTTGCGGGCGCTACGGGTCAAGTACTGCCGAGAAGCACAAGACTTTATTCGCCAGTATTTTGTTGATGCCAGTTTTAATGGCCTGATTTACGACCGTCACCAGGAAGAACTCACCGTCGATCTGTTTGAGCAGGTTGTATTAGAGGCAGGTACCGATTACTTAGAGGCACCAATCCGTAGCCAAATTCCCGATTGGACAAGAGCACTGGCTGCCCTACCCACTCTGCGAGAGTCGCTGCTAGAGGTGACCCAAGCCGAGATGGCAGGTGCTGTGCGACAGGGGGTAGAAGCGAGTCACAGTGCCTGAATCGAGATAGCCAGTACAATGAGTCCAGTTACAAGCCAGTTGCTGAGCCTGCCAGGTGTTCCCCTTAACTGGTATCGGTTGCTCAAGTTGTCTGCTTTCCCCTCTCGTTTCGATGCTCCATGAGGATCGTCTTTACTGACCTGGATGGCACCCTGCTGGATCACGAAACCTACCGCTACAGTGCTGCTTTGCCAGCCTTGAGCGCTCTGTGTCGTCGTGATGTTCCTCTGATCCTGGTCAGCAGTAAAACGCGGGCTGAGCTTGAGCTGCTAGCCCAGCAACTCAAGCTCAATCACCCGCTGATTCCAGAGAATGGCTCAGCTGTCTTTATCCCTCACGATTACTTTCCTGCTAAGTTGTTGGGCTCGGAGTGGCTGTGGCGGGGCCGCTACCGGGTTCTGGAGCTAGGGGTTCCCTATGACCAAGTCCGGGCTGCTCTACATCAGGTGAGGGCAGCCCTCAAAGAGGTTTCAATCGAGGGTTTTGGCGATTGGAGTGTGGAGCAGGTTGCCGCAGCTACTGGTTTGCCCCTAGAAGATGCTGCGCGAGCCCACAAGCGTGAATACACCGAGCCGTTTCTGTGTGAGGCAATCCAGCCCGATTTGTTGCAGGGCGTGGTGGCCGCTGTGAGTCACTCACGACTGGCCGCCGGGCTCAGCCGCGTCCCTTTGAACCTGCAACGGGGTGGGCGCTTCTGGTCGTTGACAGGACCCGCAGACAAAGGGCAAGCAGTGAGGATTTTGTTGTCTTGCTATCGTCGCCAATATGGGCCAGTAACTTGTTTAGGGCTGGGCGATAGCCCCAATGATCTGCCCCTGTTACAGGCCGTGGATCGGGCCGTAGTCATTCCAGGACGGCGCTCGGCTGATGTGTGGTCACAGCGCGGCAATGGTTGGACTTTGGCTCCAGCGGCAGGACCTGAAGGTTGGAATGAGGCAGTTTTGGCCTGGTTAGAGCAGGAGCATGACCTTTCTGAAGGGCTTAGGGGCGTGGCTGACCTTGAACCTGGTTCCATAACTGGGCCTGCTGCGTCCGGTTGAGAACCTCCTGGACATCTAGCCAAGCACGCAGTTGCAGCAGGCCAATTTCCCGTTGCAACTGCTCAGTTTCAAACCAAAGATCCCGAATCTGGGCAGCGGACTGGCTAGGGTCAGCAGCCTCAATTTTGAGGCGTGCCTGACGCAAGGTGAGGAGGGTCTGCATGGGTTCTAGTTGCTGCGCCCACTTCTGCAAGATCTGGGTACATTTCTGCTCTTGGCTCGGGCTGAAGTTTAGGTAGCTGAGCTGTTCCCAAGCCAGGCCGGAGCCCTGACGCACCCGGTCTGGCACAGTTAACGCTTTGGCTATGCTTGGGCCAAGCAGACTCGAAAACACCAAGGCTATGGTCAAAACTAAGGTCGAAACCAAAGGTTGCAGAAGCATGGGGTAGCTAGCAGAGGACTCAAAACGGACCACCAAGTTAATGCTCACGCCAGGCAGCAAAGTCCTGACAGAAGCGTGCTAACGACAGGCTGACTAACTGCGGATCCCGACGCGCTAAGTTCCGGTTCTCAGAGGTTGTATATCCCCACTCTGCCAGGAAGAGATGTAGCCCCTGTAGATCTGGTTGATGTTGCACTGTCTGCAGGGTTTTCAGCCGGTCCTCCACAAACCAAATCTCGTCCGCAGGAATTTCGTAGGTTTGTTGGACAGCGCGTAAACTCTGGGTTTTGGGTTGGTTATATTCCTTGCCAATCACCTGATGGTGCGGGAGTTGAATCCCCTGCTGTTGCAAAAGCTGCTGGGTGAAGCGACCTTCTTTGGTGGTGATAATCACGACTGGCAAACCGCAATCGAGCAGCGAATGTAGCCGTTGAACCACACCTGGATAGAACCGCTGCAATCCCAGCCAACTTGCCAGATCTTGGCGGATCCATTGATCTCTAACCTGGTCAAGCGCGGCCGCTAGATGAGTAGGTGTAGCTTCCGGTGCATCTTGAGCTTGAGTTCGCCAATGATCGCCGCTCAGAATCTCTGTCTCCGGAATACCTAGCAATACGGCTCGCAATAGCACAGGCATCTCCCAACCCGTTTCGACTACTGGGCGCAAGCGGCTGAAGGCTGCCTCAAGACCAAGAGGGGGTTCTGGCGACGATTGCCATACTTGCTGATAAACCCGCCAAGCTGTCTGAAAATATTCGCGCAAGCCATCGCAGAGAACACCATCAAAATCTAAGGCTAGGACTGAAGGGCTGACCATTGCAGTAGCTCAAGCAGGTATGATTACGATTCCTAAAATCAAGAAGCAATTCCAGCCAGGGCTCTAGCGATCAATTAATAATTCGTTAACTGTGCGCTAACTGTGGGGCTGTGTCCCTAAAACAGGAACGGGGAATGCTGAGCAGCAGTGGAATTGAGGCCATTCGCTAGAATTTGGCATCTGCTAAACACCGTAATCCTTTGTATTTTCCTATCTCTGAATGCATCGTTTGTGACACGCAACCCCTAGACTAGGCGTTAAAACGGTAGCATCTGCCCCTGCTAGATCGTATGCGCTCTACCTCCTCTTCCCTGATCACGGTCCAGGCCCAGCCTGAGGCGCCCGTTTGGTCCAAGTCTGTTATCAATCGCGACATCTTTCACGATCCCTACCTTGGCTCGATTGTTGGTGGTCTGTTGATAGCCGTTCTGCTGTCATTGGGCCGCAACGTGTTCCTGCTACGGGCTAATCACCGGGCGAACCGTAAGATCAGCAAGCTGGAGAGCCAGATCAGCAATCTGGAGGCGACGCTTCAGGAAACTTTGCGGGAAGTCAACCACTGGATTGACGTCAATCTAGAGGTACGGCGTCAGGAGGAAACGGCTTACTTGATCCTGAAGAAGGTGCGTCAAGCCGTCAATGCGCTGGATCAGAAATTGTCAACTATGGAGCAGTCTCGGCAGGGGACAGAAGCTCTAGCAACCCCAACTCCAGTTCGCCCTCTTTCGGCTGCCCCAACCAACGGGCACGAGAGAAAAATGCGGCCTCGGCCCGGTGGCTCTCTGCCACCCGTACCTCCCAGCAATTTGCCACCGAACAACTTGCCGGTCGATTACATCAGCGAGATCTTCAAGGTTTACCAGGATCTCACGCGCATTGTCTTCACCTTTGAGCGTCGGGTTGCAGCTAGTCAACGCTCTGCTCAGGAAGTTGTGCAGATGCGCCGTCAGATGAGTAAGCTGCAAACTCGCTACCAGCAAACGGTTGATGAAACCCTGAGCAGTTGTTCAGAAGTCTTTGTCGCTAAATTGCTAACTGTATTGCGGGCTTCAAGCACTCGCTTTGAAACCTACGGTCAGCGCAAAAACTTCTGTCAAATCACCTTTCTGGGCCTAGACCTAGAGCTAGTCTTCCAGGATGTACAGAGTGTTCAGTCCTTCATTAATGTCCTGGATTTTTGCCTAGAGCGAGGCGCCGAATTCATTCAAGTTTTTGTGCAACCCGAACGCTTTGCCAACCGAACCACCAGCTACTACACGCCCAGTGGCAGCCGGATCGTTAAGCTCAACGTGCGCTCGTCCGGTTACTTCCACGGCCGTAACTGTTACCGAATTGGCGTTGCTCTAGAGCAAGCAGACCTGGATTGGCTTCGCGGCTGGAACGTCCGCTAAACCGGTTGACAATCTGTGCACAGACCGAAAAACTCTAGGGTGTGATAGTAGATTTTGAAACGCTGATTTTGGCTGAGACGCGTTTCCAATTCGTGTACAGGACAATCATCGATAGGAACTGAAACACCACACTGTAAGCAAGTCAGGTGGTGTTCGTCTCGATGGGGTAGATCATAAAGTGCCTCACCGGAGGTTAAGGTTCGGCTTTGAATTTCGCCTTCAAGCTTGAGTGCCTCTAATGCTCGATAAACCGTTGCTAAACCGATGCGTTGGCCTTCTTGACGCAACTCCAGGTAAATCTCCTGGGCGGAGAGCGAGCGCTTAAAGTCCTTCAGCAGCGAGAGAATGCGCTTCTGACTCCGAGTCCGCTCAGGATGACGAGAAGAAGAGGCGTTAGGCGGTGTACTCATGCTTCTCATTTTAGGTTCAGGCGACAGCTACCCTTCTAGCCTTTGTCAACCCATCTGCCGACATCAAAAGCCGGTGTGATTTTCCATCACACCGGCTCGTCAGAAATTATTGAACAGACAAACTAAGCTGACAACCTAGTTCACAAAATCTAAACTCAGCAGACCTAGCCGAATGAACGCATGACGTAAACTGCCATCGCTGCGAAGTACACGAAGTAGCACGCGAAAGGCACTAACAGCAGCAAGCCACGATCCTTGCCCCGTGTTAGGTCCATCGCTCTGGAAACCACTGACTGGGAAGGGGCTTGCTCTACAACCTGAACTTCAACATCAGCAGCAGACTTCATAGGGTTCTCCGTATGGGTGTGAGGGTCTAGCACAAGGTCAGCAGAAAATCTGTATCTGAAAATACTTAGTCTTGCGGCTTAACTTGCTGCTCATCCTATGAGGAAGCTCAGATAAGATCAATAAAAAGATATACAACTTAATGATTTGCTCAGGCAGCTCAGGATAAGGCTATCCGAACTCTAGCTTTAAGAACTGATAATCGAACCTACGGCAGAGGCCACTGGGTGATTTCAGGGCTTACAGCTTACTTTTGACTGAGTCTGTAAAACATTAGACAGAAATATATTTCTTGATTATCGTGAGGGGTATTAGACAGTATTCACAGAACCGATATTCATAATGAGGCCGCAGGCACTGGTAATTGGGGGCGGAGCGGGCGGTTTCTTTGGTGCGATTGCCTGTGCTCAAACTAACCCTGCTGTTCGAGTCACGCTCCTGGAGGCATCGCCTCAACCACTAGGCAAGGTCAAAATTTCGGGGGGTGGTCGTTGCAATGTCACTCACCATTGCTTCGATCCGGTTGCCTTGAGCCAAAATTATCCGCGTGGTAGCAAAGCGCTGCGCGGCGTTTTCACCCGCTTTCAGCCTCAAGACACGATTACCTGGTTCGCCCAACATGGTGTCAAGCTGAAAACGGAGGCCGATGGCCGTATGTTTCCGGTGACTGATGACTCACAGACCATTATTGATTGCCTGATCGAGACGGCTAAGCAGGTTGGTGTACAGCTACGCACTCAAGCTCCCGTGCAGCAAATCAACCACCTAACCGACGGCTTCCGAGTCACACTCAAATCAGGCGAAGTTCTAATCGCTCAGTCGCTGCTCCTGGCAACAGGCAGTAATCCTCAAGGCTATCGTTGGGCAGCTGAACTCGGCCATACGGTACTGCCGCCAGTGCCGTCCCTATTTACCTTTAACCTACAAGATCCCCGCTTGTTGGGTCTTGAGGGTATCTCGCTCGAGAAGGTTCAGCTGACCTTAGCTTTGAGTAACGTTGAAGCCAAAGGCAAAAAGCCCCTCAAGCTAAGCCAGACCGGCCCTTTACTGATTACTCACTGGGGGCTCAGTGGGCCAGCAGTGCTCAAACTTTCTGCTTGGGGCGCCCGGGGGTTGCAGGCCCACCAGTATCGAGCGCCCCTGATTATCAATTGGCTTGGTGGCATGGAGCGGGAAGCGGCCCAGGCAGATCTCTTGGCTTATCGGCAAACCAACTCCCGTAAATCCGTTGGGCGTGTTAGCCCTTTTGACAATGTGCCGCGCCGCCTTTGGGAGCGACTGCTAGAAGCTGCCGACCTGTCTTTAGAAACCCAGTGGGCACAAGTCACCAAACAGGGCCTCAATGCATTGCTGCAAGAACTTTGTGCAGGTCAGTACACAGTTGCAGGCAAAGGTAAGTTCAAAGAGGAGTTCGTCACTTGTGGCGGCGTTGACTTGAAAGACGTAGATTTTCGCACGCTAGAAAGCCGCCGCTGTCCCAGACTCTACTTCGCCGGGGAAGTCCTAGACATTGACGGCGTGACAGGCGGCTTTAACTTTCAAAGCGCCTGGAGCACGGGCTGGTTGGCAGGACAGGCGATGGCTGAAGCGCTCAAAGCAAGCCCTCCCCTTCCAGTTCCTCAATGACCTGAAGACCTCGCGAGTCCCCAAGTTTGAGTAGAGCTGTACGGGCGTCATCTCGAACCCCCAGATCCCGGACGTCTTCTAAAGCTTGAATCAGGGCGTCCACGCCAAAAGTATAGGTAGGTCCAGCGGGCAACTCCCGGCAAATTTGACCAATCGCCCAAGCACAGTTACCACCAACGACCGTCGCTGGATCTTGGTTCAGAGCACTGGCTAAGGCTCGAATAGCTGCGTTGCTAAGGTCAGAACAAGCCACACCGACCTGAGCTAGACTGCTCGCTGCCCATAGACGCACAGCGGTAATGTCAGTTTGTAGCGCGTTGACTAGTGGTGAGAGCGCCTCACGCGCCAGACTATTGCCCAAAGCCCACACCACTCCCTTACGGACATAACCGTTCCAATCTTGCTCAAGCTGGGCAATCAGAGGCGCAACCGCTTTAGGGGAAGGGTTGCGGCCCAAGGCGTAAGCGGCGCTGACTCGGACCAAGGGGCAGGGATCGGCCAGTAAGCGGATCAGTGGCTCAACTGCACGCTCATCTACCAGCTCGCAGAAGGCTCGTGCTGCTTGCATGCGCTGGCCAGGGTCTGGAAGCTCCAGCAAGGCCAGCATGGCTTCTGGATCTGGACCTGGCACATCGGTCTCAGCATCTAGATCTTCTAGATGATCGAGAGGGCTATCAGGTTGTGTGATGTCCAGAAGGGACAGATCTTCATCATCCATAGGCTCACTTTACCAAACCGGGTCTTCAGCCCTTGATCCCAGCTGTTGCAATGCCTCGAATGAACTGACGCTGCCCCACTAGAAACAGCAGGACGACCGGTAAAGTGGCGAGCACAACCGCTGCCATTAAAAGAGGCCAGTCAGCAGTGAATTGCTCCTGAAAACTGGCAAGAGCCAATTGCACCGTAATCAGTTCTGGACGGGTCGTAAAGACCAGAGGCTTAAACAGGTCATTCCATTCTCCAATAAAAGTGAAGAGAAACAGCGTGACCAGTGCCGGACGACAGAGCGGCAGTAGCACCTGCGTTAACACTTGTAACCGAGTTGCCCCATCTAGGAGTGCGGCTTCTTCCAGCTCCACAGGAATGCTACGAATGAACTGCCGCAGTAGAAAAATACCAAAGCCATTGGCAGCTGTTGGTAAGATCAACGCGCCGTAGGTATTGACTAGATGGCCCCACTTCAGCACCAAAAATACTGGAATGACTAGCACTTGAAAGGGAATGATCAAGGTAGCGAGAACTGCTAGCAGTAGACCTTGCCGTCCCCAAAAGTTGAGCCGAGCCAGAGCATAACCGGCCAAAGCCGAAGTCAGAATTTGGCAAGCACTAACTCCCAAAGCCACCAAGGTGGAGTTGGCAAACGCTAGCAAAAAATTGGCGCCATTCCAAGCACGCTGGTAACTGTCTAGAGCCCAGTGTCGCGGCCACAAGCCAGCCCCAAGCACGTAGTCTGCGGGTTGGAACGAAGTCAGCAACACGATTAACAGCGGCAGCAGAACCAGCAGAGCCCCCAGTCTAAGTAGTAGCCCTAATGCCCAACGACCGCCAGAAAACGAATAGTCCTGAACTGATTCGGCTAGAAACGTGGGCAGGGCAAATTTCATGGAACCTCCACAGGCCGGAAACCATCTGCAACTTAATGTAGAAGCTAGCTCTGGATCTAGTAGCTTAAACTCTGAAATCTAGAGCGCCAGAGTGAGTCCAGGCGGAAATCTCTGCAACCGTTTGTGGTTTGAAGAAAGCGGTAGAATACACAGAGAATTCCGCCTAAAGCCCAAGATCGTCAAATTTGCTAAGGTTTGCAAGACTAGAGGAGACCGGATCCGTATGCCGCAGCTTGAAGCAACTCCAGAGGCCAGTTCACTGGATTTCCAAAGTGAGATCTACCGGGATGCTTACAGCCGCATCAATGCCATTGTGATCGAGGGTGAGCAGGAAGCCCACGAGAATTACCTTAGATTGGCAGAATTATTGCCTGACTCAGCTGCGGACTTAAAGTCTTTAGCCAAGATGGAAAATCGGCACCGAAAAGGCTTTGAAGCCTGTGGGCGCAACTTAAGCGTGACTCCAGATATGGATTACGCTCGCGAGTTCTTTTCTCGGCTTCATGGCAATTTTCAGACTGCAGCAGCAGAAGGCGATTTAGCAGCCTGTCTGGTCATTCAATCCTTGATTATTGAATGTTTTGCGATTGCTGCCTACAACATTTACATTCCAGTTGCGGATGATTTCGCTCGCAAAATTACTGAAGGCGTTGTCAAAGATGAGTACAGCCACCTGAACTTTGGTGAAGAATGGCTGAAAGCTCGCTTCGAGCAAATGAAAGCAGGAATTGAAGCAGCAAATCGCCAAAACCTGCCAATCGTTTGGCAAATGTTGAATCAAGTCGAGAATGATGCCCACATTCTGGGTATGGAAAAAGAAGCCTTAGTTGAGGACTTCATGATCCAATACGGCGAAGCGCTGAGCAATATTGGCTTCAATACCCGTGACATTATGAAAATGTCAGCCATGGGTTTAGCGGCTTAATTCTTCAACTGCCGCTGTTCTTGACAGTTTTCATTGGGTGCCTCGGTCTTCTAGTTTGTCTTTAGTCTGTTTCTCCTTACCCTTAGCTAGGCATCAATGTTTGGTCTCATTGGACATCTGACCAGCCTTGTCCATGCGCAGTCAGTCGCAAAAGAATTGGGTTACGAAGAGTACGCTGACCAAGGTTTAGATTTTTGGTGCATGGCACCACCTCAAATCGTGGATGACATCACCGTCACCAGCGTCACGGGTCAAAAAATTTACGGCAAGTATGTTGAGTCCTGTTTCTTGCCAGAAATGCTGGCAACGAAACGCTTCAAGGCAGCCACGCGCAAGATTGTTAATGCTATGGCTCACGCTCAGAAGCAGGGCATTGACATTACTGCTTTGGGCGGTTTTTCGTCAATTATTTTCGAGAACTTCAACCTCGCTCAAATTCAGCAAGTCCGCAATGTACGGCTAGAGTTGCAGCGGTTCACTACAGGCAACACGCACACTGCCTACATCATCTGCCGTCAGGTAGAACAGGGAGCCCAACTGTACGGCATTGACCTTAAGCAAGCAACCGTTGCGGTTTGCGGAGCCACTGGAGACATTGGCAGTGCCGTTTGTCGTTGGCTGGATTCCCGTTCAGACGTTGCTGAACTGCTACTGGTAGCCCGTAACCCAGAACGGTTGCAGGATCTGCAAGCTGAATTGGGTCGTGGCAAAGTCATGACCATTGACGAAGCCCTACCCCAAGCAGACATCATCGTCTGGGTCGCCAGCATGGCCAAGGGCATGGAAATCGATCCACAAGTGCTCAAGCGCCCTTGCTTAGTTGTGGATGGGGGCTATCCCAAGAATATGATCTTGAGTATCCAGGAGCCTGGAATTCATGTCATTGACGGAGGCATTGTTGAGCACTCCCTCGATATTGATTGGCGGATTCTTCAAATTGTCAATCGCACCTCGCAATTGTTCCGTATGACTCAACCGGCTCGGCAATTGTTTGCCTGCTTTGCAGAGTCAATGCTCCTGGAGTTTGAAGGCTTGCATACCAATTTCTCCTGGGGGCGCAATCAAATCACGGTCGAAAAGATGGATGAAATTGGCCGCGTTTCAGTGAAGCACGGTTTCCGTCCCGTCTTGGCTAGTCCAGCTTAGCTCGAGCTAGCGCAGCTCGAACCATCTCTACGCTCTACCTCCCCTAACACGTTGCATGGCTGACAACAAACCGCTGCTGTTGGACTTTGAGAAACCCCTAGCGGAACTCGAAGACCGCATCGAACAAATCCGAAGCCTAGCTGAAGAGAATGGTGTGGATGTGTCTGAGCAGATCGAAGCCCTTGAAGCCCGAGCCGCCCAACTTCAGCGCGAGATCTTCTCAACCCTCACACCTTCCCAGCGTTTGCAACTGGCGCGTCATCCCCGTCGTCCCAGCACCCTAGATTACATTCAGGCGATCACCGATGAGTGGATCGAACTGCACGGTGACCGGCGGGGCAACGACGATCCAGCATTGATTGGCGGTTTGGCCCGGTTAGCAGGTCGGCCAGTAGTGATTTTAGGACACCAGAAGGGCCGTGATACCAAGGATAATGTCGCTCGTAACTTTGGTATGGCTTCTCCCGGTGGTTATCGTAAGGCCCTGCGCCTCATGGAGCATGCTAATCGCTTTGGCATGCCGATCGTTACCTTCATTGACACGCCCGGAGCCTATCCTGGTCTGGTTGCCGAGGAGCAAGGTCAAGGCGAGGCGATTGCGGTCAATCTCCGCGAGATGTTTCGCTTTGAAGTGCCAATTTTGTGCACCGTCATCGGTGAAGGGGGGTCTGGTGGCGCGCTCGGTTTGGGCGTGGGGGATCGCTTGCTGATGCTAGAGCACTCGGTCTATTTCGTTGCGACTCCAGAGGCTTGTGCGGCCATACTTTGGCGAGACGCACAGAAAGCACCCGAAGCTGCTGTAGCGCTCAAGATTACTGCTCCTGACCTCAAGCAACTGGGCATTATCGACCAAATCTTACCAGAGCCTTTGGGGGGCGCTCATCGCCGCCCTCTAGAGGCTGCAGCTAATCTCAAACAGGCTCTGCTTAGCAATCTGGATGATCTAGAGTCACTCAGCGGTCGTCAGCGGCGGGAACTACGCTACCAAAAATTCCGTCAAATGGGCGTATTTCAGGAAGCTAGTTAAGCAGTGTTAAAATTAGTGTAGGTCCGAGCCTAGCTTAGTGAGGACCTACTGCTAAGCGCTACAACGGGGGCTATTGCTAATAACGGATATTTATGAATGGGGGACTGCCAAGACTGACCCCTTGCTCTGCTGTTTTGAGGGCCAAAGCTGAATGCATAAACACCTTGCTGGACAGCGAGCCCTAATTACTGGGGCAAGCAGCGGAATTGGCCAGGCAACAGCTCTGGCCTTGGCCGCAGCTGGAGTTCATGTGGCACTCGTCAGCCGTCGCCAAGATCCACTTATGGCTGTGGCCGCTGAAGCTCAGCAGTTGGGGGTTGAGGCGAAGGCATATCCCTTGGATTTGGCTCAAGTTGAACAGATTGCGCCCCATCTGCAATCACTAGCCCAAGATTTTGGGGGCATTGACATCTTGATCAACAACGCTGGCATAGGCTACACAGCCAATTTGCTGGATACGCCTTTGCAGGATTGGCAGCAGGTGATCAACCTCAATCTGACCAGCGTTTTTGCCTGTACCCAAGCGCTGTTACCGGAACTCCGTCGTAACCGTCGCGGCGCTATTGTCAACGTAGTCTCAATCGGCGGGCGACAAGCCTTTCCGGGTTGGGGTGCTTACTGCGCTAGCAAGTTCGGTGTCATGGGGTTCTCTAAAGCTTTAGCTGCTGAGGAGCGGACTCATGGTATTCGCGTAATTGCTCTGTGTCCGGGCTCAGTAAACACCCCTCTGTGGGACACCGAGACGGTTCATGCTGATTTTGAGCGGTCTGCGATGCTGACCCCTGAGGTCGTTGCCCGCTCAATCTTAGATACCTTAAGCCTGCCTCCAGAAGCAGTGATTGAAGAATTGGTTTTAATGCCAGCCGGTGGGGCTTTCTAAAAGTAGTTAAGCTCCCCCTTAAATCAGCTGGACAAACCGAAGTGTTGACTTGCTGTGTCTGTTTTGCCCTGTTCGCTTGATTTGACCGCCTATCCATTGCACTTGCAAGAGGTTATTCCAACGTTATGACTATTGCTGATCGCCGCTCGAAAAAACAGCCCACCGATTTGTCTTTGCCCCTTCAAAATGGGCGTCTAGATGTGCCCAGCGATGAAGAACTCAAAGAGCAAAGACCAGATCTTGAGCAAGACGAAGCCTTCCGCGAAGAGATGATGGGAGCCGTTCGCACCTTAATTGAAGGAGTTGGCGAAGACCCAGAGCGCGAAGGACTGCTCAAGACTCCCAAGCGAGTGGCGGAAGCGATGCAGTTCTTGACCTCTGGCTATACACAGTCGCTAGAGAAATTGCTGAATGGAGCGATTTTTGACGAGGGCCATAACGAAATGGTTCTGGTTCGCGACATCGATCTATTTAGCCTGTGCGAACATCACATGTTGCCCTTCATGGGCAGAGCTCACGTTGCTTACATCCCCAATCAAAAAGTTGTAGGTCTAAGCAAATTAGCTCGAATCGTGGAGATGTATGCTCGCCGGTTGCAAGTGCAAGAGCGGTTGACCCGTCAGGTTGCTGAGGCCATTCAACAGGTGCTGGAACCAAAAGGCGTGGCCGTTGTCGTTGAAGCAACTCACATGTGCATGGTCATGCGGGGTGTGCAGAAGCCAGGTTCTTGGACTGTCACCAGTTCAATGGTGGGTGTGTTCCAAGACGATCACAAAACCCGCGAGGAGTTTCTGAACCTCATTCGCCACAAACCTGGCTTCTAGAGATTTTCGTTTGTTAGGGGGAGACTAAGATGGTCTTTCCCTAACAGATTGACTTATAGAGACCCAGCGATTGCATACAAAGCTGAATTAATTGAGCTAGACTCAAGATCGTTGCGCAACCGCGCCGATAAATCCGGTTGTGGCCTGTGTTCGCCAAGTGTGCTGGAGGCAGGGCGAGGTCCATGGGCACCACGCGAACCCACTTTGAACGACAGCTCCGCAAGGTCCAGCAGGATGTCTTGCGCATGGGCGCTTTGGTTGAAAATTCCTGTTGGTTAGCTCATCAAGCTCTGTTCGGGCACAATCTCGAAGCTGCCGGTCAAATCGCGATTCAGGACAAGAAAATCGACCAGTTTTACCGCCAGATTGAGCTGGACTGCATCAACCTAATTGCCCTTCAGTCTCCAGTCGCTCAAGATCTGCGCTTAGTCAGTGCAGTGATGCAGTTGGTGCGGGATCTAGAACGAATTGGGGACTACGCTAAAGACTTGGGCGAAATTGCGGTGCGTCTATGCCCCTATCCTGCCCTTACCTGCATGCCGCGGGTTCAGGAAATGGCTGACCGATGTCGGACGATGCTAGCTCATGCGTTAGCCGCTTTATCAGATTTGAATGCGGAAACGGGCTTGCATGTCAAGATTGAAGATGATGCAGTGGATGAGGATTACGAAGTTCTCTACCGCTTTCTTGCCGGTCAGAGCAATTTATCCGGTACGCTGGAGCCCGTGTTGCTGCTTGTTCTGGTGATTCGCCATCTGGAGCGGATGGCAGATCACGCTACTAATATCGGCCAGCGCGTTGCTTACATTGTTACGGGACAGCGACATTAGCCTTGATTGACACCAGACCTTACTCAACCGAAGAACGCTTCATGGACTTCTCGATTTCCGAACTGCTAGAAAGCTTCTCTGACAGCAAGCTGGTAGCACCCAAAGTTCTGGAGAAGCGATTTGGCGAGGATCAAAGTAGTATTCGCAAACTTCAAATCGTTCTAGACACGCTAGAGAAAGTTGGCATTCTTGAAAAAGAGAAAGGCCGCTATCGCCGCGTAACCGATGACGATGTAATTGAAGGGCGGCTACGTTGCTCTAGCAAAGGATTCTGCTTCGCGATTCAAGACGGCGAGGAAGTTGAAGATGTTTACGTGCGCGAAAGCCACCTAAGCAACGCTTGGAACGGTGACCGGGTGTTAGTACGGGTCACGAAGGAAGGCAAGGGGCGTCGTAGCCCGGAAGGGGAGGTGCGTCTGATTCTGGAGCGAGCAAACTCTAGCCTGCTTGCTCGGGTTAAGAAGACCGACCAGGGTTACCGAGCGATTCCGCTCGATGACCGACTGCCGTGTGAGATTGAGCTACTCGATGAAGGCACGCCGCTGCCTGAAGGCTTAGCCGATAACAGTGACCAGCTCGTGCACATCGAAGTGATGCGCTATCCCCTAGGGGCTTACTTACCCGTAGGACGCATCGCGCGCGTGTTGGGGCGGGATCCCCAGGTGGCCCCAGACATTGAGCTGGTTTGCTGTAAGTATGAGCTGCCTCGGGAGTTCTCAGAAACCGTCTTGGAGGCCGCAGCTGACTTACCTGATCAGCCGTACAAGGCAGATCTCAAGGGTCGAGTGGACTTGCGTAAGCTGTTCACGCTCACCATTGCTCGTCCTGATGCCAAAGCTTTTGAGGATGCGATCTCTCTGGAAGTGCTAGAGGATGGCAAGTGGCGCTTGGGCGTGCACATTGCTGATGTTGCCTACTATGTGCCGCTCAATTCAACCCTTGATCTCGAAGCTCGTAGACGGGCCACCTCGGTCTTTCTCGGTGAAACAGTTCTGCCCCTGCTGCCTGAGGCCCTTTCCCACCATCTGTGTTCCCTGCTGCCTGGAGAGAACCGTCTGGCGATCTCGGTGCTCTTGACCCTAGATGCTGCGGGTGAGGTTCTGGAATACGAACTGCAGCCTTCAATAATCACGGTTGATCTGAGTCTGACTGATCAGCAAGTCCAGCAGATCTTAGAGGATCGTACGGACGAGTCTGTGCAGGCATTTGCTCCAGCATTCGAGCTGCTCGATGCCATGCTGCGCTTGAGCTTGCTCCTAAAGGCCAACCGCCAAGAGCGAGGTGCCCTAGAACTCAGTCTGCCCGATGCCAAGTTCCACTACAATGACGAAGGGGAACTTGGCGCCCTTGTCGTTTCCCCCTCGCTGCGTGCCCAGTCGATCGTCAAGGAGTTTATGCTCCTCGCTAACGAGACGGTGGCCGAGCATCTGCAAGCTCTAGATTTGCCAGGCATCTATCGTATTCACCCAGCCTCGGATCTCAGCAGTGCCCAAGAGTTGCTCAAGCTGCTGACCAATATGGGCTTGGAACTTAGCCTGGAACAGGAAGATGTCGTAACCAGCCGCGACTACCAGGCCTTCATCCACAAGTTTGCTGACTCGGATGTTCAGACCGTGCTGACCTATTTGCTGCTGGGAACCCTCAAACCTCCCGCCTACAGCACTGAACCTGGTACTCACTTTGGTCTGGCCCTGAGTGAAGGCTACAGTCACTTCACTTCACCCCTACGACGCTACGCTGATTTGGTAGTTCAGCGGGTATTGCAGGCGTTGTTTGATGAGGGGCGCGACCGTCGTTCCACCCGTGTCAAAGAACGGGTGAAGCTGCGCCACAGCAGTGTTCTGGACAGCGACGTAAACTGGAACGTTCTGCCTCCTGATATCCAGAAGGAAATTGAAACCGACCTGGAAGCAATCGTCACCCATCTCAATGAGCGCGAACGGTTGGCACAGAAGGCTGAGCAAGACCTTGAAGCGTTGCGCAAGGCCGAGTTTATGCGGGCGCGTACGGGTGAGATCTTCCGAGGCTTAATTACAGGGGTTCAGTCTTACGGCTTCTTCGTGGAGATCGAGGACCTACTGGTAGAAGGCTTAGTCCATGTCAGCTCCCTTAAAGATGACTGGTATGAATATCGCTCCCGCCATCAAACTCTAGTAGGGCGCAAGAACCGCAAGCAGTATCGTTTGGGCGATCGGGTTGAGGTCCAGGTTAAGAACGTAGATTACTACCGTCAGCAGATTGACTTGGTGGCCGTTGGCGGTGGCTCTCAGGCGGCAGACGATGACAATGAGGAAGCGCCAACCGACACCACGCAACGGGCAACTAGCGAAGAAGAGTGACCCTGGTTTGAGGGCGTAGCAAACCCTCAAAAAAATTAGCCAGATTCACGCTTCTAGCCCTTGCGGTCAAGTATTATGTGCCGCAAGATAAACATAGTTGAACTTCTTTACAACGAGATTCTAAGAAGTCGGCAGGGCAACTGCCTCCTTGTTGCTGCGCCGATGACTTAGAGAAGTGGATACTCACTGCAGCTGGCTAGACCGGCGGCTTCGGGTAGCTGTTAGTTCTGACTATCTACTAATTTCTATATGACTGCATGGCCCGGCGATGCGTACTTCTCCGCGACTCGTTGCCCTACTCAACCGGCTCCAGCCCTCGGCTGAGACTGTACTCCTCATCCTGGCAGTAATGCTGGGGTTGACCTGCGGTGTTGCTGTAGTGGCATTCCACTGGCTGATCGAAACCTCTCACCGGCTGCTCCTCGAAGACTTGATGGGTCTGATTGGACCTCTAGGCAGCTGGACCCTAGCCTTGGTGCCTGTAACTGGGGCCTTGCTAGTGGCTGGTCTATTGACTTTACATCGACGCGCGAACAACCTATTGCAGATTCCACTGAAGCTGGCCGCAGCTGCGGTTTCTTTAGGCTCAGGAGCCTCGCTAGGGCCAGAAGGACCCAGTGTGGAATTGGGTGCCAGTGTAGGAGCTTTGTTTGGTCAGGGTCTCAAGTTTTCGCAGGAACGCGTTCAAGTCCTGTTGGGAGCGGGGTCTGCTGCTGCTTTAGCTGCTGGCTTTAATGCCCCGATTGCCGGTGTGTTTCTGGCGCTAGAAGTTGTCTTGAGAGCCCCGTTTACAACTTCAGCCGCCAGTGTGGTTGTGTTAGCGGCGGTTGTGTCAGCCTTGGTGGCGCAAGTTGGGCTAGGTTCCCAGCCTGCTTTTACCCTGCCTGCTTACGAGGTGCGCAGCCTTTGGGAACTGCCTCTATACCTGGGCTTGGGCGTGCTGGCAAGCGGGGTCGCTGTGGCTTATACCTGCTTAGTGAGTTGGAGCAGGCGTGTAGCCAAGGGGGAGATTGCTAAGCTAGAGCGCTTCTCTCGGCTGCCCTTGCCAGTGCGCCTGGTCATTGGGGGCAGCATTTTGGGGGTTGTGACTCTGGTTCTGCCCCAAACCTTGGGCATTGGTTATGAGACCATCGAAGCGCTGCTGCAAGATGTGCCCTTGCCTCTGACTGCTCTGGGTGCCCTCTTGATCGCAAAACTGATGCTTTCGGCGGTGAGCTTAGGAACCGGCTTTGTGGGGGGTATCTACGCTCCCTCGCTGTTTCTAGGTGCTGTCCTAGGCAGTGCTTACGCTCAGATTCTGGCGATTACGCTGCCGCTCAGCATTCCTCTAGCTGCACCTCCCGCTTACGCAATGGTCGGTATGGCTGCGGTGCTGGGAGCCAGTGTGCGAGCACCCTTAACGGCAGTGTTGTTGCTATTTGAGCTGACTCAGGACTACCGGATTGTGCTGCCTCTGATGGCAGCAGTCGGCCTCAGCGTCTGGCTGACCGACCGCTTTAAGCCTCGCCTGCCAGTTCAAGCTGCAGCCGCCCCTACTGACGAGCCACCAGCCGCAGACCCACTAGCAGATTACGTTGTCGAGGCTGCAATGGGGCCTCTGCCTCCTGCGCTACCTGGTACTGCAGCCTTGGCCGAGGCCGCTGAGCTGATGACTCATCTGCGCTATCGCAGCTTGTTGGTGCAGGGCAACGACGAGCACCTTGCCGGTATTGTGACCTTGCAGGATGTGGAACGAGCCTTGAGCCTTGCTGATTGGCACATGCTGAAGGTGAAAGATATCTGCACAGCGGATGTGCTGAGCGTTTTTCCCGATGAATCTCTGAGTGTGGCTCTTAAGCGCATGGGTTCACGGGGCTTACACCAATTGCCTGTGGTCAGCCGTGAGGAGCCGAGCCAAGTGGTAGGGCTGTTGAGCCGGGAAGATATTCTGCTGACGCAAAGTTTGGCGCTCACCCGTCTGGCTTTGATGCGGCGTATACCGGTTACTCTGCCTGAGTCTGTGCTTGAAACTGTGCCTGAGTCTGTGCCCACGCCCCTGATTCCTGTGGCTGGTTCAACCGCTGCTTCCACCGCCGTCGCTGCTTCGGAAACCTCGGTGCAACAGTCGGTTAGCCTGACTTGAGCTGGTCTAACGTGACCCCTTGGCATGTTGCGAAGCCTGTAACAGTCCTTAAGAACTTGTAGCACTGCGATGGCTAAAGAGACCTTCCCTTAAAGTAGGCTAAGGCTTATGCGGTCTGACGAGTAACGCCGCCTGTAGACCTAAAACCCTTTTGATATGACAGCGATTGACACTCAGCAGCTTGCGGCTCCCGCAAAAGTCAGCACCCGGCAGGTGCGGGTCAGCCAGTTCATGCGCAGTCTCCAAGACAGCATTTGTGAAGCCCTTGCCACTGTCGATGGCGGTGCAGGCTTCCGAGAAGATTCTTGGGTGCGGGAAGAAGGCGGCGGCGGTCGCTCCCGGGTGCTAACTGAAGGGGCGCTATTCGAGCGAGCCGGGGTGAATTTTTCGGAGGTGTTTGGCAAGGGCTTACCGCCATCGATTTTGCAGCAGCGCCCAGAAGCGAAAGGCCACGGCTTCTATGCGACTGGCACTTCGTTGGTGATACATCCTCGCAGCCCTTATATTCCTACCGTTCACCTCAACTATCGCTACTTTGAGGCGGGACCTGTGTGGTGGTTTGGTGGTGGTGCTGACCTGACGCCCTACTACGGCTTTCGGGAAGATGCAGAGCACTTCCATCGCACCTTTAAAACCGCCTGCGACACTCACCATCCGTCCTACTACCCAGTGTTCAAGAACTGGTGCGATGAATATTTCTTCCTGGCTCATCGTAATGAAACGCGGGGCGTAGGTGGCATCTTCTTTGACTACCAGGATGGTGAGGGCGAGCTGTATCGTGGGCCTGATCCTGATGGACCAGCCGCGCTAATCAGCGCAAGGTTGGGTGAGCCACCTCGTCGCTCTTGGGAAGACCTGTTTGCGTTGGTACAGGGCTGTGGCAATGCCTTTTTAGATGCCTACCTGCCTATTGTGGAGCGGCGACGCAACACTGAATACAGCGATCGGCAGCGTCAGTTTCAGCTCTATCGTCGAGGTCGCTATGTAGAGTTCAACTTGGTTTACGACCGTGGCACGATCTTCGGTTTGCAAACTAAGGGCCGGACCGAATCGATTCTGATGTCCCTGCCTCCTCTGGTGCGCTGGGAGTACGATTTCCACCCGGAAGCAGGCAGCCCGGAAGCAGAACTCTACGAGCAATTCCTCAAGCCCCAAAACTGGCTGCAAACTCAGCAGTGAGGTTAGCTCTTATCGCTCTTTTTGGTTATGAGCTGACGCCCGCTTGACGGGATCTTGACTTGAATACCTAGAACCAGCCCACTCTCGCCTTTTGAGGCAGCCCTTTGAAGGTGAGAGTGGGCTGGTCCAGTATTTAGCCCTGTATTCCCCTATCAATATTTTCCATACCAGACTGCTACCGACCCAAAACCGGCCAGAAAAGGACGGCTTTCGCTCCATACTGAGCCATCTTTCTGCTTTTACATTTCTTTACGATAGGGATATGAGAACGGCTGAACCCTTCAGACCTCAGATTCAGAGCATGAGGGGGGTCAGATCATGAGGTTGCCGCTATGAATGGCACATTTCGCGTCGGCAGTTTGTTTGGAATTCCCTTTTATATTCATTCGTCCTGGTTCTTGGTTCTGGGGCTAGTGACTTGGAGCTATGGCAGTGGGCTGGCTGCTCAGTTTCCAGGACTAGTTGCGCCATTTCCCTGGCTAGTAGGGCTGTTCGCAGCACTGCTGTTGTTTACCTCTGTGGTTGCCCATGAGTTAGGGCATAGCCTAGTGGCTCTACGGCAGGGCATTGATGTCAAGTCGATCACGCTATTTCTGTTTGGGGGAGTGGCTCGTCTAGAGCAAGAATCGAAAACTCCAGCCGAAGCCTTCTGGGTGGCGATTGCCGGACCCCTGGTGAGTCTATTGCTATTCGGTGCGCTCACTCTGCTTGGCATAGCCACTGCTAATTCGGGAGCATTTGCTGCAATCGTAGGCTTGCTGGCTTCAGTAAACCTGGCTCTGGCCCTGTTTAACCTGATTCCAGGTCTGCCTCTAGATGGCGGCAACATCCTAAAAGCACTGGTCTGGAAGCTGACAGGCAACCGCTACAAAGGTGTCGCGTTCGCCAGCCGTGCCGGTCAAGTTTTAGGTTGGCTAGCGATTGCTTCTGGATTGCTGCCCTTAGTATTGTTCGGCAGTTTAGGCAATTTTTGGAACCTGCTGATCGGTTGGTTCCTGCTGCAAAATGCGGGGCAGATTGCGCAATCTGCCAAAGTGGAATCGAAGCTGAGCCAGTTCACCGCAGCTGATGCCGTCAGTCCTGAGAGACCCATTGTTTCGGCTGCCATGTCTCTGAGGCAATTTGCTGACGAGCAAATCATGAAACCCTGTAGTGGACATCTGGTTGTAGATGCTGCAGGACAGCTGCTCGGCAAGATTGACCTCGAAGATTTGCGTTCTGTGCCAACGGCCTACTGGTCAGAGACGCAAGTGGGTGACGTGGCCAAACCTGTAGAATCAAGCGCTACCGTTCAGGCTGACCAACCGTTGCTGGATGTGGTTAAGTTGCTAGAGCAGCGCAAACTCAGCCAACTGTTTGTTGTGGGTGCCAATGGTGTATTGGTGGGGTTACTGGAGAAGGCTTCTATTCTTCGCCTCATGCAGAGCGGCCCAGCGGTGCGTCCTGCTTGATTTCCGACATTTTAAAGCCTTGGGTCTTTAGAAATTAGCCTTGAGCAATCAGGGTGAGAAAGGGCAGCTTCGGTTGAGGCTGCCCTTTGGTGTTAGGCAGCTCTTCCTCAGGAGATTGACAGCAAAGCCAGGAATCCGTTTTTCGGTCTTAACCTCCTTCGCTAGCTTCATTCCTAAAGAGACTCCCTTCAAATACATTCAGGAGGCAGGAGCCATCACTGAGCGAATGGCCTCCTGCAAAGTTTGAGCCGAGGTTTGTAGAGCACTTTGCTCAGCCTCACTGAGATTGGGTTGCAAGACACACTCAACGCCTCTACGACTAACGATGGTTGGTAGGCTCAGGCAAACATCCTGCAAGCCCATTTGACCTTGTAACAAGCTTGAAACTGTGAGCACTGAGTTTTCGTTACGCACAATTGATTCAACGATTTTCACCAGGGCTAGACCCACTGCAAAGTTCGTGTAACCCTTGCGTTGAATTATTTCGTAGCCTGCGTTTTTGACCTGGTTATAAATTTCATCTAGAGACAGATTCAACTGCCGCTGCTGGGCGAATTCAGCAAGGGGAATACCGGCGATATTGGCAATGCTCCAAGCTGGTAATTCAGTATCACCATGTTCGCCAATGATGTAAGCGTGGATATTGCGTGGGTCTACTTGACAACGCTGAGCCAGCAGATCCCGTAGCCGTCCGCTGTCAAGCACGGTACCAGAGCCAATCACTCGCTCCGGCGGAAAACCAGAATATTGCCAAGCTAGGTAGGTGAGTGCGTCTACCGGATTGCTCACAATCAGCAGAATTGTGTCTGGACAATGACGAGCAATTTCTGGGATCAGCTCGCTGAAAATGCGAGCGTTCTTCGCAATGAGATCCAGCCGAGTTTCCCCCGGTTTTTGGGCTGCTCCTGCAGTGACCACTACGACTTGTGCACCCGCGCAATCGGCAATACTGCCTGAGCGCACCTGTGCCGGGCGTCCAAAGGGCACAGCGTTCTGAAGGTCCATCGCTTCACCCTCAGCTTTGGCTGCATTCACATCGCTCAGCACAATTTCTTCAGCAAGGCCATCAATTAGCAAGGCATAGGCAAAGGTGACGCCAACCTGCCCGCAACCAATGACAGCAATTTTGTCTAATGTGTTGAGTGCTGGAGACAGTTCTGGAGACAATTTTGAAGACATAGGGGCACCGCCAAACGCGACACCCCCAATGATAAAGATGAAGGCTGAAAAGGCAAGCCGAGCGGTTCTGCTGGTTGTGTTAAGCCATCAGTCTTGGCAGTCTTCGCCAGTAAGTCCTAGTAGTCAAGAAGCTTTGGTAAGAAGTTCTCAGCTCAGGACTGGTCTAATCGCTCTGCCAACCCTTAACTGAGCCTTTAGCTAAGTCTTTGTTCGCTAAGTCTTTGTTCGCTAAGCCTTGAGCAAGCGATCGAGCACAGTGTTCAGCGTTTGCTTGAACTGATGCTTGCGTCGCCACCGCTGGAAGGACTTTTCGTACTCCTCGCCCTCGGTTTGATAGGTCTTCCAGGTATTTAAGGCTAGCCCTAAACCCCAAACTAGAACGATCATCAGAGACCAGGACGGCTCTCCGGTCATGACTATGTTCAATGACACTAAAAAAGTATTAATAATGCCAAATTTCACCACGTTCTCTCGCAGCTGGTAGCGACGGTAGTTATTAAAAGTCTGCTGTTGCTGCAAAGCTTGCCGTTGGCCTACCCACTCCTGCTCGGCAGCTCTGAGATCCTGAGACGAAATCCCCATCTCTGAGGCAATCTCGACTAGCTGTTCGTGAGAGAGTTCATCGCCATCTTGGACCTGCCGTCGGATGGCCAAATGGAGAATCTGCTGGACGTCTTCTTGGCTATAAGAATCGGTCATCTTAGTAGTTTGATTAACCATTTGCATAACACCGAATAGTGGCAGGATAGCTGCGGTTAGGGGTTCGACCTGAGGCTCTACATTTACCCTAACACTGAGAGACTAAAGCGTGGGTGAGACCGCAGAGGGACTCCAGCATGGACCTATTTGAGCAGCATCGCCAGCAATTAACCGAGACGGAAGCGCCCTTGGCTGCCCGTATGCGCCCTCGTACCCTGGATGAGTTTGTGGGACAAGCCGCACTGATTGGGCCTGGGCGCTTGCTGCGCCGTGCCATCCAAGCCGATCAGCTCTCGTCCTTGATTTTCTATGGTCCGCCTGGGACGGGCAAAACGACCCTGGCGCGCATTATTGCTAACACCACCCAAGCCCATTTCATCGCGATTAATGCGGTTCTTTCTGGGGTGAAAGAAATTCGCGCCGCCATTGAAACAGCCCAGGAAAAGCGTGGCCTTTACGGTCAGCGCACCATCCTGTTCGTCGATGAGGTGCATCGTTTTAACAAAGCGCAACAAGATGCTCTATTGCCCTGGGTGGAAAATGGGACCGTGATTCTGATCGGCGCTACCACCGAGAACCCCTACTTTGAGGTCAACAAAGCCTTAGTCAGCCGATCACGGCTATTTCAACTCAGGCCCTTAGAAGCAGAGGATCTGCGCGGTATTGTGCAGCAGGCCTTAACTGACCCATCGCGGGGTTATGGCCAGCGCTCGATTCTGGTTGCGCCAGAGGCAGTTGAACACTTGGTTAACATCGCCAATGGCGACGCTCGCGCTCTGCTTAACGCCCTTGAACTAGCCGTTGAAACTACGCCGCCCGATGCCACTGGCACGACTCAAATCAGTCTGGAGGTGGCAGAGGAATCGATCCAGCATCGTGCTGTTCTTTATGACAAAGAAGGCGATGCTCACTTCGATACGATTAGCGCTTTTATCAAAAGTCTGCGCGGCTCCGATCCCGATGCAGCCCTCTATTGGCTAGCTCGCATGGTCTATGCCGGGGAAGATCCGCGCTTTATCTTTCGCCGCATGCTGATTCTGACCAGTGAAGATATTGGTCTGGCCGATCCCCAGGCCATTGGTGTGGTCAATGCTTGTGCCCAAGCCTTTGACCGGGTCGGACTGCCAGAGGGACGCTACCCCCTGGCTCAAGCCGCTCTCTACCTGGCAAATGCCCCAAAATCTAATAGCGTCATGGGCTTTTTCGATGCCCTGGCTGCTGTGGAGCGCGAGCGGGAGACAGACGTGCCCAATCACCTAAAAGACGGCAATCGTGACCAACAGGGCTTTGGGCATGGCACAGGCTACCTGTATCCCCACAGCTATCGAGAACATTGGGTGGCTCAGCAGTATTTGCCGACTTCGCTGCAAGGTCAAGTCTTCTACCAGCCCTCCGATCAGGGCTTCGAAGCCGCGGTTCAGACCCAGGTGGCACGTCAACGGGAAGCCCAGCTAGCCGCTCTAGTCGAGCGTTCAGGTCCAAGCTTAGAGGGCTTAACCTATGGCCCAGCAGATGCAGCTCAAGAACGCTGGCTCCAGAGAACCTTAAGCCAGTTCGGTCAGCAACTCGGTCAGGTCCGGGACCGCCTGTTTATGCTTGCTGAGCCTCAACGCCATCAGGTCATCCTGGATTTGAATGCAGGCAGTGGTTTGCTGACCTGGGAGGCATTGCGCAGCGTGCCGGAGGGCGGAGTTTATGCCTGTGCCTATACCGCTACCGATGCGCAGGCTCTACAGGAACAGGCAGCGGCTCTGCCAGAACTGAGCCGCCCAATCGTGCTGTCCTCTAGCTTGGCTGACTTGACCCAGACCTTGACGGCCCAGTCCCCTGACCTGCGATTTGACCGGATCATCGGGCGCAATGCCCTGATGCGGGAGCCTGATAAGCAGAAGGCCGCTCAGCAGCTTCAGGCTTGGCTACAGCCTGGAGGACGGCTGGTTCTGGCAGAAACGGTCGCTCGCCGTACGCAACGGCTCTACCAACTGCTTGATCCAGTCTGGCTTGACCCTGAGCTGTATGAGCGCTGGCTGGTCGCCGAAGAAGCCATCTACACCGATACCTCAGACCCGATGGTGAACTGGGATGCTGAAGATCTGAGCACAATTTTCGCGGGGCTGGGGGCATCAGTCACAACGCAGGTCGAGCCCTTTAGTACAGAACTACGGGTCACTCCGGCACTGCTTGAGCGTTGGTTTGCCACTTCAGGGCCGCAGCCTAGCTATGCCGAGCGGTTAGCTCGTTGCTTAAGCCAAGCTGAGATCAGCTTAATTCGTGACTTGTTTACAACCCGTTTACGCAATCAGACTGTTCTTTGGAAAAGTATCACTGTCTTTGTTCAGGTTATTTACTGAAAAGTTACTCAGTGAATTATTTTTTTGCTTTAAGAATCTTCAGATGTTATCTAATCTAATTGGGTTGTTGGTTGTAACAGCATTTGGGTATGTTAGAAGCATTCAGTCGGCTTAAATAGCGATACTGGAGCTGGGTCAACATGGAAGTCAGTGAGCTGCTGAAGCGTTATGACATGGGGCAGAGGGACTTCACTGGAGTCGATTTACAGGGCGCCGATCTCAGCGGCAAAGCTTTGATCGCCGTTAAGCTCACAGACGCTAACTTGATTGGGGTTAATCTTAGTCGAGCTTTCTTAACTAAGTCTGACTTTAGTGGGGCGTTTCTCAACAGAGCGAACTTAAGTTTTGTCAAGTTAAGTGAAGGAACTCTGGCTGGCGCTGATTTGACCAAGGTGAACCTTCAAGGCGCCTTTCTCGTCAAAACTGAATTGACCCGTGCAAAGTTGAGTGGCAGTAATCTCAAACACGCAAATCTGCGCGGTGCCAATCTCCAGCGTGCTAATTTGTGTGGCGCTAGACTCCAAGAGAGCAATTTTCGCGGGGCTAATCTTCAGGGTGCCAATCTAAATTGGGCCAATTTGCAAGGCGCAAGATTGAGCGGTGCAACCCTACAAGACGCATTTCTAAATGGCGTCAAGTTGCAGGGCGCATTTCTGAATGGAGTTGATTTAAAAGGGCTAGATTTAGCCGGTGTAGATCTCAGTGAAGCCAAGTTAAGTGGCGCTAATCTCGAAGAGACCAATTTAGAGGCCACTAACTTAAGTGCTGCGCAATTACGCGGCGTGAATTTAACGGGAGCTAACTTGAGCGGTGCTAATTTAAGCGGTGCCCTTCTAAACAAAGCAGAGCTGAACTGGACTAATTTGAGCAAAGCAGATTTAAGCGGCTCGGATTTGAGCGAGGCTAATTTGCTGGGAGCGAAAATTGATGGTGCAGAATTTAGCAATGTCACCCTCCCGGAGATGACTCGGTCTTATCTGCGCCTGTTGGCCAGTGGCACCCCACCTTGGGCGCAACGCACCACCCGGGAAACGCTCGATTACCTCTCCAGGGGTGGCGGCTCATCTAGTTCCAAAAGCTAGCTGGAGACGCAAGCCTGCGTAGAGGACACAATCCTATGGTGAATCCTGGGGAACCTGGATGCTTAGACTTGTTGCTAATTCGAGGTCTTTTTGGGTCAGGCCCTAGGTCCCAGCTAAGATTCGACCCGCTGCAAGGCAGTAATTTTGGGGTCAATAATCTTTTGACCGAGACCTGGAAACTTAACAGCTAAACAAATTTTGTCCCCAGCCCCAAAGATGCGGGTCACCTCACCCGCGCCAAAGGCTTGATGCATCAGTTTGTCCCCTACTGACCAGTTGCCAATTGTGCCGCTCATTGGCCCTGATTTCGCCCTAATTGCACTTTGCAAGTTGCCCTTCGAGCCAGAGGAAGTTGTGAACTGAATAGAAGGGCCAGTCAGCAACTCGCCGGGCAATTCCTCTAGAAAACGAGATTTAACCGCTGCTTCGCGAGAGCCATAGAGGCGACGTTCGCGGGCATGGCTCAAGTAGAGACGTTCGCGGGCACGGGTGATGCCGACGTAGCAGAGACGACGCTCTTCCTCCAACGCTGCTGGGTCATCCAGGGAACGCCCGTGGGGAAACAAGCCTTCCTCTAGTCCCACTAGAAACACCACCGGAAACTCCAAGCCTTTGGCTGCATGCAGCGTCATCAGCGTGACTCGGTCAGTGTTTTCCTTCTGGTCGTCTAAATCAGAGGCCAGAGAAGCATTAGCTAGAAATTCTCGCAAGGTCGCTTCGCCCTCATTTTCCTCCTCAAATTGCTGAACGGCGTTGTACAGTTCGTTGAGGTTTTGAATGCGGTCTAGGGCTTCGTCCGTGCCTTCGGTATGCAAGTCGCGGACATAGCCTGTCTCGTCCAGAATGCCTTGCACAATCTGACTGGGGCTGGCTGTGTCTAGCTGCTCCTGCCAACGACTGAGCAGTTGAGCAAAGGCAACCACGGGTTTAGCAGAGCGCCCAGCCAAAGTTTGCACCGAAGTCTCATCGCTGAGAATCTCCCACAACGGCACGTTTAATTCTTCGGCAGCGACTTTGAGCCGATCAATAGTGGTCTTGCCAATGCCACGGCGAGGAGTGTTAATCACCCGCTGCAAACTGACTGTGTCAGCCGGGTTCACGATGGCCCTTAGATAGGCCAGGATATCTTTAATTTCCTTGCGGTCGTAGAAGCGTAGCCCCCCCACAACTGTATAGGGGATGCCCCAACGTAGCATCACGTCCTCAAAGGGGCGCGACTGAGCATTGGTGCGGAACAAAATTGCAAAACTGCCCCAATTCCAGTCTGGCTGTTGACGCTCTAGCTTACGAATTTCGTCGATGACAAATTGGGCTTCATCCTGCTCATTGTCAGCTCGATGACTATAAATCAGCTCACCTGGTTCGCGGGTTGCCCGCAGGATCTTGTCAATTTTTTCGGTGTTATTCTCAATCAGGCAATTGGCTGCACTGAGAATATTAGCTGTGGAGCGATAGTTCTCCTCCAGCTTGACCATTGTGCGTGTTGTGGTATCCACAAGGCCATCGCCAAAGGAATCTTGAAACTCCAGAATAATCGTGAAGTCAGCCCCTCGGAAACGATAAATTGACTGGAAATCATCGCCCACTACGAAAATCGAGCGATGCTCCCAATCCATATCCTGCGGCTCTGCGTCATTCGTTGCCAACAAGCGGATCAGATCATACTGGGTGCGATTGGTATCCTGATATTCATCCACCAAAATATGGCGAAAACGGCTGTGCCAATAGGCCAGTACCTGCTCATTCTGCTTCAGGAGCTGTACTGGAATGCCAATCAAATCGTCAAAATCAAGGGCGTTGTTGGCAGATAGCGCGTCCTGATATTTTTCATAAACTTCAGCAATGACGCGGCTCTTGTAACCGGGCTCTTGAACCTCTAGATCTTGCGGTGACCAACCCTGGTTCTTCGCGCTACTAATTGCGTAGCGAACCGAGCGAGGATTGAACTTGCGCTCATCAAGATTGAGCTGCGTGATCACAATATCTTTGACCAGACTTTGCACATCTGATTCATCAAAGATAGAAAAGCTACGGTCCCACTTGCGGCCTTTATAGTCCGTAAACTTCTCAATATCAAAGCGCAAAATCCGAGCGCACAAGCTGTGAAAAGTGCCAATCCACAAAGGCTTGATCAGACGCTGATAAATTTGCGAGCGGATGCGGGTCTGCTCGTAGGGCTGCAAATCAGAGAGAGGTTTGCCGAAGCGCTCTTTGGCATGCTCTTCCGCAAACAGCCGTTCGATGCGCTCCTTCATCTCCCGTGCTGCTTTGTTGGTGAAGGTCACCGCCAGAATATTCTCAGGACTGACCCGGTGCGTCTCAATCAGGCTGAAAATGCGATAGGTCAGCGCTCGCGTTTTGCCTGAGCCAGCCCCTGCCACCACCAGCAGAGGCCCAGCGTAGTGCTCTACGGCTTGCCGCTGAGATGGGTTTAGCGTACTCAAAAAGGCAGGAGTTACCTGGGTCATTGCAAGGGGATAGAGTCGGAGAATCAGGCTGCAAGCAGCATGTGCTGACCATCGTACACCTTATCTTCAGGGGCCAGAGTAGTGCTCTCAAGCCTCGGGCAGTAGGGAATGTACTGCTTTTAAGGCCCTTTTTGAGGTCCGGTCGGGGGCTTCCGATCAGAACATTACTAGGAGATTTAAGCGTTGAGACGAGATCGAGGGCCTTGACTTCGAGTGCGCTCGAAGTTGCACACTAATTTGTGTACCGAAGCTTTATGGAAAACCAACCCACAATTCAATTCACAAATCAACTCACAATTCGACAAGTTGCGGCGCTCACACAACTGAGTGTGCATACGCTGCGCTACTACGAGCGAGTGGGCTTGCTAGATCCCGTAAGCCGTGCAAGCAGTGGCCATCGCCGTTACGCCCAAAGTGATATTGCTTGGCTTGAATTTCTAACTCGGCTACGGGCTACCGGAATGCCCATTCGGCAAATGCAGCAGTTTGCAGAACTGAGACGCCAGGGCAGCAAAACGGTGCATGAACGGCGGCAACTGCTTGAGGTACACCAACAACAAGTTAAAACGCAGTTAGAAGAACTCAGCCGTAATTTGTTAGTGATTGAATCGAAGATTCGGCACTACGAAGCAATAGAGACAAACTAGCAATAGAAGTAAAAACATGACCCAGCCTAATCAAACTCCGGTTAACGCTCAAACTCAAACCCGATACGAGCGTGGATTGAAGAAGCTTGCCGAAGTCGATGGCAAGATCGGAGAGGAAGTTGTGTCGCGCTTGGGTGATTTAGGTCGATATATCGTGGAATTCGCCTTTGGTGATATCTATAACCGAGAGGGCTTGAACCTACGTGAGCGTGAGATTGCCACCATTGCCATGCTGACAGCGATGGGCGGACGCGAGCCTCAATTGCGGGTTCATATTGGTGCAGGGCTCCATGTCGGCTTGGCCCCCGAAGAAATTGAGGAAATCATTCTTCAGACTGTTCCCTATGCTGGCTTTCCAACTGCAATTAATGCTCTGCATATTTTGCAAGATATTGTGCAAGAGGTTACACAGAACTCTCAATGAAGGCTGAAATAGAGACTGCCCAAAACTCTACTTCTAAATCTTTTTGGCATGGTGATTAGCGGCTATAACAATGCGAGCACAGGCTTCGGCATCAGAGAGTGCTTGGTGATGCTCCAAGTTGATCTCTAAGTGCCTGCAAACATCAGGTAATTTAGTAGGATAAATCCTAAAGGCTCGGCGTGCCAGTTGCACTGTGCAGATAAAATTGTGCTCTGGTCTAGCGATGTTATGAGCATCACAGCAGGCATAGAGCACTCTTTTATCAAAAGAGGCATTGTGAGCTGCTATAAAGTCAATGTCCTCAAATAGGTGGCTAAACTGAGGCCATACTTGGCTAAAGTCAGCTGCTAAGGCAACATCCTCCCAGGTGATGCCATGAATGTGCGTAAACAAAAAACTGTCCCTTGGCGGACGGATTAGGAAGTAACTCCTTTGCACAATTTTATTTTGCTCGACCCGAACCAGCCCAATGGCACAGGCACTATCTGCTCCGTTATCCGCAGTCTCAAAATCTAAAGCAAGGAATTTAGTCATACTTAGTTCATGTACTGGTTCTACTAATTGGACTTTGGCTTCTAACCCCCTAGACTCACTGAGACTTGAAGCTTATGCCTAGTCTTATACCGTCATAGTGACTACCGGCCAGACTTACTCCGTCTGGTCTGCCCAACCACATTCCAAACAGTCCCAGTACACATCGGGATGCATGACAGGTGAGAACTCATAGCCGCAGTCTGGACATTGCCCCGTAAACATTGGATGACTGTTCAGCCGCTCTAGCTTCTGGACCTGAGCCCAGTGGTCTTCGCAGCCCATCAACTCCCCCTCGTCTTGCTCCTCTTCAAATTTTCCACTCCCGGGTTCAACAGGTAGGCCGGGATCTGGGCGAAAGTCAAGGCAAGTGTTCTCCGTCAGCCCTTGCGGGTGAACAGAGCAGAACAGAAAGGGGTTGCCTGTGTTGAATAGGCAGAGGGCACATTCGGGCAACCGACGCTGGATTCTCGGCTTAATCATGACTTTTAGGAGCCACCCAGTTTGGTCTGATCTCCCAGAGCATAAGCCAGTCTTGCCCTCTACTCCACACTCTCGCTTTGACCTGGATTAACTAAACAAATCTGAGGCACTTATCCTGCGTCTAGCTCAGCCCTGTCGCCTGGGCTGCTCTAGCTTGCAAGGGGGAATGTCAGGACATCTTAATCCATCTTCTTTGGACTGTTGACACTCAAACTGTCTGAGTCTACATTAAAGACATCGAAGGTTTAAATTCAAACAGTCTGAGATCAAGGTAATGAAAAGCTCTCTTAAAAACGCCCCTCTGGTTGCTCTCTTCACGCTTGGTTTAGCTTCCGTTGCTCAAGCTGCCAACATTCCTGCCCAATCCCGGAACCACATGCTCACCGCTTCGGCGAGTGTGATTGGTCCTTCTGATGCTCAGTACGGGGTTCGCAATTTGCAAGCAGCTGTGCCCGGCCAGGTTGTCGACCACATCCTTGCTGCTTCCGCTAGCCCCGAAGCTAATGGTTACTACACGGGTCTGATTCAGCAAGCCTAAGAGCCGCCTCTGGCAGGTCTGGGCTTGTATGGTCCGCCATTAGCCTAGCTCTTGAGCTGGGACTTGGACACCTGCCACGGCTCAACCTGAATATTGAAGGTTGTCCTTGAGACCTACGAAACCCCATCTACTGCGATGGGGTTTTTGATTGGCTAGCCTCCGAAGTCGTTAACCAGCAACTAATCAGTAACCCAATCTGCTTGACGCTCCCGTTCATCCTGTGTTTGTTGCCTCGAGTGCAGAATCTAGCTGCATCCTCTGCATGGGGTTCTGAATGACATATTTAAGCGAGATTTCATGCTGCCTTGATTAGGACTGATAGGATATCCCTTACCCCAACCATTCGTTTCCACAGCAGGCTGCATTCGCTTGCCGGTGGCTGACCTAGTCACACCCCGTCTCGTTTGAGTCCCTGTTTGGATCCTGAATGCAATCTATTCCTATTCCCTCGCACGTTCACTACGAGCTGCTGCTGCGTCTCCTAGAACGTCAAACTTTGCCCGCCGCTGCGCGCGACGATGCTTCCCTTAGAGAGCAAGTTCAGCAACTGATCATCACTCTGCGCAAGGCAGCGGCGCAGCAGAAACAGATTGAAGCCAACTGCCAGCAACGTGGGCTAGAGCTGGATTATCGCTGGTCCTTAAACGGGGCAATAGGCGTTAACGGTTCTCTAAAGGAGGGCATCTCACCAGTTAATGGCTTAACAGAGACCGTTGCCTCACCAGAAATGCCGGGTTCCATATAGAGAAAAATTCCGAACCTTAAAGTGATTGTGATACCGTTGCTGGTGTAAGCAGGGTGGCTTTTAAAAGTCAGAGATCCGGAGCTAGGGTACTCAGCGCATGGCAAAGGTCATCGCGTTTACGAATAATAAGGGTGGTACAGGTAAGTCCACCATTTGCTGTAGCACTGCTCACTTAGTAGCCTGTCGAGGCGTGCGAGTGCTAGTGATCGATATGACTTCGCAAACGACTGCGAGTAGCCTGTTCCTGGGCAACCTGGAAGCTCTAGACGAGAACGACACCGTACTGACGTTTCTCAAGAAACGCCCTGAACGCAATATTGAGGACGTAATCTTCGAGAGTCAGAAGGGACTGGATATCGTCCCTTCTCACGTTTCTATGGCAGAAGCCGTTACCCAACTGGCATCGATCCAGATGGGCAAGGAAATGGTGCTCAAGAAGCAAATCGAGCGGGTCTCAGAACACTACGACTACATCTTTATCGATAGCCCCGGTGACCTGAACGAGCTGACTGCTAATGCCCTTGTTCCTGCTGATAAAGTTCTGCTACCAACCCGCCTGAACCGCACTGATTTTCAGTGCACTGAGACTACAATCCGGTTTATACAGGAAGCGGAAAGCTACATCGGTCCCCGGAAATTTCGAGTTGTGGTGAACATGCTCGACGACCGCTATCTACCCGGGGGAATCTGGGCCGCCTCCCACACAGGACAGCTCTACCAGCACGCTCGTGAAATGTTTGGCGATATCCTATGCCCAGTGACTGTGCCCGATAGTGCTGACATTCGCACGGCATTTGATCGGGGACTAACGATACTCGAACATAAGCCCGAGTCAGAAGCGACCCGTCGGCTTGAGGAATTGGTCCAATTGGAGGTCTTCGGTGTCTGAACGCAACCTCGCCCGTAGCCTATTCTCTGCCAGTGATGGCCAACCTTTACAGAAGAAAAAGCTGCTGGGTAAGACCAGCCGAGCCAATCCTGCTCAGCCGCTCTCTCCTCCAGAACCCGCTTCACCTGATACCAGCCTCGAAGCTGTAGAAGCTGCGCTGACGTTTGAGGAGCCTCCTGCTCCAGAAGACTTTACAGCAGTTGATTTCGAAACGGCTGTGCAACAGCGAGTGCTCCAAGTCTTGCAACAGGTTGAACAACAGGCTCAGCAGGAGAGGCAGGCACTAGCTTCAGAGCTGGAGCGGCTTCAGACCCTAACTCGTGACCGCGAGGAGCGCATTCGACAATTGGAGCAGGCTCTCGATCAGTCACAGGCTTCTGTGGCCGAGCTGAAGCTACAAATTGGCGACCAGCATGCTTTAGAAACCCACCTAGCGGCGACCCAAGAAATTGCGCATATTCAGCAGCAGGCGATTGCGGAGCTGAAGGTACAACTGGTGCGCCAACAGCAAGCTTTGGATCATCAGACCGCTGAAACTCAGGAGACCAATCGGATTCAGCGCAGCAAAATCACGCAACTGGAGAGCCAACTGGCGGAGCAGCACAGCCGAGCCCAGGAGCAGTCCCGTGCTCTAGAAGAGTTGCTGAGCGAAGCCCAGGAGTTTACGAACCGCCATCAACGCACGATTGCTGCTTTGGAGGCTGAACTTACAGAAGCCAGAGGTACACTTCACCAAGCACAGGAATCCGCAGAGCGCTCTGTCCATCACACTGCTCAACTAGAAGCCCAACTGCAAGCCCTCTGCAATCAGCTCAAAGACCAGCAGACCCTTAATCATCAGCAGGCTCAGCAGTTGACCGAACTGCAACAAGCACTTGACCTTCAAAGCCAGCACAATCAGGCGCTGCAGACAGAGCTGGAAGCTCAGCACCAGGCCAACAGTGGCGAACAGGCTACCTTGAATGCCCTCCTCACCGAAGCTCAACTTCTGAGTGAGCAGCAGGGCGAACAGATCCGGGCTTTGGAGAAGACCCTAACCGAGGTCCGAGCTCATAACCGAACTTTAGAAGCCCGCCTCAGCGAATTTGAGCAGTGGCAAGAGCAGCAGCAGGAACTCCAAGCCGCTTTGCTAGCTGCTCAGAACCAGACTGATCAGAGTCGTAAGGCGCAAGTAGAACTCGAGGCTCAGCTGCACCAAACCCGGATCCGTCGGGATGAGCTCGAAGTGCAACACGCTCGTCAACTGCTACTGCAAGCCCGCCTGCAACATTCGCTGCGGGAACTGGAGGTGGAGCATGGCACCAGCCGCCAACGGACAGAAGCCCTGGAAAAACAGGTGGCTGAGTTGCAGGAGCAAGTTTTGATGCAAGCGCAGCAGGCCAGTGAACAGGTCGCCGCAGTCCAACACTGGAAGGATCGCTCTCTAGTTAGTCAACGCCATGGGCTGCAGTTGAAAACGGCCCTAGAGCGTGTGCTAGAGGATCGCCTCAACCGTCAGCTTGAAGTCGTCTTGACAGCCACAGGCATGAATTTGGTCGAGCTTCCCCAGCGAGAGGAGGCTTCACGACCAGCTGCCACTAAAGATAAACCAGATAAACCCGCTCCGGATAAGCCCGTTCCAGATAAGGCAGAGACGCCTGCGCCCACGCCTGCTCCTGCTCAACCCTCGGCAGCGTCTCCCGTCAAAGTTGATCTGCCTGCTTTCTTAACTCGCCGCCGATGATCATTTCTAGTTGGGTTGCAGCTATTTACGGCCTACTGTCACTCGTAGGCGGTATCGTGGGCTATCGCAAGAGTGCTAGCCGAGCCTCTTTAATTGCAGGGAGTATCAGCGGCGGACTGTTGCTACTGGCTGCCTGGCTGATGCAAGCCGCTGCCTCGGAACTAGCCTTTTGGGGCGCTCTTGTCGTGATGTTGTTCCTGGCGGTATTCTTCGCACTTCGACTTCAGAAAACGCGTAAGTTCATGCCTGCTGGACTGATGGCTGGCCTGGGTTTATTGAGCGCTATTCTGCTGGGGCTAGATCGGGCTGGCCTTTTCTAGACTAACTGGTTCTAAACTAACGAGATTTGCCAGCAGCTCTGGTGCCTGGCGCAGGCAGATGCAATGCGAATTTGCTACCACGGCCTAGCTCTGACTCAACTGTAATGTGACCGCCCAGAAGTTGGGCCAAGCGGGCACTTAGGGCTAGACCGATACCTAAACCACCAGTTCGTCTGGTCAAGCTAGGTTCTACTTGATGAAAACCCCGGAACAAAGTTTGAATTTGTTCAGGTGGAATGCCAATACCTGTGTCGATGACGCTGATTGTGATTTCATCCGCTGAAGTGTGTTTTAGCTCTAGGGTTATCGCCCCACCCATCGGCGTAAATTTCAAGGCATTGGTCAGTAGTTGATTAAGAATTTGCCCCAATCGAGCTGGATCAGTGCTCAAATAATCGTCTTCGAGTTTGCATTGACAAGACAAGGCAATATTTTGGCATTCTGCCCAGGATTGCACCGTGTATAGGCTGCTCTGGCAGAGAGAGGATAGAGAAACGCGACAGGGTTTAACCGCAATTTCGCCTGCTTCCAAAGCGGCTAAATCTAGCAGGTTATTGATCACTGTCAGCATTTTCATGCCCTGCTCTTGAATAATGCCGACGTATTGGTTCTGCTTGTCTCCAAGTGGTCCTGCAACCCCTTCTAATAAGAGTTTTGATAGCCCCAAAACGCTGGTGAGCGGCGTGCGCAGTTCATGGCTCAAATTGCTCAAAAACTGCTCTTTGGCAACAGCTAACTTCAGCCATTCCTGCTCTAAGTTGGCTGCTTGTCGAGAAGAATTCGTATCTGCAACGCTGCGAACACTGCTAGGATCACAACTGTTTCCATCCATGATTTGCCAAAAGCCTAGCGAAAGTATATTCGCGTGAGATGTATAACTCGACTATGTTAAGGTTCTTGACTACTCGAAAAAAGCCTGGTCAAGCAGCCGATTTGAACAAGCATCCAAAGACTGACAATTGAGAATACCTTTGGCTGTTGGAACTCTATCAGGTTCAATTTGGCAAAGGTCAAGCGGCCCCTGGCGACAGGAGTTGAAGCTTGCTAATCCAATTGTCTCCCCCCTTACTTTATAGTTCTGTTATAGAACTTTTAAAGGCTACTTATAGGTTTTCTTAAAGTTCAGCAATATCACCCTATCGATTGGGCTTTAGGCCGGAACCTCCAGGGTTTAGTTTGCTTGGTAAGCCTAGAACTTTGAAACAGCAGGATGAGCTTTGATGTACCAACGCCACGGTATTTCAACTCCCTGGCTCAAACCGATTCTTGTGGTTTGTATCAGGTCTAGCGCCTCGGTTTCCAGACGGTGTTCCAACCAGAGCTCTGAAGCCGCAGTTAGGGGGATACCACTCAAACTCGTCTCTAACTCCAAGGCTAGACAGAGCTTGCCGGGCCCTGCGGCTGCGCGCATAGGCTGGCCTGGTAGGGCTAGGGCGCGAATCAGCACTGCACTGGCACGGCCATCAACATCAGTCACCACGTTGAAACAATGGTAGATGCCGTAAATGCGGTAGATGTAGGCAAAACCTGGCGGGCCGAACATGACTGCATTGCGCTGGGTCTTGCGTCGGTAGGCATGGCAGGCAGGGTCATCTGGCGCATAGGCTTCCGTTTCCACAATCAGACCTCTAACCAGCTGACCGTTGGGCAATTGCCGAACCACCCAGCAACCTAATAGGTCAGGGGCAACCTCGGGGGATGGGCGCGATAGCCAAGCAGCTTCTATAATCTGGGCGGAAGCACTCATTCAGAAACGCTCAAAACAGGTAAAGCAATAAGGAAAACACCAATGGATACCAAACTCGTGCTGTTAAGCTTACTGATTCCGTTTGTGGTGAGTTGCCTCTTCTTTGGCACCCGCAACGGCTTCTACGATACCGACAACTACCACGGCAACGGCTCAGCCCACTAGTTCCATGCCCCCCGCCCCTGCCCCTGCCTAAACCATAAAGCTCCAGATTCGAAGCCCTCGGGTTTCCTGAGCGATTGTGGAGGCAGTTGTGGGGCGTGACTCACTCAGCTAGACACTGCTAGCTGGACGGGTGAGCCAGGCTCAGTTCGGACCTGCCCCGGCAGGTCACTCTCTAGGCAAGTTCAGAAAACTCAGACCTAATCCATCAAAGATGGATCAAAGGGCCGACTCTGCCATACTCTGAGTACACAGTCTGAGTATGGCAAACGACCGGCTTCCCTGTGTTGGAATTAGCGTGTTTACCTCTAGCTGTTGGTCATGCAGACCAGGGGATCTGCCTTCAGGTGCGGTTGGGCCCCCACCGAGTATTGCTAGATTGCGGTTTGCGAGATCTGAGCTTGCTTGACGAGGTCATGGCAGACCTGGTTCTAGTGAGCCATGCGCACCCTGACCATGCGCGGGGGGTGCTAGCCCTGCATCAAGCTCGTCCCAAGCTGCCGATTTATGCCAGTGAGGTTACGACCCACCTATTGCCTCTGAATTGGTCTGGTGCCGACTCAGAGGCAAGTAGAGTGGGTCTGTGTCAGGCTCTACCCTGGCAAACGCCGGTCGAAGTTCGACCAGGTCTGACCGTGGCACTTTTGCCTGCAGGGCACCTACCCGGCGCTGCCTGCATCTTGTTGAATTACGATGCCGGACCGCAGACCTACTCGGTACTTTACACCGGCGACTTTTTCCTTTCCAATACTCGTCTGGTCGAGGGATTGCCGCTTGAGAATTTGCGCACCCTATCGCCAAACGTGCTGATCCTCGAAGGCAGTTACGGCACGGCTCGTCATCCGCACCGTCGCGTGCAGGAGAATCAGCTAGCGGAACGGGTGCATCAGGCAATTAATGCGGGTCAGTCTGTGCTCCTGCCTTTACCCACTCTAGGACCTGGGCAAGAAGTGTTGATGTTGCTGCGGAGCCACCATTACTTCACAGGCCGGGAGCTAGATATCTGGGTGGATGGCCAGGTGGCCGAGGCTTGCGATTCCTATCTGGCAATCCTGTCTCACCTGCCTGCCTCGGTGCAGAATTTTGCTCAGCATCAACCGTTGTTCTGGGATGAGCGTATTAAGCCGAGGGTCCGCCGGGTAAACAGCCCCCAAGAGCGGTCCCGCCTTGGCTGTTCCCCTTGTGTAGTCCTCACCGACTTGTACACAGATTTGGGTGATTATCTGCCCACCGCAGGCCAGTGTGAGGGGCCTGGACAGTCTTGGCGCGTGTTGCTCCCTCAACTGCCCAACGGACGGGCAGATGGACGGGAGGTAGGTGGGCGAGCGACCATCGGTCAGCATAATCTGCCTGCCGGTTGGGAAGCATGGTTGCAAGCTTCTCGCTCGGGCAGTGGCACGACCGATACGCCGATTAGCGTGGAAACTTACTTGCTTGGTGACCACTGTGACGGGTCTAGCACGACCCAACTGATCCACAATCTACGTCCTCAGCATGTCGTGTTTGTGCATGGCTCGGAGACCTATCTCAGTGATCTGGCCAACCTAGATGAGCTGCGTAACCGTTATCAAATTCATACCCCCAATCCTGGGCTTCTAGTGGAACTGCCGATCGGCGAGAGTTTTTATGCAGCAACGCCTGCCGCTCAGGCTCTGCCTGAAGTTCGCTATGAGGGTGAAGTAACCGAACTAGATGAGCTGGTTTCTTTGGACCTACCAGGGGAAATCAAGCAAGATCCCCGCTGGCGAATGTTTGCTGACACTGGCTTAATTGAAGCTCGTTGGCAAGGTGAGGAGTTAGTGCTACGTGGGCTGACCCCCCGAGAGTTGCTGAGTGCCTCAAGCGAGACCGAACCGAGCCCAGGCTCAGGTCGTTCCTGTGGCAGTTGCCGCTTTTTCCGGGGTCAGCGCTGCTGGAATCCTGAGTCGCCGCTGTCTAGCTTCAAGGTCAGCCCTGAGGGCTACTGCCCCGCCTACGAAGCTTTAGAAGCGTGGCGCGTTGGGGAGTGATTCCTCGAATCAGGTTAGGGCTCAGACTGCGCTATTGACGAGCAGCATGGTTGTACTGGAATTGACCGTAAAGCCGATGCGCTCATAGAACGCCTGCTGATGAGTGGTCATCAGGTAAATCCGTTCGACCCGAGCAACGTGCGGGTGGGCCAAAACGGTCTGCACTAACTTACGCCCTAAGCCAGAGCCTTGATAGTTGGGGTGAATTACAACATCCCAGATTGTGGCTCGATATATTCCATCAGATGTTGCGCGTGCGAACCCAATTAGTTGATCCCCATCCCAGACAGTCACAACTGGATTACTGTGCGTTAACGCAAGGACTAAATCTTCTGCCTTGCGGTCTTGCGCCCAAAAGGCAGCTACTTTAAACAGAGACTGTAGCTGAGTAATCTCTAAGCGTTGGGGATCAGTGCAAAACTGAATATGACGATGGTCAGCGCTGCTTGTCTCACCTGAGTATTGGCCTGAATATTGGCTCTCAAGGTGGGAGGCTGTGGAAGCGGGATCCATATTAGAAGCAGTGTTTTACCCCAAAGAGCCTAACAAAAAAACAGGTTGTTTCTAACTGTTTTTACAGCTTTGACCTGGGTTTTTGTCTATCTCCAGAGTAAGAGCCTTGAGGAGACTAGGTTTCTGGCTGAGGATGGATACCTAGGGCAAGAGCAACCGATAAGCTAGGCAGTGTTCGTTGATTTAACTGGCTGAATTGATAGCGCTTTCAGGTAGCCTAACCTGAGTGTTTTCTGAGTTGCCAAATAAGGAAAAAAGAGGAAAATTTGTCATGAAACTTTCTGATGTCTCTAAGCTGGTCGGCGTTGGCGCTCTTAGCTTAAGCTTGTCGGTTCTGCCTTCAACCCTGCCTGTTTCTGCTCAAACCAACAACACCACGACTGACCCCAACAGTCCCACCCTGGATTCCACTCCTCTGCAAGAAACTGATCCCGTTGAAGGCGATCGCGACTTTGACTGGGGCTGGCTTGGCCTGCTCGGTTTGGCCGGCTTGGCTGGTCTAGCTCGTAAGAAGGAAGAGCCAGTGCGCTACCGTGAGCCTGATGTTGTAGGCCGTTCTTCTGGCAATATCCGCTAGGCCCTTGCGCTTAGTTGTTGAGCTTTTTAGATAACTGGAAGAGCCTCTGACGGAAGTCAGGGGCTCTTGCTTGTCTTTTCTAGCTTCAAGTTAGTGGCGAACAAGCGACTCGCGAACCCTATTCTGAACCTTTGCGTTTAAGTTCAGTTTATGCATTGTTGAGTCTCTCAGGTTCTCCTAATCAATTTTTCCAATCTCTAGCGGGTTTGAGCTTGCTGAACTGGTAGTTGCTGCGACAGATAGTATTGAAAACGCTCCGGCAGTTTATCCACGCTGTAGGACTGGGTCCAATGTTCCACTAAAGTTTGACCAAAGGCTCGGGCATTAACTTCAGCGGGTTCTGGATTATTCAGGAGTAGGGGCCAAATAGCTAGGAGATCAAAATTGGCGGCAGTGGCTGGAGCTAGCAGCGCCCAAAGTTCGTAGGCCATTTGCAGTTTGCTGACAACGGCAGGCGATTGTTCGACCGGAATTTTAGTAGTCAGCAATTCTGCCAATAAGCTAGAGCCTGTAGTGAGACGCGAGACAAAATGTAGCACTGGGCTTTTGACTAAAGAAGTGATTCCCTGAGCCGTGCGCATTTGAAACACGTAGCGGTCAATAATCTGTCCTGCCGAGCGGGAGCGAGCATTTAAATCACGTAGAAAGCGTCCTAGACGATACTGCCGGGCTGGATCTATCGCTAACATCAGCCCCAAGGAAAGGGCTTCCGTGCCCCAAGCTAACCGTTGCTTAGTAGCATCTTGAGTAACCAAGGGCAAAATCGAGCGGCACTCTTCCCCTAGCAATTCTGCCCGGTACTCGACTGCTTCCCGAATCGAGTGCTCCTTAGGGCGATCCCCGTGCTGCCAGTCATAGGGTGGCTGCCATTCACGTAGCGGGCGCAAACGGTCAACTTGGGTAACAACAGCAATCACAGGTAGCTCTGCCCCGGTTGTGCTGTGGACCTGCTTCAGAAAGTCGAGGTCCATCTGTAGAGCTGGATCCAGGGCTGGTGTGACTAAGAGCAGCAAATCGATGGCGCTGGCCTGGTCCAGGACTTGCTCGGTCAGTTCAGCCCCATTCACCTGCTCGTAGCCCGGTGTATCCCATAGAATCAGCGATTCCTCAGCTTCGACCTGAAAGTGGTAATCCTGTAGGCGGTCGGTGCTGGGCAAGACATCGACCTGGGCACGTTCGCAATCAAAGAGCGTATTGATCAGACTGCTCTTACCAGCCCCAGTGCGCCCGACCAACATCACCTGAACTGGACGGGTTTCACGCTCAGGATCAGCTTGGGCTAAAATCTCGCGCAGGGTCTGAGTTTGAGCAGTCGGCGCACTGATCGTAATCGGACTGGCAGCTTTGCCCCCGTAGAGTTCAATCGCACGGGTGCCCAGGTTCTTGAACACTTCGGCTCGCAGAATGTCGGCAAAGTGGATCAACAGTTGGCGATGGGCTTGGTCCGTTTGACCCCGGGTGGCGGTTCGAGCCAGAGCAGCGGCTGGATTCAACACCCACTGCGCCCAATCCCAAACTTGAAGAGCAGTTCGGGCTGCGGGTTCAAAGCGCTGGTAAGTGCGGTAGGCCTGGTAGGCTTGCCCGACGGTAACTTGGTTCAGCACCGGCGCCAACTGCTGCATCCACCGCTCCACATCATTGGTGGTGCCCTGCATCAGAGCATAAGCCTGAGGCACGTAGATATTCAGCAGCGGATGCTTTGTATTGGGATAGTAGATGCGGGCGATGCCCTCGACCAACTCGCGGCTACGCTGAAAAAATATGCTCCAGTCTTCCCAAGGCGCTGGGTCAGTGCGGGCTTGCTCAAGCGTGGCTTGAATAACCTGCTGAGCCTTCACAGCTGGGTCGTTCGTATTTGCAGCGCTTGGATCAAGGGCCGTTAGAGGTTCTGATGATTCTGCGGCTTCTAGAGCCTGCTCTAACTCCACAACCACGGGTGAGCGCAGCCAGTACACCAACAGCCAGCGCCAGCCTGCCAGCACCAGCACTACCACAGCCCAAATCCAGCTCACTCCCCAGTGCTGAATCTGAACGCCAGCAGCTACCAGCAAGAAAGCCGCTACCGAAGCTAGGGGCAGTGCCAACACGATCCATTGCCAGAGCTTGAGACGTACCATAAGTCCGCATTACCGCCGCATCTGTGTTTGGCTTGGCTGAGGCGACTGGGATGAGGGCTGCAACAGTCGCCAGCCAACATACCCGAGCAACCCAAGCACTAACCAGTTGCCCACAAAAACGACGCTCCAAACCAGCGCTGCCATGGCCGTCAGTAAAGGTTGGCCTGGGGTCTGGTGTGCCTGGTTTGATCCAGAATGATCAGAGGCAGGTGACATCGAATGGGGTGACTGGTTGCCTCAAGTCTAACCAGGTCACCCTGGCCTGAATCTCTAGAGCTTCTCCAAACTGTCCATTGCTGTCTGAGTTATCTTCTAAGCCATCTACTGACCATCTATTGAATAGTGTCAGCTGAGAGGGCTTACTGAACTGCCCCCTTTTGCTTCAGCAGACGGATGAGGCGATAACGGTTGGAGTGGATGGCGTAACCGAGAGGCGTCACACCCTGCTGGTCCCGTGCATTGACCGCCGCACCGCGAGCCAGCAGCAGCTCTGGAACTCCCTTCTGGCCATACTCCGCCCGCGAGCGAACAGCAACATGCAGAGGCGTTAAGCCGTGGTTATCTCTGGCGTTAATTGAGGCACCTTGAGCAATCAGCAACGCAGCGACGTTACGTTGTCCATAACGGGCTGCCTGATGTAAAGGCGTCAGCCCTTGAGGGTCTTTGGCCTCAAGCTGAGCGCCGTGGTCAATCAGTAAGGCGGCTAGCTGCTTCTGACCGCTCCAGCCAGTTGCCGCTGCCAAGTGTAAAGGGGTTAGACCCCGCTTGTCTTGAGCGTTGACGTCAGCCCCTTGCTTCAGGAGCAGAGTGGCTACTGCCAGACTGCTGCTCTCGGCAGCGGTATGCAGAGGTGTGATCGCCTGCCCATTATGACTATTGACCTGCGCCCCTCGTTGCAGCAGCAAGGCAGCAACGGCTTCCTGGTCAAAGCGGGCTGCGATGTTGAGCGGGGTATTCCCTTTGCGGTCAGTGGTATTAACTTGAGCTCCTCGCTGGAGCAGCAGAGCGACGAAGTCTGCATTGCCCTGCTCAGCAGCGAGGTGCAAGGGTGTGAGGCCCTGGCGATCTGTAGCCTCAACCTGAGCACCGTGATTAAGCAAAAACGCTGCAACCCCTGTTTGTCGATGGCGGATTGCCAGATGCAGGGGCGTATTGCCCTGATGATCTCTGGCGTTGACCTGGGCTCCCTCAGCAATCAGTTGAGCGACCAATAGCCGCGCGCCTTGGGTAGTTGCCAGATGCAGGGGCATATCGCCTTCCGCATCGCGAGCGTTGACCTCCGCACCGCGGGCTACTAAGGGAGCAACTCGTTGATCAATGTTGAAGAGAACGGCCCAATGCAACGGTGTATTCCCCTCGTCGTCCCGGGCTTTGACATTCACCTGTTCTAGATAGCTTTCAACTGCTGCTAAACCTCCCCAGTCGTAGAGCACTGGTACAGAGGGAGCTAAGCCTAGAGAAGTCAGGAGCGGATACTTACAGACATTGATCAACGCAGCGGCAGAAGCCAGCGAGATCATTGCCAAGCCAGCCAGATGCCGCGAGGCAGAGAATTGGGCTCGAGACGTCATAACTCGCTGCCTCTCCAAATGGATCCGAACATTCACCAGAGCACAGAAATTTCTGCCTCAGTGACATGGTATATCCACGTAGAAAGGGAAATTATGCAGACTTGAGAAGTCTTGAATTGATCTGGAAACAGATCCCGAAGCAGGTTTGCCTATGTATATGGTGTACGTAGTTGCCTAGCTATTAACGCATTTGCCTGGCCATTAACGCGATAGCCAGGGTTGGGGCAACCTACTGGGTAGAGCGTTTCTGATCAAAGACAGGCAGAGTGAAGTGGAAGGAGCTCCCGCAGCCTGGCACCGAGTCAACCCAAATCTGGCCATAGTGCGCGCGGATAATGCGGCGGCACAGCGACAAGCCAATGCCGTACCCATCCTGGGCCTCATCGCGTTTGAGGCGGAATTGGTCTTCAAAAATTCGCTCTCGGTTTTCCTCTGGAATGCCAGGACCGTTGTCTCCCACACTGATTTGCACTTTCTGAGTGGTTCGATGCATGGCTCGCATCTGAATAGTGCCACCGGCTGGGGTGTACTTGCTGGCGTTGTCGAGCAGATTGATCAGAACTTGCCGAATACGCTCCGTGTCGGCGTAAACCAGGGGCAGATCGGTGGGTAGATCCTCTTCGATGGTTTGCTGCTTACTATCGAAGCGGTTGCGCAGGTGCAATAAAACTTCTTTGCATAAGTGTGTAATGTCAAATTGGCAGGCCGCGATCGTAAACTCTGCACTGGTGCCACGCGCCGCCTGCAAAATATCGGTGATCATGCGGTTCATGGCCTTGGTTTGGGTGCGAGCGTGGCGCACCATCTGGGCCATCAATTGAGGGGTGAGGCGATCACCGCTCAGTTCAATGGTTTCTAGGGCAATCGAAGCGGCGGTCAGAGGATTGCGCAGGTCATGGGCCAGCATCGCCAGGATGCGATCCTTAAAAGCCAACTGCTGCTGCAACTCTTCTTTCTCCTGCTGCAGCCGAAACAACTCATCGGATAGACGCAGAACCTGAGCCGAAGCCGCCAGCGAATCAGCCTCGCGTTTGCCTTGGTCGAGGCTCGCGCCATCGGAGCTGGCTTCAACCAGCTCTTGTTGCCAACGAGGCCACCAGTGCTCAATCTGGTAAACCAGATTATTGCCAGCTAGGGTCTGGCGGGGTGACGGATTGATTTTGACCAGGGCAGGGGTTGCAACTAGCTTGAAGTGTTCGACTAGGTAGGGCTGCTCACAAATGTCGACAACTTCCAATTCCATTTGCAAGCCAGAGCCCAAACGCTCCAACAGTGAGCGGGCTTGCCGGATCAGTTCTTGTGCACCTGGGCGCCGATCAACAAACAGCAGCAACTTCAAGACAGAGTCGGGCTGCTGTCCCACTGCGGATAGCTCTTGCACGCCTGGAGGCAAGGGGAAGGGCGGTTGCGTCAAGGTCTGCCTGGGAGGACGGGATGTCGACAGAAAGGGTAGAAATACTCCTAGAGTAGCTTGTCATCCAGTCAGTTGTTAAGGAAGTCTGAAGCTTTTCTTACAGTCCTTCAGCTGTTGGCAGCGGGTAGGGGCACGGAACGCTTGAGATAGCCCAGCAGATCGGGCCCATCCAGGATTTCCCGCTCCAACAGGTGTTCCGCCATCTCGACTAGCAGGGCTTGGTTTTCACGCAGGGTTGCCACTGCTCGCTGGTGGCAGGCGTCGATGATCTGGCTGACTTCCTGGTCAATGGCCTGAGCAGTTTTCTCACTGACCATGCGGCGCTTTTGCGAGGCTTCGAGAAAGCCCCCTTGGTCCTGCTCGTAGTTCACCGGCCCCAGCTTGCTCATGCCAAATTGGGTGACCATCAAGATGGCAGTCTGAGTTGCCCGCTCAATATCATTGCTGGCCCCAGAGGTGATGCGCCCAAAGGTGACTTCCTCGGCAGCGCGGCCGCCCAGCAGAGTAGTGATGCGCCCCAGCAGTTCTTCCCGTTCCATCAGGAAGCGATCTTCGGTGGGTAACTGTAGGGTGTAGCCCAAGGCGGATGCACCTCGTGGGATGATCGAAATCTTGGTGACAGGATCCGCTCCTGGCATCAGGGCGCCAACAATGGCATGGCCGACTTCGTGGTAAGCCACCACTACCTTCTCGTTAGAGTTCAGTACCCGGCTCTTACGCTCTAAGCCTGCGATTACCCGCTCAATCGCTTCTTCAAAGTCAGTCATCATCACGCCTGAGCGTTGGTTGCGCCCGGCCAGCAAAGTGGCTTCGTTCACCAGGTTGGCTAGATCTGCACCAGCAAAACCGGGGGTGCGAGCCGCAATCTTGGCTAGATCCACGCCCTCTGCTAACTTGACCTCGCGCACATGGACCTTGAGAATCGCCTCCCGCCCCGAGACATCTGGGCGGTCAACCAAGACCTGTCGGTCGAAGCGACCAGCGCGCCGCAGAGCCGGATCCAGGCTCTCAGGGCGGTTGGTAGCTGCCAGCAAAATAATGCCGCTATTGCTGGCGAAGCCATCCATCTGCACCAAGAGTTGGTTCAGGGTTTGCTCGCGCTCTTCATTGCTGCCCAGAGGATTGCCACCCCGGGAGCGACCCAGAGCATCCAGTTCATCAATAAAAACAATGCAGGGTGCTTGTTTTTGCGCCTGAGCAAATAGGTCGCGGACCCGCGCTGAGCCTACGCCGACAAACATCTCGACAAAGTCGGAGCCAGACAGCGCAAAGAAGGGCACTCCCGCCTCACCGGCCACCGCTTTGGCCAGTAGCGTTTTGCCGGTACCAGGGGGGCCAATCAACAACACACCCTTGGGCACTTTGCCGCCGAGCTGGCTGTATCGCTCAGGAAACTTGAGAAAATCAACGACTTCCTGAAGTTCGGCCTTGGCCTCATCTACCCCGGCCACGTCAGAAAAGCGAGTGCGCTGGGCATCGTCTGCTGCATAGAGGCGGGCTTTGCTCTTGCCAATGCTCATCACCCCTGTGCCCCGTCCCTGAGCATTGGTCAGTAGCCAGAAGCCGCCGATCAATAGCAAGGGTGGCACCAGCCAGTTGAGCAGAACCCCAAACCAGTTAACTTCTGGCGGCAACACCCGATATTCCACGTTGTGCTGATCTAGCAGGGCGGGCAAACGCGGGTCCTCAAGGGGCACCGTAACGAAATCTGGCGGTTGGCGACGCTCAGCCCGCAGTGGGTTTGGAGCGGCTGTTGGGGTCGGGACTGGGGTTAATGCTGAGCTTGGCTCTGGGCTAGGCTCTGCGGATGGTGCTGGCCCTGGGCCTGACGTCCCAGAGGGAGCTGTCGCCTGATCATTGGCTGACGTGGTAGGCGAAGCCGAGTCTCTGAAATAGCCTCGGATCAAGCCGTCGGTGATCTCAGTTTCTCGAACCTTGTTGTCCTTGACAGCCTCAATGAACTGGCTGTAGGGAATTGATTTGACTTGAGTGCGTTGGAAGTCACTCAAGCTGTTCACAAATAGGGCAGTTGCCACGCCAAACAGCAGCCAGGAGATCATGGGTGGGCGCTTTTTGGGGGTCTTCGGGCGCGGGGGGGGCGTGGCAGTCATCGCAACAAGAGGCTGGAAAGAACGACTCGCTTCAGCGAGACCTCCAGCCTATCTCAGCAGAACCGGCATCAGGGACGTGTAGAAGAGTAGCCCCGATTCATCGCTTCAGGCAGAATCCGCTGTAATTCCTGCAACCCAAGTAAACCCGCAACCGCGCTCAGCGCCAGTCCCAACCACAACAGATTGGGCCAAGGCTGAGGCCGGTCCAATACAACACCGCCGACAAAGGGCCCCACGGCATAGCCTGCTGCCCAGCACAGGGAATTGATCGACAAGTACACACCACGCAGTTGAGCCGGGGCCAAATCGGCCACCAGCGCTGATGCCGAGGGGTTGTAAGTTACCATGCCGAACGAAGCGAGAACCAGTGCCAGAACGGCCAGGAGCAGCTCGGCAGAGGGCAAGAGCGCACTGACCCAAACTAGACTGAACCCAGCTGCCCACAACAGCAGAGATAACGACAGGGCATCGGTACGGCTCAGGCGATTGAGACGTCGAGCCACGGGGAGTTGAACTACAGCGGCTAGGGCGATGTGCCCGGTAAATAGCAAGCTGATAATCTCTGGCGGAAACTCGATGAAGTTATTGAAATAGAGCGGCAGGCTGCTGCTAATTTGGGCCAGGTAGGTAGTGAATAGGACATTGATCGCGGCAAAGACTAGCAAACTACGATCCTGCAAGGCCACAATCCAGCCTCGTTGACCTGGAGCGGACTCAGACTTCTTGCGGGTCTCCGTGATCGCAAAGTAAACCACGGCGAAGAACACCACAAAGGAAACAGCATCGACCACAAATAGAGTGCGGTAAACCTGATTGAGCGAGCCGCCTGCTCGATGGGCCGCTGACGACATCACTAAGCCGCTAAGGGCCACCCCAATTCCCAGGCCTAAGTTGTCCGCCAGACGCGTGAGGGCGTAGGCTTCATTGCGCTGCTGACGGGTGGTGATATCGGCAATGGCTGCTTCCCCTGCTGGCCAAAATAGTCCTTGCCCGATGCCTGCAATTAGATTGGCAAATACAAAGCTGACAAAGCCGTTGGCGCAGGCAAACAGCAAGGCTCCCGCAGCAGAGATCGCTGTGGACCACAACAAGGTTGGCCGTCTGCCCCAGCGTGGGGAGTCAGCCATTGAGCCACCAACGATGCGACCGCCAACCCCTGACACCGACATTGCCGCTAAACCAACGCCAACCTCGGTGGGGGTCAGTCCAACTTGATTGACAAAGAATATCGCGGCATAAAACAAGGTAAAGCCAGTGCCAGTCTGCGATACCAGTCGCCCAACAAACAAAATCCAAACACGGACATCGAGCTGGGGTAGCCAGCGAAACCACCGGGAGAAGCGCATGCTGCGGCTAACCAACTTGAGAAATCTTGGGCACTCTTGGGCAATTCAGGCAAAAATCCAAAATGCCCTTTAGAGTCTACCGCGCTGGTTCTTTGGGCCTGGTTCAGGACTGGGCGACATCTCGTGAATGGCGAGTGGTTCCACTCGGTAATGGATCTTCCCATACCCCTGCTAAGGAGGCAGAAACCTGTCGGCAATATTGGTTGAACTGCAATGAAGTTCGAAACTCTTCGGTGCGCGGATAGGCCGCCTCAATCGGAATATCTGCTGTGATCCGACCGGGGTGAGCCGCCATTACCACCACTCGATTCGACAAATACACAGCTTCGTAGACATTGTGGGTGACGAACACAATCGTCCAGCGCTTCTGCTGCCACAGTTCTAGTAAGTCGCTATTGAGGCGGCTACGGGTCATCTCGTCAAGGGCGCCGAAGGGCTCGTCCATGAGCAGGGTTGTGGGCCGAGTCACTAGGGCACGGGCAATCGAAACGCGCATTTTCATTCCCCCCGATAACTCCCGAGGATAGGCCCGCTCGAAGCCGCTTAAACCAACCAGCCCAATCGCTTCGCGTACAGCCGTATTCGCAGCCCGACGAGGCACTCGGGCGAGTTCTAGGGGCAAGCGGATATTATCGGCTACTGATGCCCAGGGCATTAGGGCGGCTTCTTGAAAGACGAAGGCCAATTCATGCAATGACGGCTCTGTTACATCCTCTGGCTGCCAACGCTGAATATCGCCTGCGCTCTTCTGCCCCAGCCCGGCAATCAAACGCAAGATCGTGCTTTTGCCGCAACCTGAAGGGCCAACCAGGCTGACAAATTGAGAGCGCCCAATCGTCAAGTTCACGCCCCGAAGCGCAACAGTACCGTTGGCATAGACCTTATCAACGTCACTGAGCTGAATGGCGGGACGTGTATTCATGCGTGAACCTTCAGGCGTTAACCGTAACTGAGAACGACTGAGACCATCTTGGCACTGACTCGCTTGCAGGGCTGATGCGGAGGTTGGCTCAGAAGTCGGTCTCCAGAGCGAGTTCAGGATCCGGCTCGCTCAATGCTTAACCCTTGGGTGACTACCGATTAAGTGCCTACTGAGCCCCTCTTCATTTCGCATCATTTCGTAAGGGCAAGTGGCAAGTTTACGGGCTCAAGATTTGTAGGCGTTTGGTCCCTTATTGATGAAGTCCAGCGTGAAGGCTTGGCGGTAATCCGTTGTAGGTTTGTACACTCCGGCTTGCACCATCGTCTCGAAGAATGACTTCCAGCGCTCTTCGGTCATGGCACCGATTCCCAGCTTTTCGGCATCGCCAGAGCCAACAATGCCGTACTCCTTCAGTTTTTGAAGGCTATAGGCCAATTGCTCATCAGTCATTTCAGGGTTGTCTTTTTTGATTAGCTCATTGCCCGGCGCTGGGTCATTTAGATAGCTGTACCAACCCTTGATTGAAGCATCAACAAATCGCTGTACCAAATCGGAGTTTTTCTCGACTAGATCTTTGCGAGTTTCGATTGTTGTTGCGTAGGGAGTGTAGCCACTATCTGCTAGCAATAGAACTACAGGCTTGAAGCCCCCTTCCTTTTCGACGGCAAAAGGCTCGGATGTGAGGTAACCCTGCTGAACGGAATTCTTATCGACCAGAAAAGGCCCAAGGTTGAAGTTATAAGGACGTTTCTGAGTATCGCTAAAACCGTACTTCACTTTTAAGAAAGGCCAGTAGGTTGTGTTAGCGGCTGAGGAAATCAAAATTGGTTTGCCCTTGAGTTTGGCCAACGTGTCGTTGCCAACTTCGGGATGGGCAATTAAAACCTGAGGGTCTTTTTGAAAAGCTGCGGCAACTGTGACTTTGGGAATGCCTTCTTCAACTGCCTTGATCGCATCGGCTGGATAGCCCATGAAGAAGTCAGTCACACCTCCCATCAACAATTGAGTGCCATTGACCTGAGGGCCCCCCATTTTGATCGTGACTTCCATGCCATGATCTTTGTAAATCCCTGTTGCTACGGCTTGATAAAAGCCTCCGTGCTCAGCTTGGGCATACCAATTCGTGCCAAAACTTACTTTGTCGGGAATGGCCGATGGAGTTGCTGCTGTGCCTGTGCCTGTGGTAGTGGCTGTATTGCCATTAGAACAAGCTGCCAAGAGACCACTACCCAGAGCAAGGGATCCGAATTGGATAAATTTGCGGCGCTTAATACTACCTAGCCGGTGCAAGAGGTGATGAGATTCCTTCATTTAGCTCCCCTGAAATCGGCTGATGGTGAACTGGGATTCACCCCTACGAACATGCTTGATCAACTGGGACACGACTGTAGCTGGTGCTACTGAATCCAGACGCTCACTGTATCAGTTCCAGTTTGACCTTAGATTGAGAATCAAACCTACAGTTAACCAAACGCAGATTACTCTATCAATTTCTACAGCATCTTACAAGCGTTTCTACAGGGACTAAAACCTCTAGGCTCTTTTGTGTTCAACTCTTTTGTACTTGTAAGCATAAGCACGCGACTAGCCTCGGTTGAGAGAGTTGTAGAAATGAAGTCTTAATGCTGGTTTACAAAATTAAGCTGTAGTGCGGATGTCGTGCCCAATAGGGAAAGATGCGCGGACGACCTGAATTACAGCAATTGGCGCGACTCGATTGCTGTCGCGCCAATTGCTCAACTGAGATGCACTAGCTGTCAATCAATTGCTAAGAGCTAGCCAAACGCCACATTGCTCACTGAATTCTCAGCCAGAATCTCATCAGAAGAGCCACGCTTGCGCATAATCCGCCAGCTCAAACCAATGAGGCCAGGTAGTAATGCGGGGGCAGGAATTTCAGTTGCACCTTGTGGATCAGTAGGCACATCAGGTGTTGGGACAGGAGATTGTACGGGCTTGGAAACGATGTCTTTGATCCAGCCTGGAATGAGTTCAAGAACCAGGGGATGATCGCCCACACTGAGATTAATCTCCTGGGGATTTTTGTATGCGGTGATGGGATTAGAGGAGCTGAAAGGTTCGTAGGCAATAGCCTGACCGATCAGACTGTTGAGTGTCAGGGTTACCAATTTGTCCTGAACCAGAAGGTCAGTACCAACCTGCGGCTCCCGGCTGAACGGTGTGTAGCTGGCTACCTCTTGCCAAAGAATTAAGTAGAAGTTGCCATTGCGTTTCTGCAGGAGAGTTTGACTGATGTCGGTGGTATCCCCACCAAGCACATAATCCAAGGATTGCAAGGCAAATTCATCGCCAGGGTCACTGAGTAACTGAATTAGATTCTTGATCGCGTTGAATGCCGGTTTGGGTGAACCATCATTGCGTAGGATCCCGAAATTAGCCTCGCGGTCATTAGGCTTAGACCATTGATCGAGCAATTCATAAGCAAAGGTTCGCTCGATCCCTCGATTAAAGTGCTCAAGGAATAGCCGAGGTAGATATTTGCCCTGTGCCGTTTCAGAAATGGGTCGATCGGAATCAGGGCCGCCCGTGTGGTAACCAGCTTCCGTCGCAATCATCGGTTTGCCTTTGAAGGGTTGCGAGCGCCTTGTAATCTCGTTGTTGAGATGCCCTCCCGATCCTGGGTGGTCAGGGTAGTTGTACGGGTGAAAGTTGCCGTAGTCCACCCAGGGACTCAGGTCGCCGACCAACTCGCTAGCCTCTCCGCCAACAAAGGAAGGGCCAAGAATAGGAATATTGGCTGTGGCTGAGTCGCTTTTGAAGGCGTTGTGCAATTGTTGAGTGTAGTTTCGAACCGTAGGTACCCAGTATGCCGGATCTCGGTTGTCTCGGTTGTTGTCGTACTCGTTAGGCCCCTCAACAGCGGCTTGAGCACTGCCCAATTGTTTGGCAATCGCAACCGTTTGTTGTGGGTCAATATCGGTTCCAGAAATCAATGTGGAGCGAATGCCGATGCTACCTAAATCTTTTAGCCTTTCGTAGTAATCCATGCGCTCGGGCACAACGCCGTCACGAATATGACGGATACCCAATTCCTGCAAACGGGGCCTGACAACCTCGCTGTAGTCCTGAACATAGGGCGTGTTGGTGTAGGTGAAGTGAGTGTTGAAACCGATGGAATCAACAAAGGAATCAGCGCTGCGTGCGCTGATAAGTTCCGCGGCCTGCCCAGGAGTCGCATGCGCCACATAGAGTAGGTTCAAAGTAAGGCCCAGAGTGTAGTTCCGGGTCCGACGTGCGGCTGAATTGTGCATGACAAGCTGCTTCTCGAAGTTCAATTACCTGATCGACTGACGGCACTCGAACCGGCCTGCCCAAGATGTAGCAGCAGGCAGCCGTTTGCTCAGTGTCCGAAGCCAGAGGGACTGAGATTGAGCCTGATATTTTGTTGCCGATGCGATTGACTGTACTCGCTCTTTATCCCCCCTGACCTGCCCGATGAACACCCGAAACAGGGAACACAACACAGGGTACACAGACTGTCAAAACTCCCTCGAAACTCAACCTCGTTGCCAAGCTGCCCATTCTGTTTGAATCAGTTGCTTAAGCGGTTGAGCCTGCGGTAAAGGCACTGGAGTGCTAGTCACAGATGCCGTAACTCTCAGTGGAGAAGTAGCCATAGGAGTGATTTTCTATACCGCAGTTCGTGATAATGACAACTTCCTCCAGCAGGCTATACGAGCACGAGGTATCGGATCCGGACGATTCTTGAATTTGCTTGAACTTTTCAGGATTTGTGAAAAATTAATAGAAAGTCCTGTTTTGCCCTTTGCCCTATTTTGGCTAGTCAGGGTGGTTGCTCGGTGTGTTGGCTCAAAAGCGGCTTTGTTGCTCAAGGTTTATTGATAGTTAAATCAATTGGTTGGTCTGATTAATTACTTTGGATTGGTTGTAGAGTACTATCCAAATCAATTAGATCTTCTGCCTTTGCATCTGCCAGTTTCACTCAAGATAAAAGTGATTTAGACGAAGTTGTTTGGGGCGAGAGCTTTTTGTGTTGGAAATCACACTTTCATATTAATTAAATCTTGGTTTTCCCCTGTTTTGCAGATGAGCCGAGAGTAATGAGTAGCGGTTCGAGTAAACTTCTCAGCTTGAGTGCGAGCAGATTGATGATTAAAGTTATGACTCTCGAACGAGGTCATTGATCATGATTCAGGCCACAACTGAAGAATGGACGGTCTCAATTGCAACTGATGACCCTCCAAGCCAGCCCCAGCGCACTGGAACCAGCTAGACTAAGCACCCATGCAAGCTTACAGCCTTTCTCAACTTTTCTACACCAGTCTCAATTGTTCCCTCAAAAGTCTCTTGAGCCCTTGCCAATGGAGCCTTTCGGGTCTTCCTCCCAAGTTAGTGATTGTCTGCCCGACACAGCATACATACCGTCAACTTTGCAAGCGAGCCCAAGACTTACACGACTGCTTGAATCGAGTCTTTATGTCTAGCAGCTTGGATATTCGCGTTGCGCCCGAGGCTCAGGCGGAGCGCCCTTTACTATGTCCAAGCACAGCAAATCTCAAGAGGTTGCTGGAGCGGGCACAGCGGCGACACCAGGCTCTTTAGTCTTTTATTTCAAGCCTGCCTTAACGCTCTTGTTGTCATTTTAGTAGCTAAGTAATCACTAAAGGTTTGCCCATATGGGCAAACCTCTAGCTTTACAGGTTTAATTGATGAATCTATTACTCCTTCTTGTAATTAGTTGAGTTGTTGTCTGTAAGAGAGATGGCTGTTTTCGGCAAAGCAGTTGGCTGGAAAACTGGCTGCTTTTAGAAGGTGCTGAACCTTATTGTTGAACACAAGCAAGTCAACTAATGACTCGCCGCCCACCAAAAGCTTAGAGTGTTAAAGGGATAGGACGATGACGGATACATATTACAACGCTGGCTCACTCGCTTCTCAGCCCTACTCTAACTCCACCTTTGTTAGTCCGACTTTTAACAGAGATTTCTACCGGTTTAGCGTTGGTACCGCTGGCGGTTTTAATCTCTCTCTAACAGGTATGAGTGCCGATGCTGATATTAGCCTCTATCGCGACAGCAATAATAATGGGGTGTTTGATTCATCGGACACTTATGTCTTAGGCTCCTCAAGGTTCAACAACGCTGACGAATCAATTAACCTCAGCTCTTTGGAAACTGGCAACTATCTAGCAATGGTTTCCCGCTACAGTGGTGATACTAGCAACAACTACACGCTGCGGTTGTCTAACTCTAACCCTAGCAACTTACTACCCACTGAGGTTAATGTAGGCGCGTTGAGTGGCACTCGCACCTTCGCTGATTCTGTTGGCAGTTCCGATACAGCTGATACCTACCGCTTCAGCCTCGGCACCAGCAGCAACTTCAATCTGTCGATGCGCGGTTTGAGCGCTGATGCTGATGTTCGCTTGATCCGGGATGGCAACAGCAATGGCATCATCGATTCTGGCGAGGAAGTGATTCGTGCTGCTCGGGGTGGCAGTGCTGATGAGTCGATTAACCTGCGCTCCTTGACCGCAGGCAGCTACATTGCTCAGGTCTATCAATACAGTGGCAACACGAATTACTCGCTGGACATGTCTACGACGGCAGCCTATACACCCAGCAATTTGGTCTCGACAGAGGTGAATGTTGGGGCGCTAAGCAGCACCCAGACCTTCTCCGACTTGGTTAATGGCAATGACACTGCTGATACCTATCGTTTCAGTCTTGGAGCCTCCAGCAGTTTCAACCTGTCCTTGACAGGAATGAGTGCTGATGCTGATGTCCGCCTGATCCGGGACGGGAACAACAATGGCATCGTTGATTCTGGTGAGGAGCTTGCTCGCTCAGCCCGTGGCGGTGCTGCTGACGACTCAATCAACTTGCGCTCCCTAGCTGCGGGCAGCTATATCGCTCAGGTTTACCAACACAGTGGTGACACCAGCTACAGCTTGAAGATGTCCACCACGTCTCCGAGTAATCTGCTGCCGACTGAGGTGAATGTGGGCGCGCTAAGCGGCACTCGCACTTTCGCCGACGCCGTCAACAACAGCGACACCATCGATACCTATCGCTTTAGCCTGAGTTCTGGTCGCAACGTCAACTTCTCCCTAAGTGGCTTGAGCGCAGATGCGGATATTCGCTTGGTTCGGGACGGCAACAACAATGGCATTCTCGATTCGGGTGAAGTCTTGGGTCAGTCTGCCCGGGCAGGCAGTGTTGCAGAGTCGATCAATACCTTCTTGTCATCGGGCAACTATATTGCTGAGGTCTATCAATTTAGCGGCGATACCAACTACACGCTCAGCCTGTCTGCCTAGCAATCTACGCCAGATTGCTTCTCTCTAAATCCTCTCTGATTAACTTGTGGCGCTTGGGTTAGTTTTTCTAGCTCAAGCGCCTTTTTTGATCAGGTCAGTTTTGATCGGGTCAGTTTTGATTGGGTCAGTGACGACGCTCACACTATTGCTGAGCTTATCTGCGTAGTTATCTAAGCCAAACTTATCTGCGTAGTTGTCTAAGCCAAGTCGCTGTAGTTATCTACGCCAGGCTTGTGTGCGTAGTTGTTTAGGCCAAGTCGCTCTTCTAACTTAGATGCTTTCCCCAGTAGATTAAGGCTTAGGAAGAACGGTTGGTTCGCAGCAAAGACTTACCAAACAAGTTCATCCAAGTTAATTAAACCGTGGGCTCATCCCAAGCAAAAACGGCTCAGTGTTAGAGGAGAGGCAGGCAAATGTTAAACGAATTGCACACACAAGATTCTAATAACGGACTTAACGCAACTCTTAATTTGTCTCCTCTCCAGACCGGGATCTCTGGGCTCGATAGTAACTCAGCGACAGAATTAGGCTTGTTCTCTTCCCAGCGCGCCAGTACAAGAGACGCTGTAGGCTTTAGCTCCATTAGCCTGCTCGATCAAAATGTTGACAACGCTGAGCTAATCAATTCCAACTTAGCTGGTCAGTCCTGGGACAGCTTAACCAATGGCTACGCTAGCCAAACTGCTAGCCTGTCTACCTCGGGAGCTAACAGAGATGGCCTGACCGGTCTTAGCTCTGAAGCGACGATTGTCGGTGATGCAGCGCAAGGTTTACGCGCTGAGCCTAGCCTGACTGTTGGCGCTGCCTCAGCCTTAAGCGACGGCAATGACAGCTTGGCGACGGCCCTTAACTTTGGTAAGCAGAGCCATGGCGCTACTAAAAACCGGAACGACTTGGTCGATAGCAGTGACCCGATCGACTATTACCGGTTTCGCCTGACTCGTGCTAGCGGTATCAAAATCTCTCTCAAGGGCTTAACGGCAGACGCTGACCTGCACCTGATCAATGGTAGCGGTGTAGAAATTGCCCGGTCGGTTCGGGGTGGAACACTGGCTGAAGCAATTGGCCACCGTGGCTTAGAAGCAGGCACCTACTACATTCAAGTCAATGCCTGCGCTGATGCTCAGACCGGTTACCAGTTGAACCTGCAAACTAGCGCTCCTGATGCCGGTAATCATCGGGGCTCTGCTTCACACTTTGGTTCCTTCTCTAGCCACAATCGTGTTTGGAATGAGTCCATCGGTAGCAAAGACGTTAATGATTTCTACCGCTTCGACCTACTACAACGCGGTAGCGTTAATCTTGCGCTCACCAAGCTGAGGGCAGATGCGGATCTGCGTCTGCTTGGCAGCAACGGTGGCGAGATAGCCCGCTCAGTTAAGGGTGGCTCCTTAGCTGAGTCAATCAACCGCAATCTGGATGCCGGTACCTACTACATCCGGGTGAACTCTTTCGGTAGCACCAAAACGGGTTACAACATCAGGCTCGCTACGAATGCCTCGGCTGCAAATGTTTCAGCTACGAGTGCTCCAACTGATGATTGGTTTAGCCAGAACCTGCTAGACACAGGCGTTATCAATCAGACCCGGACCTTAGCCTCAGATGGTCAGCTCAATCGCAATGACATGCTGGCTCTGTTTCGCAACATAGAAGACGGCTCAGTTATTGATGCCAACGAGCGAACTGACTTACAAACTCTGGTCAACAACAGCGCTCGCTTCAATCTGACTGAGCCAGTGCGTTGGCTCACTAACCAAGTGGCTGTAGGCACCAGTGCCAATATGTCAGCTAACCAGTTCGAGTCTAATTTAGTCGGACGCTGGTTCTTGGGCACAGTAGCACCGACCGCTCAGTTTAATCAGACAGCACTGATCTATAGCCACGTTCAGGGCAGTTTGTTCGGCAGTGCAGGTCAGGCGCAAATCGGCGATATCGACCAGGGACAGTTGGGCGATTGTGCCTTCCTCGCGGCTCTGGCAGCAACCTTCACGCCTGCCAATGCTGGCGGTAACAGCGTGAGTGCTGTGATCAACAACATGATCACAGACAACGGAGACAGCACCTACACCATGCGCTTCTTCTCTAATGGCAGCGCTGAGTATACAACGGTCGATCGCCGCCTAGCGACTCTCAACGGCAACCTGTTCGGCGCTAGCGCGAACGGGAGCGTGAATCCTAACTATGTGGCCAACGTACTTTGGGCTCCCTTGGTAGAACGCGCCTATGCTCAGTGGCGGGAATGGCACGAAGGCCAACCGGGTTATAACTTGATTGGCAATGGTGATCACCCCTTCAACTCCCTGAGCTACGTTACTGGTCGCCCAACTGCCCAGTTTGGTGCCCAAGGGTCAGCTGGCAGCTTTGAGAGTGTCTCATTCAACCAAATTGCGATGGCGCTTCAGTCTAACCAAGCCGTAGAACTGGGCCGTTACAACCCTAATTCGACGACCAGCATTATGGGTGGCCACGCCTATACACTGACCAATGCCTACAGCAGCAACGGTCAACAACGAATCGTTGTTCGCAATCCCTGGGGCACCGATGGCCGAGCTGCCAGTGGTGATGCTAATGATGGTTATATTGACCTGTCGTTCGCTGAATTTAGAAGCAGCTTCGACTCCATTACCTTTGCTTAATTTGAAGGAATAACCTGAGCCTGAGCTAAAGCCTTCCCTTCCTGCAAAACCGCACCCGCTCGAAAGGTTGTCAATTCGAGCGGGTTTTCTAAATGAGGGCTTGAATGGATTGCTTGGGGGTGTATTGCTTGGGCATACATTTTTTGGACGTGCATTTCTCGGTCATGGCGCTTACTCTTTTCGGCTAAACCTGTGTTCGGTTTTGGCAATTAAGTTGACAGAAAGAGTCCCTGCGCTCATTGGGCTTCTCTCCTAAGATTTGGATCATCAAACAAAGTTTGCTGGCGCTGAAGTCAACACAGCGTAACTAGGAGAGCCTGTACCATGACTGCTGTTCTACAAGTCAAAGATCAAGTTGTAACCTCCGAGCAAATTGTTGGTTTACTCGATCGCTATCAATTATTACCCCGCTTACTGCGCGAACTTGTGATTGATCAGGCTATTGCTTCGATTGAATGTACGTCTGAGGAAATTGGGCTCGCTTGTCAACGGGTGCGAGAGCAACACCAGCGTAACCAGCCCCCCGTTGAACCGTCTGGAAATCTGGATGCTTTAGTGACGCGGGATCTAAAAATTCAGAAGCTGAAGCAGATTGTTGGTGGCAACAAGCTAGAGTCATACTTCCTTAAGCGCAAGAGTCAGTTGGATCAAGTTATTTATTCGCTCATCCGCACTCAAGATGTAGGGGTTGCAGATGAGCTTTACTTCCGCATCCAGGCTGGTGAACAATCTTTTGCCGAGCTAGCCCGAGAGTATTCGCAAGGACCAGAGGCTAAAACCAGAGGTCTAGTGGGGCCAGTTGAGCTGGGAGGCTATCATCCGACCCTGGCTCGGTTGCTAACTGTGGGACGACCCGGTCAGCTGTGGCCACCCACTGCGGTGGGCAATTGGCTTGTGATCGTGCGTTTAGAGCAACGGCTTCCCGCTCAACTGGATGAGGCCACGAGGCAACGCCTACTAGATGAATTATTAGAGAGCTGGCTACAGGAGCAGTTAAGCGAGCTGGGAACGGTGACTACTGGGTGAAGCCTGCAACCGATACTCTTGTAGTGTTTGGCATAGTACTTGGCAATCATCAGGGCAAGTTTGTGCCACCACCTTAGGTTCGCGCCAGTTCTGAGATACGAGGTGGGGTTATAGCGTACAGGCGCAAAATTCCATTGCAGTTTTCGGCAAGGAAAATGGCGTAATAGTACAGAGAGCTCGTCTGCTTTTGGCAAATAGGCTGTCATAAACCAGAAGCTAGGACCTGATAGGGGTAAGCTAGCGTAGAAGAGAATCTTAGACTGCTCGATGCTCTAGCAGCAGAGCGATTCAGGCGCCTCTTTGAGTCTTGACCTCTTTTAGTTTTCCTGTGCTTTCCCTTCTTCGTCCGGCAGTCATCGCTTCAGTGGTTGGCATTATGGGCTCGCTGTGGCTGATCTGGTCATATTTTCAAACTCAACATGCTGTCAAATGGTGGTCTCGGAAGCAGTCGAGCCAGTTATTCCATGAGGCAGAAAAAATCCGGGATGGGTTGTTGCAGGAAACCTTCACCATGCGACGACGTTTAGAACTGTCTCTAGTAGATGAAACGGGCATCTCAGCGAGCCATCAGCAGAATTGGTTGACCAAGCTGGACGATTGGCACAGCTATCTCAGAAAGCTTAGCGATCATTTATCTCCCGCTTATATTGAGGATAGTTTGCCGCTGGCGATTCATAGTCTAATAGAGCCCTGGCAAGCGAGTTATCCTCAGCTTAATTTCACATCAGAGTTGCCGCCTAGTTGGCATCCTGAGTCAGCTGATTTAAGTATTGTAGTTTTAAGAATGTTGGATGAACTGCTACAACTCAATGCCGTAGAAGCTAGCTTGGTTCATATTGGCTTGCAAGCGCAGCGTTCACTTTGGAACCAGGCAATCAGTGAGCTGAGTGTACAGTTTGTTTATCCGGATGCTGCCGCTCTCATTTCCTGTTATGCTTCCAGGGACAGGGAGTATCTTGGTCGCGCTTTTCGCTTCTTAGCGTCAGGACAGTGCTACCACCACAAAAAGAATCTCACGGTGGTTTGGTACTTCCGTTGGTCACCGCAAACAGATGGATCCCAAAAATAGGTTAGAAGCTGTAGGGATATCGATGATGAGTCAAGCATTATCAGAGCCAGGGACACGAAAGATCCTTGTGGTCGACGATCACGAATCGGTCCTCAGTGGTACTTTAGACGTGCTTCGACGCCACTACCCAGAAGCAGATATTTTAACTGCCCAAACTGCTCAAGAGGCTCAGAATCAAGCAGAAAAATTCCAGCCTGGGTTGGTCGTTATGGATCTTTCCATGCCAGAGCTTGCGGGTGGTTCTGCACGCACTGATACGGGCATTCAACTATTAAGAACGTTGATGAAGAATTACCCAGCGCTCAACATTGTGGTGCAAAGTGCCCACATTCGTTCGTTGGTGCGTTTGCGGCCTCTGATTGATGCCCATGAAGGTGGCTTTACTGTTGCTGATAAAAGTCTGCCCATTAAGGAAATGCTCACTCGAGTTGATTGGGCTTTGCAAGGTTTAATCTATACGCCAAAGGAAATGCGAACAGGCGTAGAAGTGAAGCCTGAGTGGCTGGAAGTGCTCAATCTAGCCTTTCGCGAGGGTTTACAGGACAAGACCATAGCCGAACGCATGTGTGTTTCAGAGCGCACTGTACGCCACTACTGGACAAAAATCCAGGATGTGTTGGATGTTTATCCTGATGCTGGCAAAAACATTCGCATCCAGACAGAAATGCGGGCTAGAGAAGAGGGGTTGATCGACTAAGGCCGCTTGAACGCAAGGTGCAGAGAGATTGACGGCCGTGAGATTAGCAGCGGCGATTCGGCGAGAGCTAACCATCTGGCGAGTAGGTGCTTTACCCGGTTTGATTGTGATCGGGCTAGTGATGGTTAGCCGTTTTACTGGAGCCCTAGAAACCTCAGAATGGAACACATTAGACGCGTTTCTCCGCCTTCGCCCCTCTGAGCCCACTGACGAGCGAATTCTGATCGTCGGGGTAAATGAAACTGATATTCGTCGCTTCGGTTACCCTGTCCCTGATCGTGATCTAGCTCTCCTGTTCAGAACTCTACAAAGTTATCAGCCTAGAGCAATTGGCCTGGATATTTTTAGAGATTTGCCAGTCGGTTCTGGTCGCTCAGAACTGGCTGCTATCTTTCAACAAAATAAGAATTTAATTGTGATTGAACGGGCTTTGAAAGGAGCCGGTAACTCTACTGTCAATCCCCCTCCAGAGTTGCCTGCTCAGCAGGCTGGTTTCGCTGATGTTCTATTAGACTCCGATGGCCGTCTACGGCGTAGCTTATTAGGAATTAATACAGAACAGGGATACAAGTTTTCACTGGCTCTCCGCTTAACAGAGCAGTATTTAAGAACTGAAGTCAGTAATGGAATTCGTGACAAAAATGCCATGCGTCTGGGTAAAACAGAGCTACCCCGATTCTCCGTTAACTTCGGTGGCTACATCGGTGAATCGGTTGGCACAACCAGTCAACTGCTGCTGAACTTTCGTGGTGGTCTAGCCCCTTTTCGTAGGGTTTCCTTCAGTCAAATTATTGATGGGCAAGTCAAGCCTGACTGGATCCGCAACCGGGTCGTCATCATTGGCATGACGGCCGACAGTGTCAAAGACAGCGTGAATACAACAGCCGTGGCTGGCGATGGTCAGAAGCGCGGTTTAGTCGATGGTGTTGAGATCCAGGCCCATGCAGTGAGTCAGATAATCAGTGCCGTCCTCGATCAGCGGCCACTGCTGAACGCTTGGCGTGAGCCGTGGGAATACCTCTGGGTCACGGTTTGGGGCCTAGTCGGCATTGGCTTGAGCCGGTTTGTTCATTCTCCGCTTAGAGTTTTTCTGGGTTTAATGCTGGCCAGCCTGATCTTGGTGACTGCCGCTTATTTGCTGCTGCTCCTGGGCTGGTGGATTCCTGTGGTTCCTGCGCTGCTGGTCTTGGGTCTCAATGGGGCTGGACTCACGCCTTTTTATCAATACAACCGTTACCTAAGGGCGCAAATTGAGCAGCGACAATTAGTCATTGATCAGACTTTCGATGCCATTCACAATGGCCCATTACAGATTTTGGCGCGACTGCTCCGCCAAGCCCGAGAACAAGATGAGCCCTCAAGTCGCCTTTTACTAGAACTAGAGCATCTCAATCAAGAATTACGCTCAGTCTACGAATCAGTGCGCCGTGAAAGCCTGACGCAAAACGACAGCCTGTACCTCGGCGAGGGACAGGAGCTTGACTTACAAGCGCCTCTACACGAAATTCTCTACGAGGTCTACTCTGACACTCTGCTACGCGACTTTCCCTGCTTCAAAAGCATCAGAATTAAAATACGCCAATTTGACCCGATTGATGATCGCAGCCTCACTGCCGATCACAAGCGCAGTCTCTGTCGCTTTCTGGAAGAAGCCTTGTGCAATGTTGGTAAATACGCTACTGCCGCGACTCGGCTCAGCGTCATTTGCACTCAGGAAAAGAATACCTATGTGCTGCGTATCACTGATAACGGTGCCGGTTTAACCACAAACTCTAAAGGCCGGGGAACGCAACAGGCTGAGAATTTAGCTCGTCAACTAGGCGGCAAATTCCAGCGACTTCCTCAAAGCCCTAAAGGTACCGTCTGTCTTTTGAGCTGGCCAGTGATTAAGAAACGTTTCTGGCAACGCCACTCGAGTTAAATGTCCGGTTGGCTACTCTAGTCTGTGCCAATTTCAGCCATTAGCTTTGCAGTAATCAACATGGGATTTGCCATTGGTTGCAGGTTAACTGTCGCAAAAGACGGCTGTCGGCTTTAACACCTTCTTGTATGGTGTGAGTGAGCTAAATGAGCCAGTGGTCCATTCGATATGATGATTCAAATGTTAATACTCAGCTTTAGCCGTTATGGCAACCACAAATTGCTCTTGAGTGCTATTCTCGGCCTCTCGCTTGCCTTGCCGTCAACTGCCCTCGCTCAATACATACCGCCTGGAGGGCCACCGGATAATCCTGGCCCCTCTGGGACTGCTGGTACCCGAGGCGGCTGTCGAGGTGAAGCTGGACCTGCACTCACGCTATTGGCTCCCCTAGAACCAGCTGGGCAAACCAGTTCGACTCGGCCAACCTTTGCCTGGTTTGCACCCGGCAGTGAGGCTAAACCACTCCAGTTCAAACTTTACGAATATAACGCCAACAACCAGCTCAATCCTCAACCAGTGCAAACTCTAGAGTTGCAAAGTTCGCCCGGCATGATGCAAGTATCCTTGCCGACTAACCAACCGGGCCTGAGTGTTGGACGAACTTACCTCTGGCAAGTGGTTATGGTTTGCAACCCCAATCATCCGTCTGGTGATTTGATTGCCAGAAGCCAAATTCGTGTGGTTGAGCCATCGCCTAGCCTGGCCCGAGCTTTAGCGGCAACGCCTGATCGCCTAATGCGATCTCAGCTCTATGCAAGGGCCGGTTTTTGGTACGACGCTTTAGGAGAAGCCCTAGCTGCTGCCAGTGACCCCAAATCGCGGGATCTTGTCTCTAGTCTCTTGGAAGATCTGGCCCGCTTGGAAGAGTCAGGACCTGGCCCTAGCGCGAGGCGAAGTGCTTCCCTGCGGCAGATTGCTGCCTTGCAGCGTCAGGCGTCAGCTCGGCGCTAGACGCACTCAAGAAAGAGATCAGCAATCCCTAGAGCCAGTTGCCGATCAGAGTAAAAGGGGCCCAGTAAGCAGGATGGGCAGAAAAGCCACCCTTGTTAATCACTGCCTGCTGGGCTGCTCGCAAGGCCTCAGCTTTGCTCAGCTTGGCATCGCGCAAACCATCGTAGAACTGAGTTACTAACTCAGCTGTAACCGCGTCGTCAATGTACCAAAGGGACGCTAGGGCGCTTTTGACCCCTGCCTGGATGGCCACACCTGCCAAGCCAAGCGCTGCCCGGTCATCTCCAGCAGCCGTTTGACAAGCTGTAAGGGTTAATAACTCGACTGGCCCTATCTTGCGATTGACACTCCGAATCACAGCATCCAAGTCATTGATCGTGAGCTTGTCGTTATTGCCCATTACCAAAAAGGTATTTTCTGGTTCTGAACCAAACTCGCCATGAGTGGCAATATGTAGAATTGGATAGCTGGTTGTGGTCAGTTCCTGCCGCAGTCTCTCTCGCGTAAATTCCTGGTTTAAGAGTTGCTTGCTGCCTGGCAATTCAGTCTCGACTTGATCAATTTCTAGCCCAACATTAGATAGGGCTGGGAAGGTGCGACCATCAACTGCGGATTCCTCAGTCAACCCCAGCGCTAGAGCCCGAAGACCTTGCCGGTCCAAGGCTTTGGCGTCAGTAAGGGTAAGGCTGGCAGTTGTGGCGACAGCGTATTTTTGAATCAAAAATTGCTGGCCATCGTGAAGGGCAGCCATGGGTACACTGCGCAGAATGCCGTCCTGCACAAATACCAGGGTTGTTGTTTGGGTGCGAGCTAAATCTTCAGCAAACGGACGGATAATCCAGTCATAGACTTGCCGTGACAAGGTGGGATCGTAAATCAAATCAGCCCGTCGTTCTAAAATTCTGCGGAACTCATTAATTGTTTGTCTCAGTCGTTCATTATCGATATTGAGCCAGTGCAGTTTTTTCTCGCCATCAGGCAGGCTCACTAAAATAGCAGTTCGATCGCGGAAAATAATCGAATTTATAATCGCAGTAGCACTGCCTATACTGTCCTGATTCAATGGCTGTGGCCCCACTGCAAGTACACAGTCATTGCCGAAATAGTTTTGCAGTTCAGCTAACTTCAGTGAATCAATCGTGTTTAGCACCGAGCTTAATTCCTGCGTGCGGTCTTTAGCCGATACCGATGGAAGGAGTGCTCGGCTCAATCTCAATTCGGCGAGGTCACGATAGATAGGATCAACAGTGTCGCGAAAATCAAACTGTAAATCTCGACTGGCAATCAGAATGTCCCCGCGAATTGTCTCTAAGGTATTCACAGCTTGCTCGTAGGCTTGGATAGCTTCCGGTTGCCGATTTTGAGCTTTGAAAATTCGACCAGCTTGCCATTCCCATAGATAAAGACTGTCTTTAGCCAGCAAATTTTGATCGGCAGCCCATTGAGCCTGCCGAGTTAATTCCAATGCCTTGGTATAGTCTTGGCGACATTCGTAAATGTGCCCCAACTTGCCCAGGGCAAAAGACTCTGAGCGGCGATCCTGAATGCGTTGAGCAATGGCGGTTGCTTTGCTGAGCAATTCAATCGCTTGGGGTTCTGTCCGAGATTGCAAGCACTGGGGTCCTGCCAAACTTAGATTGAGCGCCAAGGCTGGTTGCAGCAAGCTGGCTAAATCAACAGCAGCATAGACTTTCTCCCGGTCGTCGGGCAGACGGTCGAGCAAGGCCACGGCCTGTTGCAGACTCTCAGCCGCTCGATCTGAATCGTTGCTGCGGTGATAGGTGGGTACCAGGTTGAGCAGGGCCCGTAATTGGGCGGACTGATCCTTCTGGCTGCGTGCCAATTGCAGGCTTTCTTGGAAATATTGCAGGGCTTGGCTGTCTTGGTTGCGCCCTTGAGTTCGCAGTTGACTGGCTTCGTTGCTACCACCTCGTTGCTCCGCTGAACTAGCCTGACGGTACTGGCTTTGAGCAAGACTGGCATGAGCATTGCCCAAGTCATTTAAGGCAGCAATTGTGTACGTCGTTTGGTTCAGCTCACGGGCCAATTGCAGCCCTGCGTTCAGGTACTCGATCGCCTGCCCATACTCACCACTCAGCCGGTAAGCATTGCCCAAGCTGCCCAAGGCTGCTGCCTCGGTTGGACGGTCCTGCTGACTACGCGCTAGTTGCAAGGCGCTAGCCTCAGCGCAATTGTGCGCTTCGCCGTAAGCACCACATAGCAGGGCGATAGCCTGTCGGTGCTGGCCTAAACTGCTGTAAGACTGGGCTTGCTCAGTTAGTAATCTGGCAACCTGCCGAGAGTCGCCGAGCTGACGAGAGGTAGCAATCGCCTGCTCCCAGTGGCTAATCGAGCGGTCAATCTGCCCCAGTTGTTGGTAAGCCCTCGCCAAATTTTCCAGTACAATCGCTGTTTCGGTCGGGCGATTAGCGTTGCGGTAAGCGACCAAGGCCGGTTGCCAACGCTCAACTGCTCCCTGGAAATCTCCAGCCTGATAACGTTCAACGCCTTGCTGCACCTGTTGATGTTGGCTATCCGCTTGAGCCGTAGTAGCGGCTTGTGCTTGGGCTTTTACCTGCGCTTTTACCTGGGGCATTACCTGGGCGGTTGCCATACTGCCCAATTTGGGACGCCCGTTCTGCCAAACTACCGGACCCAACCACAGGCAGAGAGCCAAACTACTAAAAAATAGAATGCCCAAAATTTGATAAGGTCTGGTTCGATAGCGTTGGCGGAACATAGCAGAACTCCAACGGAAAACTGAACTGAATTTGTGCTCTTAAACCTACCAAAAAGCGAGCAGTTATAAACAGCTTTAGCAATTTCTCCGTGAATGCTTCAATCAAGCAATGAACCTACTTCTGGCTAGCAGAGCCCCTAAACACGCTTAAGTGACGTGTTTAGGGTTCTCGCTAATTTTTGTAGCGGCTATGCCTTTAATGCTTCGTTACATTCTATACTACGGGGTCCTGCTGGACAGATTGAGAACTCCTATAGCTTTTGGCCTAAGGGAGTCTGTCACCTGGTAGACGCGAGCTTGTTGGTAGCGTTTGTCACCTCACACTGTATTATTGCTTATGCTCTGTTATTCCCGAACAGCAGTATCCTAAGTAGCGGTTGGCTGAAGGGTCTTAAGAAGCAATCGAGATTCATCCAGGTCAATGTGGGGCGTGTCAACGAGAGGGAGAAACGATCCGTCGATGCTGTTTTGTTCTCAGAAGCATGATCAGCTGAACAACTTTTCGCTCAGCCCACTTTTAAAGGCTTGTTTAATCTCAGGTCTCAGTATTGCAACCGTAGCGAGTCTTGCAACTAAAAGTTCTGCTCAGAGTCCGCCTGCTGGATCAGAACTTGAATTGGGCTCGCTTCTGCTCGATTTCGCTCCGGGTGCGGTTGCTCAAGCCCCGACTCAGCCCCGACCACCTCAGCTGCCGGACAATGCCCCCGATCCTGGTCAGCTGTTACCCCGGCCACCGGAGCCACCCCGTCCCTCTCTGCCTGAAGAACCAGCACCACTGCCAGAGCCCAATCTTGAGCTGCCAACAGTGCCATCTGTGCCAGAGCGTTCTGCTCCTGATAGCGAACGTTTTTTGGTGCAGGAAATAGAAGTGTTGGGTAGCACAGTTTTGCAAGCAGAAATTGCAGCCCTCACCCAACCCCTAGAAAATAGCGAACTCACATTTGAGGACCTAATTAAACTTCGCTCTGATATTACTCAGCTCTACATCAACAACGGCTATATCACTTCCGGTGCGTTCTTACTGAACAACCAGAATCTCAGTAGCGGTGTGGTTCAAATTCAAGTCATTGAAGGACAACTTGAGCGAGTTGATCTCAGCGGTTTAACCCACTTACAGGAAGGCTATGTGCGCAGCCGCATTGCTGTAGCAACCGGTCGCCCACTGAATCAGCGACGGCTCGAACAAGCCTTGCAATTATTGCAACTAGATCCCTTACTAGACCAAGTTAATGCAGAGTTGACTGCTGGCAGTGCTCCTGGTCGTAACGTCTTGCAGATTCGCCTGCGCGAAGCTCCTCCGTTTCATGCTGGTATTTCAGTTGCCAATCGTCAATCGCCCAGTGTGGGTTCCGTGGAGGGCAATGTATTTGCAGTGCATGACAATCTGTTTGGCTTTGGCGATCGTCTCAGTGCTAGTTATGGTTTGACAGAAGGACTGGATACCTATAGCGTCAGTTATTCTGTGCCTCTGAATCCACTAGATGGCACGCTCAGCTTGAGCTATAACAACGGCGACAGTGATGTCGTTGAAGCACCCTTTCAAAATTCAGGTATTAGAAGTGATACGCGAACCCTCTCATTGAGTTTTCGCCAACCGATCTTGCGCTCACCGGAACGCGAAGTTGCTTTGGGTCTAGCTCTCGATCTTCGGCGCAGCCAAACTTTCTTGCTAGACGAGCCTTTTCCCTTCGGCGAGGGTCCTGATGAGCAGGGACGTTCCAAAGTAACCGTGCTGCGTTTTTTTCAAGATTGGGTCGATCGTCAACCTCGACGGGTATTGGCAGCTAGATCACAATTTAGTCTTGGCCTAGATGCCTTTGATGCAACCGTGAATGAGGCAGGACCAGACGGGCGGTTTTTTGCTTGGTTAGGGCAGTTTCAATGGGTGCAGCAATTAACTTCAAGAATCGTAAGTTTGGTCCGAATTAATGCACAATTAACTCCTGATTCGCTGCTGTCCTTAGAGCGTTTCAGCCTGGGGGGAATTGACACCGTACGTGGCTATCGCCAGAACCAATTAGTGTCTGACAATGCGGTTTCAGCCTCCCTGGAAGTGCGCATTCCCGTAACTGGGGATCCGAATGTGCTGCAACTAGCTCCGTTTTTCGACTTTGGTACGGGTTGGAATCGGGGCGGCGCGGAAACCACAACCATTGCCAGCGTGGGTTTGGGTGTGCGCTGGTTGGTGCTTCCGGGTCTATCGGTGCAAATCGATTACGGCATTCCTCTGGTCACGATTAGTGATCAGGGCAACTCCTTGCAAGACAAGGGGCTCCATTTCGAGTTGCGCTACCAGCCGTTTTGAGAGGGCCGCTTTGAGAGTGCCCCTTTGGGCGGGCCGCTTTGAGAGTGCCAGTTTAAGGGCATCTTTCAATGCTTTGCCAGTTTCGGCAAGTGGTGAGTCCTAAGCTGGCAGTGGGGTTGGCCCAGAAGGGAATGCACCGCCGAGTGGAAACCGATACCTTGAGAACAAGCAGCGCAAAAGCCTCGTTCTCTAGCCGGTTCGCTGTAGGAGGAACTGATGTTGACCACCCCTCAATCCCTCGCCAACTTCCTCCGCACCGCTTGCCCCAGTTTTGAATCTATTGGCATCCACCCAGAAATCGCTGAGCTCTGGACTACCCCAGTCGCTCGGGTATCTCTGCCTGTTCGCGCCGACATCACGGTTGTGCGAGACATCCGTCAGCAGCTCAAGCAGGCCCTTGAGCCGGGAGCACACGACCTGCTGATCGATTGCAGTCAGGTTCGCTTCATCGACAGCTCCTGCATTGCAGCGATCATGAAGGTTGTCGAGTGCTGCGAAGAGTCACAGGGCAAGGTGGTCCTGTTTGGTGCTAATGCCCATGTACAGTACGTGCTTTATGTTCTGGGGCTGAGCGAGGTGCTGCCAAACTTTGCTGACGAAGCTACTGCCCTGAGTGCCCTTCAGACTCCGTCCTATAACTAAACCCTGAAATTCTAAACCCTGAGACTGGATCCTAGAATCAAGCCCTGAAATTTGGCCCTGGAATTTAGCTGTTGAACTGGGCATTGCTAATTCAGATCAACCAGCTCTTAGATTGCGTCATGTGTTGCGCAGAACCAGGGTTCCATAAGTGTCAATCTCCGCTTGCCAGCCCGGAGCGATGACTGCAGTACTTTCAGGCATCTGTACAATGGCAGGTCCACTGAAGCAGTCTCCCTGCCCCAGTTGGGTGCGATCGTAAACGGCAATCTCTTGAAATTGGCCCTCAAACCAAACCGGGCGTTGGCCGATTGGCTTAGCTCCCGTTCCCGCTGGTTCCACTAAGGTTGGCTTGGGCACCTTCAGCACCGCGCTCAGACGAAAATTCACGAACTCAACCGGCTGGTCTGGCTCACTGTGGTGGCGACGGAGTTGATGCAGCTGATGGAAGGCGGCAGCAATTTGGCCTGGCGTCCAATCAACCTCAATGGGCACTGTCAGCTCGTGGCTTTGCCCCAGATAGCGCATGTCTAAGCTGAATTCGTATTGGCGCTGGTCCGGTTGCCCTAAGCTGGCGCGACTTGCGAGCTCTGCATAAATGCGTTCGATCTCTTCGGCCTGAATTTGGTCGCTGCGGTACAGCCGCGAGTACACCAAGTCCTGACGCTGATCAGCAATTGCCATCCCCAGCGCCGACAGCACCCCGGCCCAACGCGGCACTAGCACCGTAGTCATGCCCAGTTCTGTTGCGACGGCACAAGCGGATAGTGCGCCCGCACCGCCGAAAGCTAGCAGTGCCAGTTCTCTAGGGTCGATGCCGCGCTGAATCGAGATCAGGCGTAAAGCCTGACAAATATCCTCAATATTGATGCGCAGGATGCCACCTGCCGTTGCCACCCAATCCAGCCCTAAAGGTTCACCCAATTGGCTAATGGCTTGTTCTGCAGCTTGCCGGTTCAAGCGAATTTGCCCTTGAGTGCCCAAACTGGCATCAGCCGCTAGATAACCCAAAACCAAACTGGCATCAGTCACCGTGGCTGCTGTGCCACCTCGACCATAGCAGATCGGTCCTGGCACAGCACCCGCGCTCTGGGGACCCACCTGGAGTAAGCCCCCACTATCGAGGTAAGCGATAGAGCCGCCGCCAGCTGCCACTGTGTGAATATCGATCTGCGGGGCTCGAATCGGGCAGCCGGCGACCGTCGCTTCTGTCCGAGTGGCTAGCCTACCGTCTAGCACCAACGAGCAATCGGTGCTGGTGCCGCCCACGTCGTAGGCCAGAATATTGGCAAAACCCGAAAGTCTAGCAATGTAAGCCGCACCTACTGCGCCGCCTGCCGGCCCCGATAGAACTGTGCGCACCGCAAAGGACCGCACTAGCGGCACAGTTGCCAACCCACCATTAGATTGGTTGATCAAAGGAGCTGGTAACCCCTGCGCCTGAGCTTGCTGGTCTAGTCTGTCCAAATAGGCGGCGACACAAGGATTGAGGTAGGCATTGACTGCAACCGTGCTACAGCGCTCGTACTCGCGGAACTCACTTTGTACTTCACAGCTCAGTGAGACTTCGATGTCTGGTAGCCCCGCTCGCAGGGCTGCTCCCAACTGTTGCTCATGCACTGGGTTGCGATAGCTGTGCAAGAGGCAGACCGCCACTGCTTGCGGTGCAATTTGCCGCAGCTGCTCCACGACAGTAACCACGGCCTCTTCAGTCAGGGGTAGTAGAACCTCACCCTTCGGCCCAATCCGCTCTGCCACCGGCACCACCCGTTCTAAGGGCACGAGTGGCGGAACTCGCTGCGCACTTAAATCATAGAGAGCTGGTCGGTTCTGGCGGCCGATCTCCAGCAACCCGGTAAAGCCAGCCGTGACGACTAACGCTGTCTTGGCCCCGGTTCGCGTTAGGAGCGCATTGGTGCCGACGGTCATCCCGTGGGCAAAAGTCTGAATCTGGGTAGAGGCACCGCTGACTGCAACTGCCTGAAGCACGCCAATTGCTGGGTCTTGGGGAGTGGTCGGCACCTTGGCGGTGTGCACTTGTCCGTTGTCGATGGCAACCAGATCGGTGAAGGTTCCGCCTGTATCTGTTGCCAGAATGACCGAGCCTTGCGATGAGTTCATGGCTTCAGTGGGATAGGCTCACGTGCTGGCAAATCACCTATCCACTCAGCCTAGGGTATTGGCGTCCGCTATCGCTATTGAATCGCTATTGAAATATAGGAAACTCAGCCCAATTGTTTGACCCGATTATCTGGCCCAATTGCTTGATCTGTAGCAGAAATCGGACGGGTCTACCGCGCGGGGACTTTAGAATCGAGCCAGCGAATCCCTGTAGCAATATCCTCCTCAGACAGCTCCGACACGCCCACCTCTACGCTGGGCTGTTTGCGCCGGACGTAATCTTGCAGGCGTGCGATCTTCTCGCCTCTTTCTAGATCGCTCAGGCTCTGCTTAGTATGGGTAGATTGTAGCTGTTTGTTGTTAATGTACTGTTTGAACCGTTCCTGTAGGTTCAGCTCCACAGGCAACTCGGTCTGATCGCCAAACTCGTCTATCAAACTCTCCAAATTGGAAACGGTTAGGCTTTGACGTTGTTGCACGGGGGCTTGGTGCTGGATCCAAAGGCTATAGGTCTCATTGGTTTTAACCAACACAGAGACTTGACCTTGGTCTAGAGAAGCGCGGCAGGCTCGTACTGCACCCGCAGTGTCATGCGCAGGAAAACGGTTGACATAACGGTAGAGTTGATGGCGGTAATAAAAACCTAATTGCTCAACCTCACCCATTCGGATGCGGCAAGGTTTCACATCAGCTCCGGTTAGGATTAACATACGGTCGTCCTGGGAAGAAACTAGTGGGTGTGGGCACTTAATCCCCTTGGCTATAAGTATTGACTAAATTGAGCTGAATTCACTAGAGCCATGTGGCCTATTTAAGAGGCTTAAACAACAGACGGCTTTAATAGGAGTATCAGGAGCATCGATGGCTCTAAGTAATCTTACGCTGAAAGCTTGAAAATCCTTCTGCACTCTGCTTTGTGCCTGAGCTTTAGGCCTGAGCTTTGGGTATAGGCTTTGAGCTTAGGCTTAGAACCAATGAGGGTCGGAAACAGCCTCGATTTAATAGCTAAACCAAGTGTTTAAATCTACTACGTCATTTCTAGAGTTTTTCTGCGGAGTCTTTCACTTTGTTAATTCTACTGAGGCGGATATTTGCTAAAGGCTTGTACTGTGTGCAGACGCTTTAGGGTAGTTGATATTACGGATATCGTCTCTATCCTTTTGCTAGCCCGAGATGACCTCTTAATTGACCCGAATCAGACGGATTTCCGTGCGTTGATTTCTGGGATCATTAGGGGCAAGGCTAGGTAGGGGTTGGCTGAAGCCCTTACCCTCAGCCGTGATGTTGTGCTTAAGGCCCCGGTTGCGCAGGTAGGCGGCCACAACCTGGGCACGCTGTTGGCTAATCGCCTGATTGGTTGCTGCAATGCCTGAGTGCGAGGTGTGACCAATAACCCGAACAGCAACGGTCTGGGCGTTAAATTCAGCAATTTCCTGGGCTAATTGGTTCAACGTCTGTTTGCCCTGAGTTGTGAGCTGGGTCGAGCCTACGGCGAAGCTGACTGCTCCTCGCACCCGCAGATTGCCAATGTCGGGCGCATTCTGGAGCTGGGCTAGACTGCGAGGGACAGCAGCAGTCACACTCTTACCTATCAAACGGTCTGCTAACTCCGGGTTATCGGCCCGTACAAGGTCGATCAAAGTCTGGCTGGCGGTGGCCGCTTGGCTAATGAACTGGGCAGTGAACAGGGAGGTCGTGTCTTGAGGCACTTGGTTGAGGTGCCCAGCTAATACCAATACCCCTGCAGTTGAGCCAATTCGGCGCTGTAGAGTGCCGTTGGTTAGCCAGCCTTGAGCCTCAAGGGCTGTAAAAAAATCGATTCCCTGTAATACGGTTGCGGCACTGTTGGTCGAGAGCTGGCTGTCCTCAGCAATCTGAGCTTGTAACTGAGAAGTATTGCGGATGCCTGCATCAATGTGCTGGTAGTAAGTCTCAACGAACTTAGACACAGTGCTGGGTTGAGATTGCACCAGCCGCTTAGATGCCACCAACACATCAACGATGGCCCCTGGTACATCTTTACTCGATAGGACAACGGTATAGCCCTGTTGCCGTGCTTGAGTGACGAACGGTTCCCACAGGACGGCAATGGCCACGTTGCTGTTGGGATCTTGCAGGAGCTGCCAGGCATCGGAAGCATCCGCAACTTTACTGATCTGAAAGTCGGCCAGGTTGAAGGCTTCAAACTTGGTATCGAGCAGTAGCGCCAAATACTCGCTTGGTGTATCACCAGCGAAGGCCATGCGTAGCGATTGACCTTGAGGACGAGCCTGCGCAACCAACTGTTGCAGATTGAGCAGCGATTTGAGATTAGGGTATTTTTTCGTATTTAGGACAACGGCATCAGCACCAGCGGTTCGGTCGATGAGAGCGACAATTTGGCCCTCGGGTCGCTGTTTCAAAAACTGATCCAGTGTGGTGGCTAATAAATCTGATTGCCCTTGATTTAGCAGTTCTGCCCGCTTGGTCTGATTGAACTCATCGGCATAGCGCAAGTCCACACCTACGCCTTTGAGAGCCTTCTGAAAGCTGGGGCTGCGAAAGGTGCTGTAGCCGCTAAAAGTGTCACCGAGCAGGGCTAAGGACTGCCCTGCCGGTACCGATTGGCTGACCGAGGGCTCTGCATTGGGCAACCAGCGTGGCACTAACCCGCCCAACACCCAGAGACCTGCGGCTGTGACCCCAGCGATAATGGCAAGGGTCTTCATCAACGCTGGTTCAATCTGCTTGCTCATCTGCCTCAAACCTCAGCTTGTAGGAGATCTCAACTCACGTTTGCTGCAACTAGACCTATATGTCTCTCTACTAGTTACAGCGAACTGTATTGTTAGCTACCGTAGGCTACTAGGGCAGCCTACGCCGAAGCGCTGACCGGCTTCTATAATTGTTAAGCAAAGTAAAAGCCTTTTTGTAATGCCTAAAAGTTCTCTTTTCCTTGGTAGCTCTACCGTCAGTGCCATTGCCGCAGTAGGTTGTGTCTTTGAACTGCTTTACGGTCAGCCTCGCTTTGGAGTGGTTGCCACCAGCATCATTTTGTTGGTGAGTGTGCCGCTCACCGCAGCGCTGTTTTATTGGGCAGTGCAATCTGGGCGCAAAGAACAGGAGAGTTGATGCAACTGACCCGGATCGACCTCAATTCCTGGTTGCTACGTCTCGCTGACAAAACGGTACTGATTGACCCCTGGCTGGTTGAGCCAATGGTGATCTACCACCCCTGGCTGTTTGAACTGCGCCGTCAACAGGCAGCACCCTTCACCCCAGCCACATTACCCCCAGTGGATCTAATTCTGCTATCGCAGGATCTGGATGATCACAGCCATCGGCCCACGTTGGCGCAACTCGACCGTAGTATCCCCGTCGTTGCCACACCGGAAGCGGCTCGCATCGCCCGCTCCCTGGGCTACAACTCAGTCACCCCGCTCACCAATTGGCAAACTCATCAGTTGGGAAGCCTCCGAATCACAGCTGTCCCAGGTGCCAAGATCCAAGGCGTCCAGGAAAACGGCTACCTTCTCCAGAGCGCTTCGCAGGGTGATGATTGCACGCTCTACTATGAGCCCCATACCGTTGCCCCTGCAATGCAACGGCAGCTAGCCCAGCAAGTGGGCCGGGTCGATGTGCTAGTCGTGCCAGTCGTCGGTCAAGTCTTTCCCGTTCTCGGACAGGTGATCATGGGACCGGAAGAAGCGCTGGCCGTTGTGCAGGCAGTACAACCCCGGGCTGTTGTGCCAACCGCGCTCGTGTCAGACAGTATGCAAGTTAGTGGCTTGTTGCCTAAGTTGATCCGTAGTCTAGGCAGTGTGGCTGAGTTTCAGGACCGCCTAAAGGCGTCGGGTCTGGCCACGCAGCTTTACACGCCCGGACCGGGTGAAACAGTAGAATTTGCTGCCATTCCTTCTACTTTCAGCCCTTAATGCCCTTAATTGAGAACTGAGTTGGTCATGAAGTCCACAGTTGCAATGGTACGGCGGCGTTTTGGTCGCACCAATCTTCAGATGCCGGTATTCTCTTGTGGGGGAATGCGCTATCAGCACAAGTGGCAGGATATCCAGCCCCGTGAGGTTCCGGCGGACGGCCAAGCCAACTTAGAGGCAACGATTCATAGAGCCTTAGAGCTGGGCATCAATCACATCGAGACGGCACGGGGCTATGGCTCCTCGGAAATGCAATTGGGCTGGGTGCTGCCTAAATTGCCGCGCGAGTCGCTAATCGTGCAAACCAAAGTTTCCCCAGTGGCCAATGCCCAAGAATTTCGGCGCACGTTTGAGCAATCTCTGGCTTATCTGAAGCTGGATTATGTTGACTTGCTAGGCCTTCACGGCATCAACACGCCACAACTGCTGGAATGGACGGTGCGCAAGGGCGGTTGCTTGGATGTGGTGCGTTCACTGCAACGCGAGGGAAAGGTGCGCTTTGTCGGTTTTTCGACCCACGGTCCCACCGATGTGATTGTGCAGGCGATTAACACGGGCGAGTTTGATTATGTCAATCTGCACTGGTACTACATCAATCAGCTCAACTGGCCTGCCATTGAAGCTGCCACTCGACAGGATGTGGGGGTTTTCATTATTAGCCCCACAAACAAAGGGGGCTTGCTCGATCGGCCGCCGCAAAAGCTGGTGGACCTGTGTTCACCATTGAGCCCGATTGTCTTCAATAACTTGTTTTGTCTATCTCACCCTCAGGTGCATACGCTTTCGCTAGGGGCAGCGCGGCCTCAGGATTTTGATGAACACCTGAAGACTCTAGAGGTGCTCGACCGTACCCAAGAACTGTTGCCGCCGATTATAGGCAGTCTGGAACAAGCCCTCGTCGATCGCCTCGGGGCTAATTGGGTTGAAACCTGGCAGCAGGGGTTGCCCAAGCCGGAGGAGACGCCGCACGGCATCAATATTCCGATGATCCTCTGGCTGCGTAATCTGGCTCTCGCCTATGACCTGGTTGAGTATGGCCGCATGCGCTACAACCTCTTGGGCAGCGGCGGACACTGGTTTCCAGGCCAGAGTGCTGCCCGACTCAATCGCCGTGAGTTGCAGAAGTGTTTACTAGCCAGCCCCCACCGCGACATTATTCCTGATTTACTAGCCGAGGCGCATGAGATCTTGGGTGGGGAGGCGGTGAAACGGCTCTCGCGGAGCTGAGGCAGGCTGAGGCCCTAATTATTGCTGAGGCAGGCTGAGGCCCTAGTTATTTACTTTGACTCGGTGTCTTAGGTACTGCTAGATAAGCTCTTGTTGCGCTCTACAGGCTTCGGGAGACAGGGGTTTGGGGCAAGAGCACGGTGAAGACCGTCTGCTTGGCTTGGCTCTGCACACTGATTTTTCCCTGCAAATGTTCCGCCAGCTTTTGCACCAGGGCCAGACCCAAGCCGGTGCCCCCCTGTCGCCAGGGATCGGCATTGGGAATACGGTAGAACTTGTCGAAGACACGGGTCAATTCGGCCTGAGGCAGTTCTTCACTGTTGCAAACGGCGATCGCAATCATGGGGACTGGACCGACGATGGCTTGAGCTTTGAGCGTAATCGTGCCATTCGGTCGGGTGTACTTACAGGCGTTGTTGAGCAGCTCTGAGAGAATGCGGCTCAGTTCCTTCCGGCCTGAGATCAAGGGCGGTAGATCAGAGGCAAGCTCGACCCGAAACGTTTGCTGCCGTTCAAGGATCCGCGATTGGAACGGTTCAATCAGGTCAGGAATCCAATCTTGCAGTTGTAAAGATTCTGCTTCTATAGGAGCTAGACCGGTTTCTAAACGCTGTAGATCTAGTAAGTCGTTAATCAGTTCAATCTCACGGGCACACTCCGTTTGCAGAATTTCTAAATATCGTTCACCATTTTTGGCCCCAGCCGTTGTTTTTAACATGTGAATTGCCATACGCATGTTGGAGAGTGGGGTTCGCAATTCATGGGAGACAGTGCTCAGAAAATCATCTTTGAGCCGATTCAAATGCTCAAGGGCAACGACTTGAGATTGTGATGCTTGGTAAAGACGAGCCTGTCGGATAGCAATAGCGCACTGGTTGACCACCTGCTGGGTCAATCGCACTTCCATTTCGTCAAAGGCACTCTCTGACTGCTTAAATAACCACAGACCGCCAATAACCCCTTGCTCATCAAAAATAGGGCAGGCTAAGGTTACTGCTCTAGGCCGACCGGGCAATGGAAATAACTCACAAAACTGAAGGTATTTTCCCTGAAAGAGATAGTCGTAAATTTCAGAGAGCTCGGCAACTTCAAAAACTTGGTCTTGTAGGGAGGGCCAATCCTTGAGACCATATTCGTGCTCGATGACTAGATGGTCGAGCTTGCCCGTATCGGAGTTGATAACGTAGGCAGCGGTATTGCAATAGTCCACGTTCAGAGCGAGGACTAACTCTCGCACAGCAGTGCGCAAAATTTGCTGCTCATCCAAGCTATCTCGCACCTTATCGGTTACTCGCTTGAGCACTGCTTCAAATTCGAGTGCTTGCTGCAATTGGGCAGTGCGTTCCTGTACCTGATGTTCAAGCTGGCTGTTAAGTGCTTGCACCTGTTGATAGAGCTGAGCTTGTTGAATGGCCATCGAGAGCTGATCGGCAACAGCACAAGCTAGATCCACTTCGGAGTTTTGCCAGCTATGGCTAGAGTTCACCATTGATAGACTCAGGCAACCCCACAGGGAACGCTGAAAGTGGAGAGGCACTAACAGCCAGGCGCCAGGAAAGGCTTGAGCAAGGTTCTGATTGACTTCGCCTTGTTCAGTGTTGGTCGTGTCGTCAATCTGAACAATCTCTAGCTGCTTCAGGCGAAGACTCACTAGATTATTTGTGGATGGAATCTCTAAGCCTAAGGTCACAGGCAAATCATCTCGTTGACGATAATCAGCGACTCTCAGCCAAACTTGCCGTTCAGATACATATTGAAAGATGCCAGAACGATCGACTTGCAGCAGCTTGCCAATCTCCTCTACTGCCGTTGTAAAAATAGTGTTTAAATCGAGCGAACTGCGAATCACTTGTGTAACTCGGTTAAGCGCTTGGGCTCGTTGCGCCTGATGTTGAGTTTGTTTGTAGAGTTCGGCCTGCTGAATAGCAATAGCTAGCTGATCTGCTAATCGTTCTAGTAGTTCGATTTCAAAGGGCTGCCAATAGCGGGAACCAGAACATTGGTGAGCAGTTAGAACCCCCAGAAAATGAGCACCTTGAATTACAGGAACAGCTAGGGATGATTTAACTTGATATTGCTGAATAAACTCGTCAACTTTTGCGGGAAATGAAAGCTGCTGAAAATCGGGCATCACACTAATGTTACCCTGCTGAAAATGGGTAAGGCGCTGCTTGGCCCAGGCCTCGTGAAGTTCAGTTGAAATCTCGCCAATCAGGTTGAGACCTGGGCCTACTGACTGAGCCAAAACAAGGCTAGTTTCGATGCTAAAGCGGAACAGGACCATGCGATCGGCTTTTAACAACTGGCGGATTTCTGCAACCGCAGTCGAAAAAATCGTGTCTAGATCGAGTGAGTTGCGAATCGTTTGTGTGATTCGGTTTAATGCCTGTTCCTGTTGGGCTTGGAGTTGGGTCTGTTCATAAAGTTGGGCCTGTTGAATCGCAATAGAAACCTGGGTTGATAATTGCTTCAGCAGATCAATCTCAAAACTTTGCCAGCTACGGGGCCCAGAACATTGGTGAACAATCAACAGTCCCCACAATTGATGATCTTGTGGGATGGGAACTACCAAGTCGCCTCTGACCTGAAATTGGGCGACTAAATCAAGGTGATATTGATCGATCTCTGCAACGTGAATATCCTCTATTGCTATGACTTGTCCCTGAGACAAAGATTGAATATAGCTTTCTCCTAAAGGGTTAGTAATCTTCATGCCAACCATCGGTGTCCAGCCGATGCCAACAGACTCCACAACAACAACCCCGGTCCAATCCGGTTGAAAGCGGTAAATAACGACCCGGTCGGCCTGGATAAGTTGCCGAACTCCTGTCACGGTTGCATTGAGGATCTCATTAAGATCTAACGATTGCCGAATCCGTAGAGCAATGGTTGAGAGCAGTTGCTCCCGCTCAGCAGTTCGCTTACGCTCAGTAATATCGTGCCCTACCGATTGCACTTCAATTAATTGGCCTTGCTCATCCAGGATGGCACGGTCGATCCACTGCATCCAGCGAATTTCGCCATTGCCCGCTACTTCTCGATGCTCAATAATGGCGACAGGATTATCGCGGTTCAGCGTAGCCAAATGTTGTTCTAATTGTGCTCGGTCCTGCTCCAATACAAAAGGCTTATAGTTTTGACCAATTAACGTCTCGCGGGGTTGATTGACGTGGCGACAGTAGGCTTCATTGACAAAAGTTAGGGTGCCATCGGGCCGTGAACGGCTAATTAGTTCCGTTTGGTCCTCAACAATGGCGCGGTAGTAAGCTTCACTTCTACGTAATGCCTCTTCCGCTTGCTTTCGCTCTGTGATATCTTGCCCAATCGCTTGAATTTCAACTAGACGGCCCTGCTCATCGAAAATGGCTCGGTCAGTCCACAGTTGATAGCGTAATTGCCCGCTTTGATTGATGAAATACTCTTCAATACTGGCGACAGGGTTTTCTGCACTAAGACTGGCAATATGCTGAGCGACTTGGTCACGATCAATATTTGGATTCGAGGCCCAAAAGGGATTGCCGATCAGCTCTTTCTGGTTGCGCCCATAGTAGCGACAGAAAGAGTCATTGGCGAAGGTTAAAGTCCCATCAGGCAAAAAACGACATAGCAGTTCAATCTGGTCCTCAACAATAGCTCGGTAGCGCGCTTCGCTCTGCTGAAGTATGGCCTCAGCCTGCTGACGTTCTGCTTCCAGTTGCTTGCTTACGGTAATGTCTTCAATCGTGCCTACATGACCCATTAACTCTCCCTGGTCAGAGAGCCGTGGTGATGTGCGAACTCGGACCCAGCATATGCTCCCATCCTGCCTCAGAAAGCGGTATTCCTGGAAGCATTTCTGGCCCGCACGCGCTGCGAGTGACCACTCAGCAAACACCCACTCGCGATCCTCTGGATGAACAGCCTTTGCCCAGCCTTCACCCAGGCTTTCCTCCAGCGTCAAACCGCAGATCGCTTGACACTGAGGGTTCGTGTACAAGCACCGGCCTTCAGTGTCTGCCAGAAAGATGCCAACCGGGGAGCAGGCGCTCAGGGACCGGAACAACTCTTCGCTCTGGCGTAGGGCGGCCTCTGCCCGTTTGCGCTCGGTGATATCTTGACCGGAGCCAATAATGCGCCAGACTCGACCATTAGCATCCCGAACGGCTGAAAGAGTCGTCAACAATTGGCGGGGTGGCTCTGTTACAGAACCCTCACCAACAGAGGAGCCAGCAATGGGTTGAGCATCAGGTCTAGCCAGCCAGTTTGGCGGGCGATCGAATGATTCCTCATAACTAATTGGCTCAGCGTGCTCTAGACAACGCCTGTAGTTGGCACAAACTCTGTCAGCAATTTCTGGAGGCAGGCATTCATGGGGGCGAAAGCCAGCAATCGCCTGATTAGAAAGTCCAGTCATCCGTTCGTCGGCTGGATTACAGCCCACGTAACGAAAGGCAATCACCTCTGCGCCGCTTTCGTCCTGAATGGTTTCCACATCCACGATGAAAATGCCGTCAGAGATATGTTCAAAAACATTACTCAGTGCGGCTTCATCGTGCAGCCAAGATTTTTGAGCGGGAGGTTGCCCTGACATATATTTAACCTGTACCTCAATCTGAAAGCCTGTCAGGTTGTCCTGATCAGGCTATGGCTTCGAAGGTTAATGTCTGGCGGCTGAACTTGATGCCTCCCAATCTACATTGCCCATTCCAGATCGGCGATGGCTTTAGGAACCTCGCGGGTCAAAATTTCGTGTCCCGTTGCGGTGACTAATACGTCATCCTCAATGCGAATACCAATGCCATGCCAGCGCTCTGGTACGGGGGGCTGATCTTCTGCCAGCTTGATATCTGGTGCAATGTAGATTCCAGGCTCAACTGTGAGCACATTGCCAGGTTGAAGACTGTGCCAGGTGTCGCCATATTTGTAGACACCCACATCGTGCACATCAAGTCCCAGCCAGTGCCCCGTGCGATGCATGTAGAAAGGCTTGTACTTCTCTTCTTCAATCAGCTTGTCTATTTCCCCAACCAGCAGCCCTAGCTCGACTAAACCCTCGGTCAAGACTCGCACAGCAGCGTCGTGAAAGGCACCGTAGGGCTCACCGGGCTGGACTGCCTCAATGGCTGCTAATTGCGCCTTCAGCACCAGTTCATAGAGCGTTTTCTGCTCCGGGGTAAATCGGCCTGCTACAGGAAAGGTGCGAGTGATATCGGCGTTGTAGTAGCTGTAGCAGCAGCCCGCATCGATCAGCAGCAAATCGCCGTCCTGTATTTGGCGATCATTCTCGATATAGTGCAGCACACAGGCTCCCGGCCCAGAAGCCACAATCGAGGGGTAAGCCGGTCCCAGGCCACCATGCTTTTTGAAGAGGTACTCTAGCTCGGCCTGGACTTCGTACTCGTAACGACCGGGTCGAGCCAGCTCCCGCGCTGCGTTGTGTGCCTCCACACTAATCGCCACTGCTTTGCGGATCAGGGCTAGCTCCGCCTCGCTCTTAACCAGACGCAAGGGATGCAGCAGCACGCGAGCATCTTCCAAGGCGGTGGGACCTTGACCGCGTTTGGCATAGGTAGCAAGCTGCTGTTGCCAGTGCTTGAGAACGGTCTGATTAAAAGTTTGATCGCGGCCCAGACTGTAGTAAATGCGGTCAGCCTTTTCGAGATATTGGGGCAGCTTCTCGTCTAGCTCGGCAATGGGGTAAGCTTCATCAGCTCCGTAGCGTTCTTTGGCCCCCTCCACTCCAGAGCGATAGCCGTGCCAGGTTTCTTTCTCCGGATCCCGAGGCCTGACAAACAGCACAAACCGGTGCTCGTCATGATGAGGCGCTAAGACTGCCACCGCCTCAGGTTCATTAAAACCAGTTAGATAGTAGAAATCACTTTCCTGACGGTAGGGATATTCAACATCGCTGTGATTGACCTGCGGCGGTGCACTGTGGAAAATGGCTGTGCCATTACCCAGTTTGTCGAGGAGCTGCTGACGTCGCTGTGCGAATTCCGAGTGCATATTCTGAGCGCCCGCAAATGACTTTCTTGCAGTTTATCAAGCGGCTCAGAATCTCAACTCAGATCTAAAACAGGCAACGTTCTAGAACCGGTAGGCGAAGGTTTGCACGACTGGGCCTTTATCCGGCAATCGTCCTGGGGTTAGGGTTAGAGAATCCCCGTTGCCCCGGCGAATCGTACTGCCCTGCATCAAGCTCAAGAACTCATCGACCGAGCTTAGATCACAACTGCCCTCTGCTAAGTTAGGAGCCCGGTACTGGGTGGGCACCACGATTTTAGGGTTGAGTGCCTTCACTGCCTCTGCCGCCTGCTGAGCATTGTAGGACTTGGCTCCCCCGCCTACTGGCACAAACAGGATGTCGGGGCTACCAGTCAGAATGCGCTGTTCTAGGGTCAGAGGCGCTGCGGCACCGCCTAAATGCAGGATGGTAATGCCTGCCTGCGCCCAACGCCAAGCCACGTTATCGCCAAAGCGCCGTCCCTCCCGCAAATCATGGGGAGAACGGATGCCCTGAACAGTTAAGCCCTGGACGTTGTAAGCTCCTGGCTCAAACAAGATTTGGGGATTACCTGGTAGAACATCAATGGCTCCCTCATCGAGTAGCCGCGAGCTGATCAAGACTAGATCAGCTGATACTGCTGGCACTCGGTAACGCTGAGTACAGCCCAAGGCCCGGAAAGGATTGACCAGAACCCGCTTACCCGCTCCCGAAAACAGAAAGCACATGTGGCCGAGGTATTGAATGCGTAGCTGCTGTGCCCCTTGGGCCACTGCCTGCCTCGCCCAGGTTGTACCTGCTAACCCCAGACCGAACAGTGCTCCAGAACGTGCCAACTCTAGTAACTGCCGCCGCCGCATCTTCAAACTCTGAGCCCCACACGCAACAGTACCCAGGCATTAACCTGGACAGTCTCTAACAATACCGGAAAGTTGGGACGCAGCATGTAGCCAAAAAGCTCCCGCAGGCTGGAATGTGAAGCCCAGCGATGAAGAAGACTAGAGCTTTAAAAGCGGCATCAGCTGCTTAACTAGAGCCTTACCCAGACCAAAGATTTGGATAGCATTGGGGAGACTTGCTTACCCATAGAGGCATGTCAATAAAAACCTCTCATTTCATGTGCTTTCAGCACTTCTAGCTGAAATCCTGAGCAGTTCAATTAAGTTCAATTAAATAGTGTGGATTTAAAGAAAACCTGAAACTGCTGGTTGCTAACCCACCAGATGACCTTGGGATGAGAGATTAGCTTGGGTATTCCCCCGAAGAGAACAAACTCTGCATCGTCGCTGATGTGCCAGTAATGATGTGCCAGTGGGGTCAGGGCCCTAGACCCAGAAGCGCCTGGATTTCGCTAGACCTAGTATTTCACTAGAATGTTTAACCATGGTTTCTGAAGCAATTAGTGGACGGCCTGAAGCCCAGTGGGATGGCTGTCAAGTTTTCTATCCCCAGGCCCTTCCCACCGGACGTCCCAAACGCCTACTGCACGTCAATGGCGTCACTAGCCCCTACGCTAACCAGCTACGCGACCTAGAAGTCCTCGTGTGGCAAACGGTGGAGCACCCCTTTGATATTGTCGGTATCCACAACAGCACTGCTGGCTTCCAGGCCGATTTTCTAGAGTGTCTGCTACAACGAGCCGAACTAGCGCAGTTTTTGCAGCCTGATGAAGCGGCGCGGACTCGCCTCAAGGGCTATGCCGCGATGCTTACCAGCTTGAGCCAAACAGACTTAGATCCCAACGCCGACATTCTTAAGGAAGTTCAATCCCGACGATCTGGCTCCCTAGCTCCTACAACTTCGCTCGACCCTGAATTCATTCGCAGCTTACCCTTCCTGCAGAAAATGGATTTGGCAGAGCTGAGTTCGTATTTCTATCAGGATTATCCTGCCGGTGCGCCTCGCCCAACCCTACGCCTTGCCTACGAGATCATCAAAGCACTGCGGGATGGGGCTGAGGTTTTTGTGCTGGCCCACAGTCAAGGCACGCTGATTGCAGCTGTCGTGTTTCACATCCTGACTCAATTTTTTGGTGACTACGAGCGCTGGACTCTGCCGATTCGTTTCATTGGCTATGGGCCGGTCATTTTATTTGAGGAGCTGCCCACGGCGATCCGCAGGCAGACGGTGCTGATCCAGAACCGTAATGACCCCGTAGCTGAGTCGTTCAGCAACCTGCGCAATGTCTCAGCCTGGTCTAACCTGCAGGCACAGGTGCGCCGAGTTTTAGAACGGGCCGAAGAACTGACCCGTTTAATTAACACAGAGAGCCATCACAGCTCTAGCTTTTATCTGGGGTTGACCGGTCATGCCTACAGCGACCGTAGCCTCAAGTTAATTCAGACTTTGCTGTGTGAGGACTGGCAGCACAGTTCACTCTTGCAAGCACTCAAAGCGACCCGGGTCACTCTAGAAGATAGCGGTGCTGGAGGCTAAGTCATTCCACCACCGCTGACTAGACTAACCCGGTGACCGCTTCTAGGCTAAGGGGTGCAAGGCGGTGATGTAGGTAATATCAGGGTCAAAATCACCTGTGAATGGGCTGGGGGCAAAAGTCCCAGGACCCAGAGGACCCGTGCTAAGGGGTGAGCCATTAACGCGCACAATGCCCTGGCCAGCTTCACTGACTCGACTAGTGCTGAGCAGGGTTTGGATGCGAATGGCATCGATCGCACTGCCCGGTTCGATGCCGAAGCTACTGAGGTCAAAGGCAGTCGCAAATACCCCGGCGTTGCCCTCCAAGGCCTGGAAGGAATCAGCAAACTCATAGCGATACCGGGTAAAGCCGGTTTCTCCGGTCCGTCGTACAGAGACCGCAAAGGCTTCTGGGTTGCCTCGGTCGCCAGACTCGTAAATCACAAAATCATCGCCGGGTCGGTTACGCAAATTGCGTCCGCCCCAACTCGACTGCAGGATAGTGGGTTGGCGACCAGGGGCTAAGCCCGCTGCAACGGCAAAGTTAGGCTGCGAGGTGTTACCCAGGAGTTGCCCGGTTGTCCCACTGAAGTTGAAGTTGCTGATGCCCTGACCGAAAGCATTGAAGAAGGATTCCCGAACGCTGCCTCGGACAAGACTAGCTGTCGTGGTTGTGTTGCCCTGATTGAAATTGAAGCCCGCGACTCGGAACAGAACGTTGCCCAGGCCCGCAACATAAGTGATGTCAGCGTCTAGATAGGCTGTTGTGTAGGTCCCGCTCGGTCCCTTGGGGCCTCCAGCCCCTAAAGGTCCTACCCTAAGGGGAGAGCCTATCTCGTAGTTGGGTTGGCCGAGCGAGACGACCTGCCCCTGTCCCTGTTGTTTCCCGATGCCCAAAATCCGGTCAGCGCCCAATGGCCCACCATTAGAGACACTGCGGATGCGGATTGCGTCAATTGATTCATCGAGTTTCAAGCCAAAACTCGATAGGTCAAAACTGGTGGCAAAAGTGCCGAAGCCTGTGCCCGGCTCCAACACCTCAAACGAGTCAGCAAACTCGTAGCGGAAGGGCGTGAAATTTTGTTGGCCAGCCCGACGCACAGAGACAGCAAAGGCCTCTGGCCGTGACTGGTTGCCAGCTTCGTAAACTACGAAGTCCCGGCCAATATTATTGGCTAGAACGCGGCTTTGGCCCCAGGTCAGCTCTAGTGTCGTTCTTGAGACGTTAGGGGTTGGTCGACCGGGAGTTGCTTCATCTGGCAGAGCTGCCGAAACCGCGAATTGCGCTTGGTCTGGATTGTTGGTGGTGTAGCCCAGTAGCCTGCCGACTGTAGCCCCAAATTCAAATACAGCACCATCGGTTGACTGGGCAAAAGCGCTCAGGAAAAAGCTATCAACCGAGCCTCCCACCACCCGAGCAGTGTTCGCCGAGTTGATCTGGCGCCAGGTAAAGTTCGCAATTGTGACCAGTCGATTGAGCTGGTCAGGGGCCAGGCTAAGTAGCGGGTCGGTGCTAAAACTGCCCACCAATGGTTCAGCAGCCAGTGAGCCCGTCAATGAGTCTGTTGTAGATACCGGAAGTAGTTCAGCCCTATCCATCTCGAAGCTCCTTATCTCCTCACTGAGTAGATCGGGCTTTTTGACGCTCTTGACCTGAACTTCTAGGGATATCCGGGTATTCAGTTCAGAGCGAAGCCAGATGCCACATTCGTTCTGATCCAGAAGACTTTACTAGTGGGGGAATACTAGCTGATTCTGATCTGTGATACCGCAAATTTAAGGTAATCCTGAGAATTAATATACCTCTATCCCTGTATAAACTCTGCCCAGGCTACTGTTTTTTGATCGCGGAAATTTCTGATAAGTTGGCTAGAAAGGCATAAAAGCTCTGACTTTCCTTTGAGACTCAGCCATTAGACAGCAGCTAGAGACTCTTGTGGAAGCCTGGTGCACCGTAGCTTTTTACACTTCAGCCTTAAGCAGTAATTGAATAAGCAGTATTGGGCCTAACCTGGGACGAATGGCCCGGGCCCTGAGTCAGAAGCTAGACCAGTAAGATCGATTAGTAGTTGGTTCAAGCAGGGTCCCGTGAGCACGATTGCCATTCGTCCAGCCCTAATCACCCGGGTTTTACCCGACTCTATCGCTGAAGAAATTGGGTTTGAACCTGGAGATCGGCTGGTGGCAATCAATGGCCAACGCCCCCGCGATCTGATCGACTATCAATTTCTGTGTGCCGATGAAGACTTAGTCCTGGATGTGCTCGATGCCAGTGGCAAGCCTCATCAAGTTGAGATCGAAAAGGACTACGACAGTGATCTGGGCCTGGAGTTTGAGACCGCTTTGTTCGACGGGCTGATCCAATGCAACAACCGCTGTCCCTTTTGCTTCATCGATCAACAGCCGGAAGGCATGCGGCAGACTCTTTACCTCAAAGACGATGATTATCGGCTGAGTTTTCTCTACGGTAGCTACCTGACCCTGACCAATCTGCCTAAGGCGGAATGGGAGCGCATCGCTAATCTACGCCTCTCACCGCTCTACGTTTCGATTCATGCCACTGAGCCGGAAGTGCGGACTCGCTTGCTCAAGAACTCCCGGGCGGGTCAGATTTTGGAGCAGTTGCACTGGTTTGAGGCGAACCGTTTGCAAATTCACGCACAAGTGGTGCTGTGTCCTGGAATCAATGATGCTGAGCACCTGAGCCGAACCCTGCGGGATTTAGCGGAGTTTCATCGCGGTGAGGTGCCCACGGTCGCCTCCGTTGCGGTCGTGCCTTTGGGGCTAACCCGCTTTCGTCCTGATCCTGATGAACTCATACCAGTCACGCCTGCTAAGGCTCAGGAAGTGATTGCTCAGGTACAAGCATTTCAGGCTGAGTTCTGCTCATCTCTGGGCTCTACCTTTGTCTGGTTAGCCGATGAGTGGTTTCTCATTGCAGGTCAAGAGCTACCACCCACTGAGCACTACGAGGACTACCCGCAGATCGGTAATGGTGTCGGCTCAATTCGGCTTTTCCTCCAACAGTTTGAGCAAGCTGCCCAGCAGTTACCTCAACGGCTTGCCAGCCCCCGGCACCTATTGTGGGTAGTGGGCAATGCGGTAGAGCAAGCTTTCGCCCCTGTAGTAGCCAGATTGAATCAGGTAGCAGGCCTCAAAGTTGAGATGGTACCGTTGGCCAGCGAGTTTTGGGGGCAAACCTTAAGCGTCACGGGGTTGCTAACCGGGCAGGACATTTACCAGACCCTCCATGACCGTTTTCTGGGAGATGGCTTGCTGTTGCCCGAACTGATGCTCAAGGACGGTGAGCAGCGTTTCCTTGATGATTGGACGGTCACAGATTTACAAACCAAGTTAGGGGTGCCGGTGATCAAGGTGCCTGGTCGACCAGAGGATCTAATTGCCTGTTGCCTCAACCTGCCAGCTGACTGCCGACGAGAGTTTACTCCAAGTAGCAGCAGGCCCAAATAAACGGGCTTGCCTTTGGCAAAGCCCACATTTCAAGTTATCTTAGTTAGAAGTGTCTGCAAAGACATCTCAGGGCATGTAGCTCAGTGGATAGAGCACCAGATTCCGGTTCTGGGTGTCGGGGGTTCGAGTCCCTCCATGCTCGCTTTTCAAACTCCCAATCTTATAACTCCCAACCTTGTCGCTCTAGTTCGCCTAGTCGTGCGCTAGGCAGGGGCCGTTGACAATCAGCCTGTGGACCAGGCTGAGCAGGGCAATTGTAATTAAGTAAGAGGGCTCGAACAACAGTGTGTTCTTCGAGGTTTGGTGCCTGGGGACAATATTTTCAAAAGGTCGGGGCAACTGGCTCCGACCCGGCCTTGACCAACTGTACAGCGCCATTTTCTGGATCCAATGAGCTTGAGGACAAGCTCTGTTCTCAGAAGACCGTAGCTCACTCCAAACAGGTAGCCAACTGCGTGGGCGCTACGGTCCACCGCTAAAGCTCTGTCTGTGCTAGAGCGCTCGTGGCGGAGAATCTGTTGCTCCTGCTGATTGCGCTCACGGCTGACTTCCAGCTTGGAAGCTCAAGTTGAGAGAGGACGAAGACTGAGCCCTGGCTGAGGCTCCCTAGTCCCCTGTTGAGGAGGCTGGGCAGGTCGGTCTGGGTCAGAGTAGGTCATAACAGAAGCACTGAAAACAGCTAACCCCAGCTCAGGCAGCCGGGGCTAGTAAGTAGTTCTATCAAAGGGGAAGACGTTACAGCTGCCTAAAGGCCCAATCGACGAGGAACTAAGCCAGCAAAATCGCCAACAGAACCAAGCCTGCACTGACCAGATAGAACGTACTGACTACCTGAGTCTCTGACCAGCCTTCTAGCTCTAAGTGGTGGTGGAAAGGCGCCATACGGAACAAGCGCTTGCCCACACCATCTGGTCCCTTAGTCGCTTTGTAGTAAGTGACTTGGGCAATGACTGAGACTGCCTCCAGTACATAAATCCCACTGAGCAGCAGTAGACCCCACAGATTGCCGCCCAAGATTGCTGTAGCAGCCAGCGCGCCTCCCATTGCCAGAGAGCCAGTGTCGCCCATGAAGACCCGCGCTGGATTACGGTTGTGAACCAGAAAGCCTAAGGCTGCACCACTGAAGGCTGCACAGAAAACCGCTAGGTCAGGATGGGCCGTTCCCATCAAAGCTCCTAGACCCAGGAAGGCCAGAGCCCCTGTACCTGCCGCTAGCCCATCTAGCCCATCAGTCAGGTTTACAGCGTTGCTCTCAGCCACCATCACAAAACCTGCCAGGGGCCAGAACAGTAAGCCTAGGGGTAAGCTCAGACCCAAAGGTAAAGCCAGCGTTGTCAAATCGGCGTTAGTGAACTTCAGCCAACCACAGAAGAGAACGGCAACTGCAATCTGAAGCGCTAGTTTGGTTGACGGCGAAATGCCCCGGTTGGACTTCTTGCGGATGACTTGCCAGTCATCAATCCAGCCGATGGCTGCGTAGGCCAGAGTAACGACACTGACCAGCAGTGCGCCTGGGGCAAATCCCGTCCACAAAAGGGCTACGACCACTGCAACTGGAACCCAAAAGATGCCCCCCATTGTCGGTGTGCCCGCCTTCTTAAGGTGGGCCCGTGGGCCATCCTCTCGGATGAATTGCCCGGCCTTAAGAGCTTGCAGCCAGGGAATTGCTACCTGTCCCGCAAGTGCACTTAAGACCAGTGATAGCAACAGGGGTAGAGTCAGCAAGAGCTGTGATTGCCACAGGTCGAGCCCTAAGGCAGTTAAGCTAACAACGCCGATCAAAGTCAGTGAGCTACGCACCCCTTCAGACGTCAGCTGACCTCTGATTAGACCGGTTTCTTCAGCGTCAATCACCCTCACCACACCACACTCACCGTTTTGAGAAGTATCAATTGAATTGCCGTCTCTGAATCAAAGGTTGGCCTTAGGTTCTGCACTTACTGGGCAGAACCTCCAACGTGCCTTAGTCCTCTAGATCAGCGTCATCCGAATCGTCATCAAGGTAACCACCATCGTCGCCTGCCATCAGGTCGTTCAGTTCCTCTTCATCGTCGCGATAATCAGCACCAGCCAAGCTTCGCTCGTCTGGTTCGCGGGCCATCAACCGCCCTGATTTCTCTAGCCAGTCCAAGATCGAGGAGTCCCGGTTAGAGGGAATCACCTCAGCTCGTTGGCGACGGGGTTCTTCGCGTAGGGAAGGATTGTTTAGCGTGCTCATCGGTCAAGGATCTCTCAACAAATATTTGAAACAGATTCAATCCTATCGAGTCGAGCGCTAGGCTCTATCCGGAACTTCCTCGAACTTGATCCTTAATATTGAGCAAGAGGCTTGATTCCGATACCTATCTGATGGCTAGTGCGAGCTAGTCCTAACGCTAAGTCAATTGGACTTAGCAGGAAAATCTTGCACTGTGCGTTTTCTAACACTGCTTGATCAGACCATTCTTCCCCACGCAGGGGGAACTCTCAGATGAAGGGCTACGTCTGTTAATACAGGCCGGTTCCAGAGCTGTGACTAGAACCGAGACTGGGGTGGTGGAGAGAGGCTAAAACCAATTTGTTTAGATGGGATAGCAACTTCAGCCAGATATGAACTCACCTACCTCACTGTCTAGAGCATTCGGTTTAACCGCCAGCCTGCTAAGCCTGTTGAGTTCGATCCCCCTCTCTCTAGGGGTGGCAGCACCGACTGCTCAGGCTCAGGCAGCACGGGTCGAGCCCGGAATCAATGTAGTTCAGTCTTACTTTGCCGCCGCAGCAACGGGAAACTATGCGATGGCCCTAACCCGCATGGTGCCCTTGCTCCGCACACCGAGCTCGACCGAGGCGCTTCAATCTCTCCGCGTCGAGCGTCTAGTGGAAGTTCGTCCCTATCAGCAAGAGCGCTGGACCCCAGATTGGCAACAGTACGCTGTCACCTTGGATTTGCGTACTGGAGAAGAAGTTCAGGCCTTAGGTGCCAACATCCGCTACTTGTCCCTAGTCCGGTCCGCAATCGGGGGACGCTGGCTCATTGGTGGTGTTGGCCCAACGCCCAGCACCTCGCCACCCGGTACCGATACTCAAGTGGCTGTGGTCAGCCGACCTCGTCGGGTCGCGCTCCAGTCCTCTAGCTTTGTATGGCAATCTCGCGCGGCAGTAACCTATGTCGGTCTAGATGACCGAGATCCGGTTCTAAGACAAACTCCGGTCATCGCTGCTGCTAACCCCGACCAGAACACACTCGCCCAGAAGCAGTTGTCGGAAGCTGAAGCTGCTCTTGAGCAAGCAGGCTCACTACTCAAGCTACAACCGGGCGATTTGATCCGAGGCATGAGCCTGTCCAAAGATGGTCAGCGCTTGGTGTTGGCTTTACAACGGGCGGGACAAACGGGCGGTTTGTGGCTGGCGGATCTAGCTCAGGGAACGCTGCAGCCGTTGGTCAGACCTACTGATGGCCGCATCCTGATCACTGACCCTGTGTGGGGACCCGACGAGCAAAGTGTGCTGTTTACCCAGCACCAACCCCCAGGCAAGGATGGGACTGCCCTCCCGCCTCAGCTCCAGGTTCTGTCCTTGACCACTGCCAATGCTCAACCCTATGTTCTGACCCAGGGCGAGGCCGCCGCTTGGAGTCCAGATGGTCGCCAGCTTGCCTTTACGCGGACGGGTAGCCGAACTGACGTTGCCACTCCTACGGGGGCCCTAGGAGCGCCAGGACATATTTGGGTCGCTAAGGTTCAAGTGTCAGGCGCGCTCGACAGCCGCCGCTACCAACTAGAAACTCCAACTGAACTGACAACTGGCCATCAGCCAGCTTGGTCGCCAGATGGTCGTTACTTGGTGGTGTCAGATGTCCGCAATGACAGTCGCCCTTTTCGGTCTGGGGTCGTGCGACACCGAGTTCAAGAACTGTGGCAGGTCGAAGTGGCTAATGGTCAACGCACCCAGCTAACCAACCACAGTTTTACTGAGAGCGACTGGCAGCAGGCATTTCAGCGTGCAGATAACCTCGGTCCTGGCCAAGTCTATGCCCTGCGTAATACTCCTGATGATGCTTGGCCTCAATGGTCCCCAGACGGTCGCAGTATTGCCTTTTTACGGGAAGACCTACGCCAGCGTTGCCTGAGCCTTTGGGTGCTGACAACTCCTAGCAATCCTGCTACCACTCCCGCAGCAACATCACCGACACCGGTTCGCCCGCCTCAACCGTCTGCCCCACAGACAACACCGCCAGCGCGTTTGCGCCAGCCAAGCTAATCAAGTCGCCGGAGTTATGGCTGCTACCAAGGGGCGCAAACTGCAAGTTCCCCTGGTTTGGGCTTAGCTTGCCCCAAAGATAGGATTCGCGCTGCCCAGCAGCTTTGAGTTGAGTGGTGGCTATAGCCTGCACAAACTGTGGTTGCCAGGGACCGAGGCGCCCTGAGAGCTTTCGCAAAGCTGGCTGCACAAACCGCCAAAAACTGACCATGGAGGAGACAGGATTGCCTGGCAGGCCAAAGTACAATTTGCGGCCCTCTGGACGCTCCACAGTGGCGACGGTCAGTGGCTTACCGGGCTTGATCGCAACGGCCCGAATGTGCAGAGTTGCCCCTAAATCTGTAAGCATTTGGTCGACGTAGTCGTAATCCCCGACTGAGACACCCCCGGAGGAAATTACAACATCTGCGCTAGCTAGCGCCTGGAGCATGGTGGTCTTCAGGGCGGTGGGATCGTCGCGCACGATACCGAGAGACAGAGGCTCTGCCCCCAACTGCTGCACCAAGGCGACTAAGCCCAGGTAATTTGAGTCGATGATCTGCCCTGGAAGCAGTGGTTGCTCTTGCGGTAGCTCTTGCAACGCGACTAGCTCGTCGCCAGTGGAAAACACGGCAACTCGCAGCCGCCGATAGACCGAAACTGGCGTACAGCGAGCTGCTGCTAGAGCCGCGAGTTCAGGGCCTGCCAATTCAGTCCCTGCTTCAAGCAAGCGAGCGCCTGCCCGATAAAAGGCAGCCTGCTTACGGATGTTCTGACCCAACTGAGCTGGCTTGAGAATAGAAACCTGATCGCCCTGACGCTGAGTATTCTCCTGCATCACAACGGTATCGGCACCTGAGGGCAACATGGAGCCCGTAAGAATGCGGGCTGTTTGTCCCGGCCCAACTGTTTTCTGAGGTGCCGTCCCTGCTGGAATCTCTTCGACCAGAGCCAATTGAACAGGCCGCTCGTCACTGCTACCTTTAATGTCCGCGTAGCGAACTGCATAACCATCCATTGAGGAATTATCCCAATGAGGAAAGTCCAGGTTTGCCTGGACTGGCAGGGCCAGGACGCGACCCAGAGCGGCTTCTAGAGGCACGGTCTCTATGGCAGCGGCAGAATTGGGGTCGGGGGGACGGACCAGCTCTAGTACAAGCGCTTCGGCTTGGGCAACACTCAGCATGCAGGTTCAGTCCTTAGCGGAGAGCGCTGAAATTATACTGAAAGGATCGTTCAAGCTTATGGGCAGGAGTCGGCCATGCGTTCAGAATCAGCATCCTCTGGTCGCAAGCGGCCCCCCATCGCTGAACTTTGGACCCGAGGTATTGCCCTGGCTATTGATTTTGTTTTGTGCTGGTTGGGCAGCAGCATAGTCTCGTTTGGCACAGTCCAGTTTGTAATCTTTGCAATTCTGTGGTTTGGTCTGCGGGTTGCTCTGGTAGCTCGTAATCAGGGACAAAGCCCCGGCCATTGGGCGATGAGCCTCAAAACCTTGGAGCAACGCACAGGCAGAGTGCCTGGTCTATTGGAGCTGAGCAAGCGGGAAGGAATTTCCCTACTGGGCGCTTGGGGGCTCTTAGCGGCACTGGTCAACCCAACAGCGCTGTTTCTCCTAGCGTTACTGCCTCTCGCCGACCTTGGTTTTGCGGTCAATGACACCGACCGACGTCAAGCTCTCCATGACCGCCTTGGTCAGACCCTGGTCGTGAATAGTCGTCGCGGCCTTTCACTAGACCGTAAAATTCGCCTGTGGGTTGCTCAAGTGAGTACGCGTGTGAAACAATAGGGGTTTGTGCACGCAACCGCTCGGGCTGGTTGGGCGCTGCTGTTTAACCGTTGCGCATGCGTAACTTAAATCCATGGCCAAGGGCGTCCGTCTGATCATCACCCTCGAATGTACCGAGTGCCGGACCAACACTGACAAGAGGTCCCCTGGCGTCTCGCGCTACACCACGACCAAGAACCGTCGTAATACCACTGCTCGTTTAGAACTGAAAAAGTTCTGTCGTCACTGCAACCGCCACACCCCCCACAAGGAGATCAAGTAATCAATGGCCTACTATCGCAAGCGTGTTTCTCCTCTCAAGCCAGACGAGCCTATTGATTACAAGGACGTCGATCTCCTACGTAAATTCATCACGGAGCGAGGCAAAATTCTGCCCCGTCGCATTACTGGCCTGACCGCCAAGCAGCAGCGTGACCTAACGCAATCGATCAAGCGTGCCCGGATCATTGCTTTGCTGCCCTTCGTTAATAAGGAAGGCTAGACCAGACCAAGCGCTAGTTAATTTGCTTAGAACTTCCGTTAATTTGCGCAGGAAGCCAGCCAGTGGCGTGCAATAGACTAAGCCATAGCATTCACTGGCCTGGTTATGGTTATGCAGCAGTTGCCAGAAGTCAGCCGTCTTCTCAAAAGCAAATTTGCTCTTGACAGCCAAAGCGTGCGGGCTGAATTTAAAAACGGCTGCCTCTACGTCTTCTGTGAGGCTCATACCCCACCTGAGAAAAGCATCACCATGGCAGCTGTGCGCGGTGCTTTAGTAGGTTTAAACGCACCTGGTATCTACGATATCCAGGTGCTCGGCTGTGCAATGGGGCACCATGAACCAGTCTGGACTGGCCATATTGATCCAAAGCTGCTCCAGGTTCCCAGACAGCGTTGAAGCTGCAGCTGTGCTTAGCTAAAAGCCCAGGGAAGGGAACTTGCCCTGATATCATGGGCGGGTAGGAATCTCAACCAGTTGCAAACCAGCCGTGGAGAAAGGGACACTCGTCGAGTTTCGGGACGGGCGCGACTACCGCCTGGGCGTTGTCGAGCGTCCAGAGGGTAAGAAGCACTGGCAAGTTTTGGATGAAGTGGGACAGGCACATATCCTGCACCCTCGTCAGATTGCTTATACCGTCACGGGTCAGCCATATACTCATCGGGAAATTGCTGCCTTTAAGCAGACAGTCCAGCCCTACCTCGATCCAGAAAGCCTGGAGGTGGCCTGGGAATTTCTGATGGAGGAAGGCCGCTCGACGCCCATTGGCTCGGCTGAAATGGCGCAAATTCTTTTTACAGAGCAGAGCCCGCCCACCTGCTACGCTGCTCATCGGCTGTTAACTGACGACCGACTATACTTTAAGCAGAAGGGGGATCTCTATGAACCCCGCTCTGGTAGTCAGGTCGCTGAACTGAAGCACCAGCTAGAAGTAGAAACCCAGCGAGCTCAGGAATGGCTGGGTTTCGTTGAGCGTGTGCAGCAGCAGCTAAGCGGTGTGACAGTAGAGTGGTCGTCAGCCGCTCGGCTACGGATTGAGGCTCTAGAGCGCTACGCGACTTGGGGTGAAGAAGCCTCAGACCGGTTAGTAGCTCATGAAGTTCTCAATGCCGTTCAGTATCCCAGCACTGAGCAGGGTGCCTTCACCCTACTTGTCAATCTAGGCTTGTGGAGTGTTCACGAGAACTTATCTATTCGAAAGGCTCAATTGCCGACGCGCTTTAGTGCGGAGGTTCTGCGCTTGACTCAAGAATATCTTGCTCAACCCATTGCTGACCCTGATGCCGAGAGTCGGCTAGACCTAACTCATCTCAAAACCTACACAATCGACGATGAGAGCACACGCGAAATCGATGATGGCCTCAGCGTTGAGACCTTAGCAGATGGTCGCCAGCGGCTTTGGATTCACATTGCTGACCCAACTCGCTGGATTCAGTTAGGCGATGGTTTGGAGCGGGAAGCCCGTCGTCGTGCCACCAGCGTTTACTTACCGACGGGTAGCCTGCCTATGTTTCCAATCGAATTGGCGGCAGGACCCATGAGCTTGGTTCAGGGCAGGGCCTGTGAAGCGCTCAGCTTTGGCGTGGACCTGTCGGTTGATGGCGCAATCGAGTCATATCGTATTTGCGCGAGTCGTGTGCAGCCTACCTATCGACTCACCTATAGCGACGTTGACGAAATGTTGCAGTTAGGAATTAGTGCTGAGCCCGAGATTGCGATTCTCAACCATTGGGCCACCGTTCGCTACAATTGGCGGCGGGCTCAAGGCGCAATCCCTATCACTCTGCCAGAGACGGTCATCAAGGTGAGTGGCAGACCCAACGCTGAGCCAGACGTCAACCTTGAAGTTTTGGAAGACTCTGTTTCCCGCCAGCTGGTTGCTGAAATGATGATCCTGGCAGGCGAAGTTGGTGCTCGCTTTGCCCAAGACCACCAGATACCGGTGCCCTTCCGCTCACAGGCTCAGCCTGAACTGCCTCCTGATGAAGTGCTGTTGCAACTGCCGCCAGGACCAGTCCGCGAGTTTGCGATTTGCCGTTGTATGACTCGGAGCGAGGTGGGAACTGTTCCCTATCGCCACGCGGGTCTTGGCTTAGCAGCTTATACCCAAGTCACTTCCCCAATTCGCCGCTATAGCGATTTGGTCGCCCATTTTCAGCTCAAGGCCTATCTACGCGGTGAGACTCTGCCCTTCACCACCGATGAGCTTAAGCAGGTGATCGCCTCCGTTGACGTCGCAACCTATGATGCAACCCAGGTTGAGCGGCAGACCAATCGCTACTGGGAATTGGAGTTTTTACGTCGCCAGAAAAATGAGACTTGGCAAGCACTAATGCTGGTCTGGCTGCGCGAGCACGAAGGCCTAGCCCTGATTTTGCTAGAAGATTTAGGACTAAAGCTGCCTATGCGCATGCAGCGAAATATTGCTCTGGGCGAGATGCTGAGTGTCCAGGTGAGCGACGTTGATCCGCGGCGCGACCTGATCCAGTTCCGAGAGGTGCAACGCCAGGACTTAATGCCTCAAGAGCAACTCGTCTAAATGCTTGTTGTCTGACTTATTCCGGCTCCACCCAGGGAAGCGCCTGCAGAACTCCTAGTCCCAATTCTGTTGCGGGCAGAGCTTGCGCATCAAAAAAAGCCAGCAGATGACGGGGTTGGGGATTGCCTCGTGACTGGCCTGTTGCTCCCATGGCAACAACTAAGCCACAGTAACCGCTGGTTTTTTGACAGGTTTTCTCCCACCGGCGCTTGGCTTTTGTGTAGCTTCGGTCCTGATTCTCGAACTCTCCGAACAGGTGCAAGTTGCCGTCGTTGGTTTGAATGACCCCCAACTCATAGACATCACCCAGTAGAGACTCACCTGGGTTAAAGGCGATTGCCTTCAGTCCTCCAGCCTCTTTAATCTGAGTGATTAGGTCTAGAGCTTTGGGGCGAGACGTCTGAACCAGCAGCACTGGTAATTGATCACCCTCAATCACCGGGTTTGAGGCAGTGCCTGAATCCACAGGCCTATCTTGTCGTAGGCTCTCTACCAGGATGCGGGGCAGTGTGTCCAGCTTAATCAGTGCATCTTCGGGGAGTAAGTCCTCCCGCAGCACTAGCATCTCGCTTTCTAGATCCGGTTCTGATAGGTTCACCAGGCTGTCTGCCAAGTTGGGCAGGGTTTCGACCGCTACAGTAACCAGCTCACCCGCCTGTCTAAGCTCCCTCTCCACAAGCTGAGGACCATTGGGTCCCGGCTCGCGCCAGACAGGGGACGGAATTCGACACTGGCTTTGCAGCTTTGGGAAGTCTCCTGTCTCTAGCTGGCGAGTATGCTGCTTGAGAAAACGAGTCAAGGCAGTCAGAGCAACCTGCAGTACCGACGCCTCTTCGTCGTAAAGAAAAGGCCGACCCCCCTCAAGCGGATGCAGGCTACCAAAAACTGGATAAACCTCAGAGATTTGCCAACCGGAAGCTTTGGCGAAGCTAATATCAGCTTCCTCAACCTCATCTACCTGGTCAAAGAGTAGAAATAGGCAGTCTTGGCTTAAAAACACCGCCTCGGTATCGTGATCATCGTCCTCTTGGTCAACAATCTGCTGTCGGAAGCGCAATAGAGAGTCACGAGAGCGGTAGAAGATTACCCCGCGCTCCATCCCTAGTCGTCCCATTACTGTGGCGTAGAGAGGTTCAGTATCCCAGGACTGAATTTCTACGCTGATCACCTCGTGGTCCCACAGAAATTCCCAAGGAGCTCGCCGCCAAAGTTGCTCAGCCAAGTTGAATAGGGGTTGGGCGGCTGCGGGCGGCAAAGTTGGGGTTGATGCACTACTCTGCTGCGCTAAACCATCAAAAATCTCGTCAATGAAAGGCAGCTCTGGTGCATAGTCAACCGTGATGCCCAGATCCTGGAGCACCCCTCGCAGAAAGAATTGTAGTTCGCGGTTGCGGACCAGCAGCCGTTTTGGGCGAGCTGGTAAGGCTGGGCTCTGAGGCGTTTCAATTGCTCTCAGGAGCGTGCGGACTACGACTTCGGGTCCAGCACCGAGCTCGACCATATCCATAGCTCGCACAGCACTTTGGGCTACATCTACCCACAGCACGCATTGCAGCCCTTCCTCAGCTCCGCCCAGTGCAACCTGGGAAGGCAGAGGCCGTTGATCCCCTTCCCAGATTGCAGAGATCTGCTTAAGCCGCTGAAGACGCCGCTGGGTGGCTCGATTGAGTACGCTCATGCCGCCGCTTCAGCCCGTATCGGGCCGTGAAACATTACCTCTGCAGGTGGCGCAGAGGTAACTTGATCTTACGTTCTATCCTGAAGCGGTTGACCGGAAGCTGAGCTAGGAACGAATGTACTGCTGGAGCGACTGTTGCTGCTGAGAGCGGCGAAGTTTATGCAGGGCTACTTTCTCCAACTGCCGAACTCGTTCACGTGTTAAGTTAAGTTGCTCACCAATCTCCTGAAGGGTTAGGCAAGCATTGCTGTTTAGCCCGAAACGCAGAGACAAAATTTCCCGCTCAAGCGGTTTTAAGTCCGCCAGGGCCTGCTCCAGCTCTTGACGCATTGTGTAAACGTGCAACTCTTTGAACGGTTGCTGGGCCTGGCTGTCTTCTAGTAGCTCGCCCAAGCTGGTATCGCCTTCAGCCCCCACCGGCATATCTAAAGAGACGGGGGTCTGGGCAACTTGCTGAATCAGACGCAGTTTTTTCAGCTTGAGACCCATAGCGTCGGCTAATTCTGTCTCGGTGGGACGGCGGCCGTGAGTCAAACTCAGGTTCCTCAGAGTCCGCTTCAGCTTTCGGACTTTATCAACCATGTGTAGGGGGAGTCGGACAGTACGAGCCTGATTGGTTACAGCTCGGGTAATACCCTGGCGAATCCACCAGTGAGAGTAGGTACTGAAGCGATAGCCTTTCTCTGGGTCAAACTTCTCTGTGGCTCGCATCAGACCAATGTTGCCTTCCTGAATCAGGTCTAGAAAAGGCACTCCCTGACCGACGTAGCGCTTAGCCACACTAACGACCAGTCGCAAATTAGCTCGAATCAAACGCTGCTGGGCCTGACTGCCCAGCCATAGTGTGCGCCGGATCTCATAAGGCTCTTGACCGAGATGCTCCGCCAGTTGATCAAGGCTTGGCCTCACGCCTGAGGCTACAGCCAGTTGTTCCCGGGCTGCCTCAATCGCTACCTTGGCTCTAACTTGGCGTGATAGGGCAATTTCCTCCTCATAATTCACCCGAGGAACCCGACCAATCTCGTTTAGATAGCAGTCTACAGAGTCTCTGACAGCAACGGGAGCTAGGTCCATAGGAAGTACCTCAAACAACTGCAAGCCTCTACTCCGGAAAAGTAAATGCTCAAATTTGACATGAGACCTGGCAAGAACTAACCGATTAATGGAAATCGATCACGCTTTGCTTAGCCAGGCAATCTAAAGCAGCAACCTAAATCAAGAGTACGGCATATTCATAAATATGTAAATATCCAAATACACGAATATTTAGATTTTCCCTGTTTCTCGGCACACCGGCACTTATCGCTGGGGCGCACCGCTAAAACTGGTTCTTGGCTGGCAACTTGGCGAGGGTCTCAAGGGGCTAATCTGGTTTAATATCTCTTGATCGGTTTTCGATCGACGACCAATAAAGACGATTGAGCCCATTTAAAATGAACCAGGCGGATAATTAGGAGCTATGCAACGCCAGAGTTCTCAACCCGCTAACTTGATCGGGGTTCGTGTCCGCTGGATGCGAGAGCGTCTTCAGCTCACCCAGGAAGAACTCGCTAGTCGTCTGGGTCGACACGGTGTTCAGCTGGACTACGTCAAGATCGGTCAGATCGAGAACGGCAAGCGCCGAGTTGTCGACTGGGAACTCGTGGGTTTTGCTAAAGCCCTAGGTGTTTCTTTGAATTGGCTACTCAGTGGTGATGAGGGGAGTTTCTGAACCCTAGCCGGAGAGTCGCTGGAATCTTCAGTGGAAAACCTGATTTCAGGCGTGTTAGCCCTCAAGGATACTGGGCTTTAAAGCAAGAACTGCAATTCAGTGGCGCAGGCAGTACTCTATGGCCCTCTCCTCCTATCAGGTTCCCAGCCTTCAGCTTGTCCCCTCTCGTGCCGAGAGCACTATTGAGGCAGGGGCGCCTCGCATTCTGGTTGTTGATGATCACCAACCTAGCCGCTTGACTGCGGTTGCTCTGCTGATGGCAGAGGGTTATGACGTCATTGAGGCAGAAAGTGGTCCTGTTGCCCTCAGCTGTATTGTTGAGGCGAATCCAGACCTTGTCCTGTTAGATGTCATGATGCCAGGCATGGATGGCTTTGAGGTCTGTCGTCGCCTCAAGCAAGACGAGCAAACCCGCTTAATTCCGGTCATCTTCATCACGGCTCTGAATGATCGACGCTCTCGCATTCTGGGGATCGAATCTGGGGGCGATGACTTTCTGGCTAAGCCCTTCGACCAGGTTGAACTGAGTGCTCGGGTGAAGTCGCTCGTGCAGCAGAAGCGCCTGAACGAAGATTTGGACCACGCGGAAAAGGTTTTATTTTCAATCGCTGAAACAGTCGAGAGCCGAGATCCTAATACCGGCAACCACTGCGAACGCCTGGTGAAACAGGGCAAAGCGTTTGGTGAGTTCCTGGGGCTCTCCCGCACCGAAGTCAAAGACTTAATGTGGGGCGGCTACCTCCATGACATTGGCAAGGTTGGCGTTCCCGACTCCGTATTGCTCAAACCAGGAGCCCTGACCCCTGAGGAATGGGTGATCATGAAGCAGCATGTGCTGATCGGCGAGCGTATTTGCCGCCCTCTACGGACCATGCGCGGCGTCCTGCCAATTATTCGCTATCACCATGAGCGTTGGGACGGCTCTGGCTATCCTGATCAGCTCGCTAGCCAAGACATTCCCTGGCTGGCTAGAGTTTTTCAAATTATCGACATCTATGATGCTCTAACTAGCGAGCGTCCCTACAAGCGCACTTTCACTCATGAAGAAGCGCTTAACATCCTACAAGAAGAAACTAATCGAGGCTGGCGCGATCCTCAGTTAGTAGAGCGCTTTGGGGAGTTCATCAGAATGCCCAGAGTAGAAGAAGCCTAGCAAAGCTAGCAAATCCTAAAGGGGGACACTGCTAGGCAGTGTCCCCCTTTCCCGATTTCTACGTAGCTAGCTCTCACCAGCTAGCTAAGCCACTGGCTAGCGGTGATTAAGCCCAGAGAATGAGCCGAGGTTCATAGGCGTTGCTCAAGTCAACATGACGAGGCAAGGCCCTGACTGTCAGCCCGTGTAGACCACTGCTGGTGTAGGACAGCGTGCCGGTGTAGATACTACTGCCCTGAGAATCTGTGCCTTGGCAAACCATAGGGGTTGCTTTGCCCTGCACGATCTCGCCAGTTTCATTGACAGAACCCTGGTAAAGCTCGACCTGAATATCATCCGGGCTGAGTGGTCCCAAATTCAGACGAGTTTTCACAGCAACGCTTTGATCCACTCGCAGGTCGGACGGTACAGCTGCTGGGTTGCGCTCATCGACCGAAATATCAATATCTTCGATGCGAATGTTGTACCAGTGGTCGAACAGTTTGGCTTTCCAGCTAGCAAGCTCTCGAGCTGCGGTGTGCTTCTGAGCAGTCATGGTGTGGTAGCGATCGCTGGCTGGAAAGTAGCCCTGGAGTGCGTAGTCCCGAACCATGCGGGCGGTGTTGAAAACGGGGGAGTTGAGGCGGATGGCATCTTTCATCTTGGCGACCCAACCCCGAGGCAGGCCGTCTTCGCCCCGGTTGTAAAACAGGGGACAGACTTCCTTCTCTAACAGCTCGTAGAGCGCATTGGATTCGACTTCATCCTGATAGTCAGGATCGTCGTAGTCTTCCCCTTTGCCAATGGACCAGCCGGTGCGGACATAGTCAGCTTCATCCCACCAACCATCAAGAACACTGAGGTTGAGCAAGCCGTTCATCGAACCTTTCATGCCGCTGGTTCCAGAAGCTTCGCGAGGGCGCCGAGGGGTGTTCAGCCAAACATCACAACCGGAAACCATCAAGCGGGCAACGTGCATGTCGTAGTCTTCCATGAAGACGATGCGGGCGCGTACGCCCTCGTCGCGTAGGAAGTGAACGATCTGGCGAATCAGCTCCTTGCCGGGGATGTCCTTGGGATGAGCTTTACCCGCCATGATGAATTGGACAGGCTGGTCCTTTTTGAGGAGCAGACGCTTGATGCGATCTACATCACGTAGGAACAGGGCGGCACGCTTGTAGGTGGCGAAGCGCCGAGCAAAGCCAATAGTGAGCGCGTAGGGATCTAGAACCTCACCGGCTTGGGCGATCTCAGAGGGAGAAGCACCTCGGTCGCGTAGTTGTTTTTGCAACCGCTCGCGGGCAAAGACCACGAGACGAGCCCGACAACGCTCGTGATTGCGCCAGAGTTCTTCATCGGGGATGCTGTTCACGCGGGACCATAGTTCGTCCTCAGGCGGAGCGTCAGACCAGCGAGGACCCAAGTAACGCCCGTAGAGGTCCTGAGTATCTTCATGAACCCAGGTGCGGGCATGAACGCCGTTTGTAACGGCGGTGATCGGCACTTCTGTGACTGGTAGCTGAGGCCATAATCCCTTGAACATGGACCGTGAGACCACGCCGTGCAATTTGGCGACGCCATTGATGAAGGTCGCCATGTTGATTGCTAGAACAGCCATGCTGAAGGGTGCCTTCAGGTCACTGGGGTTTTCCCGTCCTAGAGCGTGAAACTCCTCTTTTTGCAGGCCGAAGACTTGGGCGTAGTGACCGACGTAGTAGTCAATCTTCTCGACTGGAAACAGGTCAATACCTGCTGGGACTGGTGTATGAGTGGTAAATAATTGGCTGGATTGAGCGACCTGATGGGCTTGGTCATAAGTAAGGCCGTCTTCCTGGATCATCGTGCGGATCCGCTCAAGGCCGAGGAAGGCAGCGTGGCCCTCGTTCATGTGGAAGGCGGTCACATTCAGCCCCAACGCCTTGAGCATTTTGACGCCACCAATGCCCAGCATCATTTCCTGATGGATGCGCAGGTCGATGTCGCCGCCATAGAGATAGTCGGTAATGTCTTGGTCGTACTGACTATTGAGTTCAATGTTGGTGTCGAGCAGGTAGAGTGGCACGGTTCCCACCTGCACTCGCCAAACCCGAGACAAGATTTGACGCCCAGGAAAATCAACGGAGATCCGCAACTCGGAGCCGTCCGGGTTGCGTTCTAGATGTAGGGGCAGATTATAGAAATCATTGATCGGGTAGCGCTCCTGCTGCCAGCCATCGGCGTTGAGGTACTGAGAGAAGTAGCCTTTCTGGTACAGAAGCCCCACGCCCACCAGTGGCAGCCCTAGGTCGGAGGCTGACTTCAGGTGATCCCCGGCTAAGACTCCTAAGCCGCCAGAGTAGATAGGCAGACAGTCGGTCAGGCCAAACTCAGCTGAGAAATAGGCGTAGCACTCGTTTTCGGCAGCATTGACACCACGCTGCTTGCGATACCAGGTGCCCCGTTGCAGGTAGTCATCAAACTGGCGAGCGGCTCGTTCCATCTGGGCTAGAAAGCCTTCGTCTTCCGCTGCCTCCTGCAACCGTTCTTGGCTAATGGTTCCCAGCATCAGAACTGGGTTATGGCGGCTGGAGGTCCATAGGTCTGGGTCGAGACGACGGAAGAGGCTAGTCGTCTCGACATTCCATACCCAATGCAGGTTATAGGCTAACTTGCGCAAGGGCTCCAAACGCTCCGGCAGAGCCGGCGTAACGTTGAAGGTACGAATCGGCTGCATAGGAACCCTCCGGAGATGGCGACACCGTCGCGTGGCATTTACCTCAGCAATTGTGTCGGGAGTTATCTGAGATCGCAACCTTTTTTACAAAAGCTTCCACTCGATCTTCGGGATCACTCTGGGTTTCTTGTGTCCTTGAGGGTCTTTGAGAGTTTGAACCTTTTGAACTTTCCTGTTCCACAAATTGCTGGGGAGCAGCAATTATGCTCACCTGCATGATTGTGAGCCAGCAAACGTGCAGCAAACGTATAGGCTAGCTAGTCAAAAATCTGTCAAATTTGCTGCCAAATTGAGATAGCAAACCATTAAGGCAAGCAAACGGGCAAGCGGGCAAAAGGTTAAGCCCAAATAGCCTGGCTACCACCAGCGGATCTCAAATTGGCCCAAGTGGCTCTTGGCTTGCTCCTGCTCGGTTTCCCATTCCACTAGCTGGTAGGTGCCAAAGACGTGATCCCACCAGTCAACACCCAATCCGAAATTGTGGTGCCACTGATTGTATTTGTGATGGACGTAATGCACCGGCAAACGACGCATCCAAAAGCAGCCAATGGGATTCTCATGTTGGAGTTGATGCGCGTAGGCTGAAAACAGCGCATAGCTTAAGGCGCCCAATAGCCAGCCAGTTCCGGCAGACAGGGACACCAGGTAGAGCCAGGGCATCAGAAATACGGTGCCCACGAAGTAGTCTCTGAATTCAGGCAAAGCCCCTTGAGCCTCGTTACGACGGTGATGATCGCGGTGACGCTTGCCGATGCGAGCATTAGCGTGCATCAGGCGATGGACCCAATACTCGATAAAACTGCCCAGCACGAACGCTGCGGCAAAGGCTAGACCAAAAGACAAAAAGACCATACTCACTCCTGACAAATCGCTTCTGATAATATCTGGGCACAAAAAGGCAGAGAAGTCAGCGTGGAATTAGAGACAATTTTTGAGAGCCAAGTTGCTCGCAATCCGGCCCGCAAAGCCAGCGTCAATCCCAATTACTGGTATCCTGTCGCCCGTTCGCAGGACCTCAAACTGGGCAAAATCCTGTCTGCTAGGTTCTGGAAGCAGCCGCTTGCGGTATTTCGAGACCAGAACGGACAAATCCATGCGGTAGATGACATTTGCCCCCACAAGGGGGTGTCACTACACAAGGGCACGGTGAAAGGCTGCCATTTGGTCTGCCCCTACCACGGCTGGGAGTATGACGGAGCCAGTGGGCATTGTACGGCAATTCCCTACCTGCCGGAAGGACAAAAGCTGCCTCGGGCCTCGGTCCGGAGCTATCCAGTCCAGGAGCGCTACGGCTTGGCCTGGATCTTTCCAGGGGACCCCGCCCTGGCTGAGCAGAAGGCTTTGATCGACATTCCTCAATATGGCGATGAAGACTGGCTAGATGTCGTCTTGAATTTCCGTTTCTGGGCGCATTTTTCCATCTGCAATGAGAACACGATGGATATGTTTCACGGACATTTGCATTCCAATTACCAAGCTTGGTACGGCACTAAGTTGCTGAAACTGGAGGAGACGTCAGACACTGTTCAAGCGCACTATCAGGTCTTCTACAACAACTGGTTGGCTCCCCTGTTGGGCTTGAGTAAATGGGGCGACAAGGTCAGTAGCCAGCAGGTCACCATTCAATACCTCTACCCGCACATTTGTAGCGTCGTGGGCGATGTTTCGCGGGTTTATATGCTGCGAATCCCCGTGAGTGATGTCGAAAGTCACTCCTTTAGCTTGTTTTTTACCAAAGTCAGAGTTCCCGGTATTCTCAAACCCCTCAAACCGCTCATTCGCTACCTGATTCGTCGCTTTGTGCTGACGAAGTTTCTCTTGCAGGATCTAGATATGAACGAAAATGAGCAATCGACTTACCAAACCAACCCTGAGCGCCGTTATGTCGAGATCAATCCAGCAGTTTTAGCGATGCAGCGTGTGATTGTCCGTCAGGCTGAGCAGGCAAGCGAGCAGAGCTGAAATCATCACTCCCTCAGCAAGTTTGGTGAGTAGTTGAGGGCAGCTTGCTCTGTTAAACGGCCTTGGTAGTATGCTGGGCAGAAATGCGCTGGGCAAGCAGCCAGGGAACTCAAGCGTGGAACTAGAGACAGCCCTCAGAGATCAGACCGTCCGCAACATTGTCCGTGAAGTGGGGATCAACCCCAATCATTGGTATGCCATTGCTCGTAGCGCTCAACTTCAACCTGAGAAGGTGCTACCGGTCGTGTTCTGGCGACAGTCGCTAGCGGTCTTCCGAGACAATCAGGGGCAGGTTCATGTGCTGGATGACATCTGCCCTCATAAGGGGGTATCCCTGCACAAGGGCACAGTGCAAGGCTGCCATCTGGTTTGTCCCTACCACGGCTGGGAGTACGACGGCGCCAGTGGCGAATGTGCGGCGATTCCCTACCTACCTGAGGGACAAAAGTTGCCTCGGGCATCAGTCCGCAGCTATCCGGTGCAGGAGCGCTACGGACTGATCTGGATTTTTCCTGGCGCCCCGGAACTGGCGGACCAAAAAATGGTGCTCGACGTTCCTCAAGCTGAAGAGGATGGCTGGCTAGATGTGTTGCTAGAGGCACATTTCAAGGCACACTTCTCTATCTGCAACGAGAACACCATGGATGTATTTCATGGACATCTTCATGCCAAACATCAGGCTTGGTACGACACGAAGTTGGTGAAGCTTCAAGAAACGCCTGACCTAGTTCAAGCTCAGTACGATGTCACTTATCAGAACTGGTTGGCACCCCTACTGGGCCTCAGCGAGCGTGGTAACCAAGTCACAACTCAGCGCATCACTATCGAGTACATTTACCCTCACCTACGCAGCTCTTTAGGCAATCTCTCCCGGCTGTATCTGCTGCGAATGCCAGTCAATGAGTACGAGAGCCATTCTTTCGGTCTGTTCTTTTTTAAAGTCAAAATTCCTCGTTTTCTCAATCCGCTCAAACCTCTGATTCGCTCTATTGTCGTGAATTGGGTTCTGATGAAGTTCCTTGTGCAGGATATTGAGATGATGGAGGATGAGCAGCAAACTTACCAGAACGAACCCAATCGTCGTTATGTGGAAATCAATCCAGCGATCTTAGCGATGCAGCGTCTGATTGTGCGTCAGTTTGAGCAGGTCATAAAAGCCTGAGTAAACTTTTCTTATCAATAAATTTTGGCGTCAACGGGTCTATGTAAGCGACCTCAGTATCCAAATCTTAATTCGCTCGATCTTCTCCATTTCTGATCAAAATTCGACTGAGCTTGCGGCTAGTTTCTCGCCTTTAATCGACCCGTATTGAAGGTCAGAATTTTGCAATCAAAGTTGACTTATTCAGCTACTTGTTTTGCTTAGTGGATCCTGTGAAACACTTCCAGGTTTCAAGTTCTTAACAGGCAGGATAAAGATGTTTTTCACAGAGCACTAGCTCCACAGTGCTCTGTGAGTGACAACAGGATCCGACGTAGGGTTTTGAGCAGTCTTCGTGACAGTCTTTATCGCAATTGAGTGCAAGGCAGCGTTAAGTTGCACTCAACCGTTAGGATGAGAAGACTGCAAAGGGTTTCTGCTCAAAGTCCATGCCTCCGATTGAACCTACGGCGTCTGAGCCAAAACGCACTCACACAGTCAAGATTCACCACCGAGCTGCTGACACTCATTACACTGTTCAGGTGCCAGAGGATCGCTACATTCTGCACAGTGCTGAAAACCAGGGTGCAAATCTGCCTTTTGCCTGCCGTAATGGAGCCTGTACAACCTGTGCTGTGCGCATTTTAGCGGGAGAAATTTACCAACCTGAGGCGATGGGACTATCGCCAGGGCTACGGCAGCAGGGCTACGCGTTGTTATGCGTTGCCTATCCCTGTTCAGATTTGGAAGTCGAAACCCAAGACGAGGATGAGGTCTACGAACTTCAATTTGGGCGTTACTTCGGTAAAGGGCGGGTTCGCTTTGGACTACCGCTTGAGGAAGACTAGCCGCCTGAAACCTGGGCGAGCGGTTGCGCTTTGGGTCATTGCAGCAATTGGGCTGAGTTTATGGCTGACCGCTTGTCAGAAAGCTTTAGTGCGTCCTGACCCTGACCATGCCACCCAAGTGGTGCAGGTGCAACGCGTGATTAATGCTCAGGCTTTGGATGTTGTCAGTGCTCAGGCCACACCAGGCTTGACCGAGCGAGTGCAGTTGATTGGTCTTGATGCACCGGATTTGGAACAACGGCCCTGGGGCTTGCAAGCACAGCGATTTTTGGACGATTTGATTGGTCCTAAATCGGTCCGCTCTCAAAGCCAGCCTGTGTTGCTGGAATTCGACGTGCAACCGCAAGATCGATTTGGCCGTAAATTGGCCTACATCTGGGTTGGTGAGCTGTTGGTGAACGAAAAATTAGTTGCTGAAGGTTATGCTCTGGCAGTACTTCGTCCCCCCAATCTCAAGTATGAGGAACGCTTGCGACGTGCCCAGGAGCGAGCGCGTTTGCTAGGGCTTGGCATCTGGAATCCAGATCAGCCAATGCGAATTAGCCCCAGTGAATTTCGTCGGCAGTATCAATAAATCGGTTACGCTTGAATTAATTAGTGAGATAGATCACCGTAACCTAGGGCTGCGGGCAGTATCGATGGGGATAGGCAGCACATTAGTTTAGGGGTGTATAAGAACGCTGTCTATAGATATTTCCGTAATTTTACGGAAACTTGACCTAACAAAACCAAGAGAGACTGAAGACAGTCTTATTGCCTCCATTATTAAAGACTCTGTGGAGACTGGGCCAAAGTCTGTGCACAGTGCTTGATGAGTTTTTAATATAGGAGAAATGCGATCCTCTCTGAAGGTTGGCGCTGCATGGCACTGACCTTTGAACGTTTGCATTACAGCCTTTGATCTTGCCCCATAGCCCCCCTCGGAAAGCAGATGGACCTGCCGATTACTGCCGTATTTGATCCACGCCGTTTGAGCCGTGAGACAGACGTTATCAAGACGGCTCGTGAGCTCTTGTACGAGAAAGCATTGGTTAGCGTTCAGGGACAGCCGGTCGGCACCCTAGCTGCCATCCCCCGATCCATTCGCCGGGGAGGGCAGTCGGTAGCCGCTGAGCCTGACCTGAACTATACCGAAATCTTTATTCGGGATAATATCCCGGCGATGATTTATTTCCTGCTAGATGGTCGTGGCGACATTGTGCGCAACTTCCTCGATCAAGTTCTCAAGCTCCAGAGCACCAGGGACGAAACTGCGGGCATCTTTCCCACCAGTTTCTTCGAGGAAAATGGGCGCATTGTGGCTGACTATGGTCAACGAGCGATTGGGCGTGTCTGCTCTGTGGATGCCACGCTCTGGTGGCCGATCCTCGCCCATATCTACGTTCAATACACCGGTGACAAAGCCTGGGCGACCAGTGAGCCGGTGCAGCAGGGCATCAGTCGTTTTCTGAACCTGATTTTGCACCCTCAGTTTCGGGATGCTCCAACGCTCCACGTGCCCGATGGTGCGTTCATGATTGACCGGCCCTTGGACGTGTGGGGAGCCCCGCTCGAAATTCAAGTGTTGCTCTATGGTGCCCTACTCAGTTCTGCTGGCCTGATCCGGTTGGCGCTTTCTGAGCACGGCCTAGTGTCGATGCCTGGCAACCGTTTGGCCTATCTACGTCGTCCTACGGGTGAGGATGCCCGGATGATCGACCGTTTCAAGCGCACCTTGGACTGGTTGCGTCGTCTGCGCCGCCACATGTTGACATATTACTGGGTCAATGCTAGTACGGTGCAGGTTTTGCGCCGCCACCCAACCGAGCAGTATGGCGACCTGATCTCCAACCAGTTCAATATCAACGCCGATACCGTGCCAGTTTGGTTGCAAACCTGGCTAGGCCGTGATGGCGGCTACTTGCTGGGAAATATCCGCACAGGCCGTCCTGATTTCCGCTTCTTCACCCTCGGCAACTGCTTGGGGGCGATTTTCGGACTTCTCAACACCACCCAACGCCATGCCTTGTTCCGGCTGATTTATCAGAACCGGGACGAACTCATGGCCCAGATGCCAATGCGCATTTGCCATCCGCCTCTGGATGGCGTGGATTGGGAAAACCAAACCGGATTTGACCGCAAGAATGTGGCTTGGTCTTATCACAACGGCGGCCACTGGCCCTGTCTGCTGTGGTTCTTATCCCTGGCGGTGGTCCGCAACCAGCAAGGGTGCCAGGACAGCCTCGAAGGCAGCAAACAGCGGGAGCTGCACGAGGTGATGATGATGACGCTGGAGGACTCCTACAAGGTGCTGCTCAAGCGTCTGCCCAAGCAAAACTGGCCGGAGTATTTTGATGGTCCTACGGGTTTATGGGTTGGGCTACAAGCTCGCTTCTACCAGACCTGGACCATTACCGGGCTGTTGTTGACGCAGCATTTGTTGCGAGGTAACCCCAGCGACGCGGCGGTGATGGATATGCCCAGTCTCAAGGATCTCTGTGAAACCGAGTTGCCAGAGATCTAAGGCTAACTGAGTATCAAGGTAGGCCTACAAGGTGCACAGAGGAGTGGGGTTGACTTAGGATGTCAGCCCCTAATTCTCACGATCTTAAGTTTGATTAGCCCTAGGTCGGGCGTCAAGAGCTAACGCCTGTATAGAGACTAAAAACTTATAAACACATGCAAATTAAATGCGGCTATACGCTAAATCCCACGTATCCCGTACGTGCATGATTGCGTATATAGGAGTTAGCTATAAATTAATTAATAAATTAATTTCAGATTATGCAGTTGTTTAACGATAACTGTCATAGACTAAGTTCGTTCAGCAAAGATTTGCGAGGGCGTGTGCTCGGCACGGAGTACTTGCTCCACGCTGCAGGCAAGCAGTGCATAACTGCTTGCTTGTAGAAACGCTGGTATCTACTTTTGCCCTATAGCCCCCCTAGTGAGCTGCAAATGGACCTGCCTATTGCCGTATGGGATAACCGCCGACTAAGCCGTGAATCTGACGTTATCCAAACTGCTTGTGAACTTTTGTATAAGCAAGCTTTAGTCGAGATTCAGGGACAACCAGTCGGTACTTTGGCTGCTATTCCCCGTTCTATTCGTCGGGGTCTAGATGCAGACATTAGCGAGCCTGACCTGAACTATACGGAGATCTTTATCCGGGATAACATCCCGACGATGATTTATTTCCTGCTGGATGGTCGTGGCGACATTGTGCGTAACTTCCTCAATCAAATGCTCAAGCTCCAGAGCACTAAAGACGAGACTGCGGGCATCTTTCCCACCAGTTTCTTTGAGGAAAATGGACGCATTGTGGCTGACTACGGTCAACGAGCAATTGGACGCGTCAGCTCCGTGGATGCCACGCTCTGGTGGCCGATCCTCGCTCACATTTATGTCCAACACACTGACGATCAAGAATGGGCGGTTAGTGAGCCTGTGCAACGGGGGATTAGCCGCTTTCTGAACCTGATTTTGCACCCTCAGTTTCATGATGTTCCCACCTTGCGCGTACCTGACGGCGCCTTCATGATCGACCGACCCTTAGATGTGTGGGGGGCGCCACTCGAGATTCAGGTGCTGCTGTATGGTGCTCTGCTGAGTTCTGCCGGTCTGATTCGTAAAGCCCTATCAGCACGAGGGCTTGTCTCGATGCCTGGTAATCGTCTCGCTTATCTGCGCCAGCCTCAAGGTGAGGACGCCCGGATGATCGACCGTTTCAGACGCACATTGGCCTGGTTGCGCCGCCTACGCCGCTACCTGTTGACTTATTACTGGGTCAACGCCACAACGGTACAAGTTCTGCGCCGCCACCCCACTGAGCAGTACGGGGACTTAATTGCCAATGAATACAACATCAACGCCAATACTGTGCCAGTTTGGCTGCAAACCTGGCTGGGCCGTGATGGCGGTTATCTGTTAGGCAATCTACGTACAGGCCGTCCTGATTTTCGATTTTTCACTCTAGGCAATTGCTTGGGCGCTATCTTCGGCTTATTGGGGCGCACGCAACGCCATGCCTTGTTCCGGCTGATTTATCAGAACCGGGACGAACTCATGGCCCAGCTGCCGATGCGCATTTGCCATCCGCCCCTAGATGGTGTGGATTGGGAAAACCAGACTGGGTTTGACCAGAAGAATGTGGCTTGGTCTTATCACAACGGCGGCCACTGGCCCTGTCTGCTGTGGTTCTTAGTCCTGGCGGTGGTCCGCAACCAGCAGGAGTGCCAGGACAGCCTCGAAGGCAGTAAAAACCGAGAGTTCCACGAGGTGATGATGATGACGCTGGAGGACTCCTACAAGGTGCTGCTCAAGCGTCTGCCCAAGCAAAACTGGCCGGAGTATTTTGATGGTCCTACGGGTTTATGGATTGGGCTACAAGCTCGCTCCTATCAGACTTGGACCATTACCGGGCTGTTGTTGACGCAGCGCTTGTTGCGGGGTGACCCCAGCGACGCGGCGGTCATGGACATGCCTAACCTCAAGGATCTCCACCAGACAGAACTACCAGATCTTTAAGGCTTAGGCGAAGACTGCAGGCTAGGGCGCGACGCTGGCGTGGGGAATAGGGCTTTGAGTGTGTCATCCTGCTGAGCAAGCGTTTCGTAGAAGAAGAACGAAACGCCAGCTAAACCCGAACTACGGGCTAACTCCACCTGGGCTTGGATCTGCTCAGATGGCGAAAGACGGTTCTTGAGCCCAGCGAGAATTCCCACGCCCACTGGAATGTGGCTTGCGGCTTGCTGTAGTTCTGGTCGACCCAGTTCCAGCCTGAAGCGCTCCAGATCACTGCGGTAGACCTGGACAATCAGTTCTTCCACCAAGCCCCGTCGCTCCCAATCGCGCCAATCTTGCAGGTAGTTTTGGTACGAAAACTCCCAAGGATTTGGAGAGAGGGCCATGAGCGCTCTTGGACGCCGACGCTTAAGAGTGTAGAAAATGCGTCTCATCAGCGCGGTGAGCTTTTCAGCACGCCAACGCATCCAGGCCGGGTCACGGTAGTCACTGGGCGGGAGTTGTCCGCGCTCGCGCCGGTACAACTGGACCGTGTAAGGGTCGTAGCCCAATTCGACTGGCAAACCGAAGTGGTCATCGAGTTGTAGACCATCGATGTTGTAGTTGGCGGCTAGCTCGTCGACCAGCGACACCATAAACTGTTGTACGCCGGGATGAAAAGGATTAAGCCAGACCCGTCGGTCCTTGCCTTCCATAACCACTTGCGAGCCGTCCTGTCGTTGGGTCAACCAGTCAGGATGGCGAGCCGCCAGGGTAGAGACTTCAGGTGCCATGAGGCCAAACTCCAGCCAGGGCAATACACTCAAGCCCAACTGGTGTCCTCGCCTGACTACCTCCAGGAGCATGTCTCGTCGTTGTAGGCCCGGATGAGGATCGACGCGATGACCCAACGTGCGTTCAGCAACTCGGCTGGGGTAGAGGGTGTAGCCGCCTTGATAGACCGTGGGATACACCGTATTGAAGTTGAGCTGCTTCAACCGCTCTAAGGCTGAGCGAGTTTGAGGCGCTGAGAACAGCACTTCGCTGTCGATGTTGGTGAGCCAAGTCCCCCGTAGTTCTGGTGCGGCTGGGACCAGTCCTAGTGTTGGCTGGGCGCGGCTGACCAGGGCTAAGCCCAGCACGAGGGAAGCACATAAGAAAATAGGCCAGACTACATTCAGCCAATCTCGCCAGATCGACTGTCTTCGGATCCGAGGTCGTCGCATTGACCGTTTACTCTCAAGCTCTATCGGAGATTTTGACGCCTATTGGCTCCGATTGTTCGCTGGGTTGCCTTCAGTCTGATCGTCGCGCTGGCCCTTTGCCTGACTTTTGCTTTGTCTCTTGCCTTGCCTCTTGCCCTGGTTTTTATCTTGGTTTTTAGCCTGATTTGCCTGTGCTTGGTTAACTTGCGCTTGCTGAGTCTGGTCTTGTTGCGTTTGGTCAGTGGAGCGCTTTTTCTTAGACTTGTTCTGCTCAAAGCCAAAGTATTTTTCGCTGCGGTAGCGCAGCCACACTCGCAGAACCTGAGGAATCTGGTCCTTTTGCTCTGGTGTGAGGGTGTTGTAAAGAGCTAAAGCGCGGCTACGTTCGCGCCGACAAGCCGCGTTGTTGTGGGCGTCCCATTGAACGCGTGCTAGCCGAATGAGCCGACAAACTTCTTTGACCAGCTCCGGCCCTGTAAGAGGAACGGTTTTGTCTCGTTTTGCCATTTGCCTCTGAGCTTAGCAAAACAGGATTGATCAAAACGTCAAAGGCTTTGCATGCAACCTCGCCTTTACTTTGGTTTCCAACTGGTGTTGTCGGAACTCCTGAGCTGGCTGAAAAGGGACCTTTTCTTTTTCTCTAGGCTCTTTCTTGGCAGCGGCCTGAGGAGCTTCAGTGGCTTGCTTGGCGTTCTCTACCTTATGCACAAGGGTTTGGGGAGAGGCGTCAAATTCCTGTGGATTTGTATCAGCCGGAAAGACGAAAAGCTGCTCTCCTGTCTGTGCTGCTTTACGACAGAGAATAAGAGCTTCGCCAAGCCGACAGAACATTATTGGAATCCAGCTGCCACTGTAGAAGTAGACGACGACCCGGCTCGTAGTGTACTCCCCGAGTGGGAGCGGATTTCGCCACTGCGAAATCACGTTGGCAGGCTCCTAATTCGTAAGGTTAAACTTTCTTTGTTAAGTTGTATTATTGATTGCCACCCGAGCTTAGCTGCTCGACAGCAGAGGAACCATCTGCCTTAGGAGGCATCCTACCTAGCTAATAGCGTTTCGAGAATCATTTTCGATCTGATGCCTTGAGCTGTCAATCGTCTGTGTCAAGCCAATACTAGGAACATAATAAAACATGAAATAAAGTCTCTAGAATTCTTATAGACACTTATCTGTATTCAAAGTCTGAGCCCAAGATTTGTGGGGTAGCTCTATTGTGCAAATCTATTAAAAGTCAGCCTGTGTAGCGGCTAAATATTTTGAAGATTGAGTCAAGACATTAAGAAAAAGAGCTTGAAATGCTGTTCTTGCAGCAGCTTTCTCAATCTGCTGCAAAGCGCTTTCGAACTGGTTGCTACTTTAAGAAGGACAATACTTCCTGAAGAAAACGAGCCCGTCCCCGCTCCGGTCGGTCTAGGAATAGGAAGTGTGTACCATCGGGAATCGAGACGGTTCTGGCAGTAGGAGCATTCACCAACTCAGCTTGTAGCGCAGTTAAGTCTTCAGGTCTTGACCAGTGATCACGCTCGCCGCGAATCACCAGCGTCGGCACCCAAATATCTGACGCCTGCCAATATTTTTGACCTCGGGAGAGGTTATAAGCATCCTGCCGAAATGCACCTGGAATGCGCAAACTGGGCGGTTGACGATTGCTGGTTGGCTCACTGGCGAGAGCAGTTCGTTGATAGGCATCAGCAATTGCGGGGTCACGCCATTGGCTTTTGTCTGTTGTGGGGATGGCTCGATTCCAACTGCTTAGCAAGTCCTCAGCGGTTGCCAGTCGATCACCAGCATTGGGGTTGAACTGGCCTGGCCGAGAGGGATCTTCAAAGGACTCACGCAATGGCCAAGGCGCATCAACCCCGTAGAGGCTATTGAGCATGACTAAATGGCTGACCTGCTGGTTGTTGCCACTCGTATACATACCTGCCCAGTGTCCACCACTGGCCCAACCGATCAGCGCAACGCGTTGCCCTCGATTGCGAACGCGCAACCAACTCACCACCGTACTGATATCTTCCACTGCCTCGGCAGAGGTCACTGCGGGCGGACTGGCTGTGAGCGGCTGGCTCATGGAAGCAGGACGGGTTGATCTGCCAAAGCCTCGAACATCCATTAGATAGACAGAGTGGCCCGCTCTCGCTAAGTCTTCAGCCAGTGAGTAACCCCGTACGTCTAAATCAAAGGACGCGACACCGCCAGTACCGCCTCCATGAATCAGCAACACCGGGATGCCATCTGAAGCCCGGCTTGATCGAAGTTCGCGAATAAACAGACGGCTTGCTGGTCCGTTGGCAATATAGAAATCCTGGCGCCTTACCTGAGTCTGAGCCGAAGAGGATTGATCGCGCCCTTGGGCAACTAGGGATTCTTCTGCTGACCCTGAATTGTAGGGAGTTGGATGGGCGCTGGGCAGTTGCGCGGGTAGCGCTTGCACTGATGCCCCTGCTCCTACTAAAAGCAAAGCGAACGGTATGGCGACAACTGGGGCGACAACTGAGGCGACAACTGGGCAGCTACCAGCCTGCTGCACTTGGGCTTGCAGAATTTTGCCTAGGGTCATGAGCGTAGTTCCTCCTGAGAATGGTTGACCTATCTCTAACGCTAGAAGCCGTGTTTTAATCTGTCCAACACACTTTTGATCGCTGATTAACACCTGCAAGGTTCAAATGGAACTGCGACATCTCCGCTACTTTATTGCTGTCGCTGAGGACCTCCATTTTGGGCGCGCAGCTGAGCGGCTCCACATCGCTCAACAACCTCTGAGCCGCCAGATTCGAGACTTGGAAACAGAGCTAGGCGTTGAGCTTTTTTACCGCACTAAACGTACAGTGCGTCTAACAGAAATTGGACAAGCGTTCTTAATTGAGGCAAGAAAAACACTCAAACAAGCCGAACAAGCTGTGCTCTTAGCTCAACGCATGGGGCAAGGCGAAATCGGGCGGTTGGCAATTGGCTTTACAGGCCCTGCCTTAAATAAGGTGCTTCCCAAAATCGTGCGTCAGTTCAAACAAAGACATCCCAAAGTAGAGCTTGCTTTAGAGCGGCTACAAACCAATGAACAGGTGAAAGCGCTGCGCGCTGGTGAAATTCACGCTGGTTTACTGCATCCGCCCATCGACGATGACACTTTGCTCTTAGAAACCATTGATCGCGAAAAACTGGTTGTTGTTTTGCCAGACACGCATGAGTTAGCTCAAGAACTCAAGCCTATCTCGCTAAAAGTCCTAGCTAATGAGTCTTTTGTTCTGTTTCCCCGGCAGGTTGGTCCAGTTTTATATGACCAAATTATTGGCCTATGTCAAAAATCTGGGTTTAGTCCCAAAATTGTGCAGGAGGTCATTTCTCAACAAACCATTCTTGGTTTAGTTGCGGTGGGGATTGGAATTACCCTAATCCATGCCTCCGTTCAGACTGTAGGACAAGCTGGAGTTGTTGTTAGAGACCTACTAGAGCCGACGCCAGAACTAGAGTTAGCAATTGCTTGGAGCCCCACTGTAACTAATCCACTGCTGCCATCTCTGCTCGAAATTGTCAGAGAAATCGTGGCTTAGTGGATACGCTGATGGATCAGCTGCTAACCCATGTGTTTGCTGGCAAGCTTGCTCGTCCAAGCTTGTACAATATCAGCCTCAGGCATTCAGGGTTCAATGGCTTTTTCAGCGGCAGTCAGTCTGGAGCAGGGCATCCCCCAGCTCGAAGCGGTTCTCAAACAGTATTTCGGCCACGATGGCTTCCGGCCTGGGCAGCGTGAAATCGTTGAGCAGGTGCTCCAGGGCCAGGATCAGCTGATCCTGATGCCCACAGGCGGAGGCAAGTCGCTCACCTATCAGCTGCCAGCTCTGTTATTGCCGGGTTTAACCATTGTCGTGTCGCCGTTGATCGCGCTGATGCAGGACCAGGTCGAGCGCTTGCAGGACAACGGCATCGCGGCGACTTATGTCAACAGTTCCCTGACGCCAGGGCAACGCACCCAGCGTGAGCAAGCCGCTTTGCAGGGCCGGATCAAATTGCTATATGTCGCGCCGGAGCGATTGCTCAGCGAAAGTTTTCTGCCCCTCCTCGATCAGATCCAAGCCAGAGTCGGGCTGTCGCTCTTGGCCATTGATGAAGCGCACTGTGTTTCTGAGTGGGGGCACGACTTCCGTCCGGAGTACCGGCAATTGGCTCGGGTACGCGAACGCTACCCTGGACTGCCCGCCTTAGCTTTGACCGCAACGGCAACGGAGCGAGTTCGCCAGGATATTCTCAGTCAGCTGAGGCTAGAAGACCCTCACGTCCACATTGCTAGCTTCAATCGGCCCAATCTCTATTACGAAGTCCGGGCCAAGCACAAGGATTCCTACGCAGAATTGGTGCATCTGCTGCGGCAGCAACCAGATGCAGCCGTGATTATTTACTGTCAGAGCCGCAAGAGTGTTGAATTCTTGAGCGAACGCTTGAATCGGGATGGTATCAGCGCTCTGCCTTACCATGCTGGTTTGTCTGGAGAGCAACGCGCTGAACACCAGTCTCGCTTTATTCGTGATGATGTCCCCGTTCTGGTTGCTACGGTTGCCTTTGGCATGGGCATCGGCAAGCCGGATGTCCGAGCGGTGATCCATTACGAGTTGCCGCGTAACCTGGAGGGCTACTATCAGGAATCCGGGCGGGCAGGTCGCGATAGCCAAACTGCCCAGTGCATCCTATTCTTCAGTCCGGGTGACCGGGCCAAGGTCGAATACCTAATTACCCAGAAGCCTGATGAACAGGAGCAGCGCATCGCGCGGCAACAGCTCAACCAGGTGATGGCCTACGCAGAGAGCACGACTTGCCGCCGCCGTATCCAACTCAGTTACTTTGGCGAAACTCTTCAGATCGGCAACTGCAAGAACTGCGACAACTGCCTGCGCCCGTTACCTCTAGAAGACCGGACCATTCACGCGCAGAAATTTCTGTCTTGCGTAGCGAGGTGTAGAGAGCGCTTCGGTATGCGACACATCATCGACGTGCTCCGGGGTGCCAACACCCAGCAGATTCGCAGGCATGGCCACGAGAAACTCTCAACCTATGGCATCGGTCAGGACCAAACGGTCGAGGAATGGCAACGATTGGGCAGAGCCCTACTGCACCAAAATCTGTTGGAAGAGGCAACTGATGGCTACTCCATCCTCAAACTCAACGAAGGCTCCTGGCAAGTTCTACGCCAACAGCTCCAAGTACAGGTTGCAATCCCCATCAGTGCCGCTACTCCTCGCTTAGAGGAATCTGGCCCAGTTCAGGCACTGGATGTGGATTCTGAGGGCTTGTTTCAACATCTGCGAGCGCTGCGCAAGCGCTTAGCTGATGATCTCGGTGTACCTCCCTACGGAGTGTTTCCGGACACCAGCTTGCGGGCAATGGCTCAACAGCGCCCGGACTCGCAAACTCAATTTGCACAGATTCCCGGGGTTGGCACTCGCAAATTAGAGGCGTACAGTGCTGTTTTCACACAAGCGATTCGAGCTTATTGTGAGGCCTACGACTTGCCTCTGGGTTTGATGCCGGAGCTAGGACGAGCGCTCGGCTCTGGGCCCATTATTGGCTCTACTAATACAGTTGCCAGCTCTCCGTCTCTAACCCAAAAACTGACCCTAGAGCTGTATCAGCAGGGGCTCAGCCTGGAAGAGATAGCTCAGCAGCGTCAGCTCAAAGCCCGCACAATTGCCGATCATCTAGCTAGTTTAATTGAGGCGGGCGAAATTTCTGATCTGGAGCGACTGGTTTCACCTGATCGCCATGAGGTGATCTTGGCTACATTCAAAAAGCTGGGAAGCGAGGCTTTAACCCCAGTTCGGGAGTGTTTGGGAGAGCAGTACACCTACGATGAAATTCGCTTTGTCCGCGCCTTGCACCACCGCTCTAGCTAGGGAGCGAGTTCGAGTTTTCGGAATCATTAATTCTCAGCTTAATTTAATTAAATATTCCTAGAAAAACCTCTCTGCCGATGGGAGGATTTGCCGTCAAACGCTTCGTACCATCATCCAGAAATAATGACTATACAAGTTTCTATGGAAGGTCTAGAGTGTGACTTGGCTTGGTGTTGATATTAGTGATCTTTAGCCCTATGACTGGCTCAGATGGGAGCGGCTTTAGATCAAGAAGATGTTGAAGGATTTTGTGCTTGAATGTGCATTGCTTCTTCGATTGGCGTTTTGCCATTTTGCTTTGTCATGTATGGCAACTTTCTTAGCTTGATTTGAGATCTTTAGTGTTGAGATTCTATTGGCTCCATGCCTCCTGGTCAGCGCATCTAACTTCTTCGCTTTTTGTTTACCTGTTGTTTTTCAACCTGGATTTCAAAAATGACTGACTCTGACAACACTTCTGCTCAAGCGATCTCCGGGCTACTCCATGACATTTTTCTGTCCAAGTTCTCAGAGCCCCCAACTTTTTTGCTGATAGCAGGGCTCCTGACCAGTTTGGCTTGCGCGGCTCCTTTCATCGCGATTCTACGCCAGCAGGTCAAAACTTGGTCTAACGATAGTGCTTCTAATCGCTTGCCTAAATGGGGTAGCTTGCAGCTTTCCCTACCCTTTATAGGAATTTGGGCCGGGGTGAGCATGCTCTTGGTAGCTATCTTTGGCCTGCTTGGGCTGTCGCCCTGGGTTTCCTTCGGGCTTGCCTTAGCCCTAGCCTATTTTCTTGGCACGACCGTCTGGTTCCAGATTGGTCAGGCTATCGGTCAGCGCATTGTTCGTTCGATGGTTTCTGAATCTAATAGAAACAATCGTCGCTCCCGTGAGCAACCTCGCTCAATCTAGTTCTTCTGAATTCGAATTCTTTGTTAAAAACAAAAGCCCGGCGAGTTTGCTCACCGGGCTTTTGTATGCCGTTATGCTAATCACAATACCTAGGTAATCGCAAGTGATGTTTTTAAGCTGATTTTTGAAAGTACAAACAGTCCGGCCTCGCAGATACCTATTGGTACTGACTTAGTATTAGTACCGAAAACGCTCAGATGCTTGATTATTGAAAGGATAGTAATCAGAACAGCCAATAGCTTCCTCAGTTAAGGCAACCGAAGGGCGAACTGCGCACTTAAGATGGTAATCGCCAGTGAAAAATTGACAGTTAGCGCAGGGAATCTGGTGCAACTGCCTCAAGGTCGAAACCCCACTTTGAGTCATACTCCAGGCTTGCCACAGAATTGATAGGACCAGCGTCCAAGCGACAACTGCGCAAAGGGGAACAAGCACAGGTTGGAGTGCCTGAGCCAAGGGACTGAGTAATTGAAACATAGGTCAAGTCATCAACAGGGTGGGAATTTTGTGAGTCCAGGTCGGCTATGGATTCAATAGCCGACCGTGGAGAATGAATCGTGCCTGAGTGGACTGAGCCTAGAACTTACTAGTCGATGGCGACAGAACAGGCTCAGGAGTAGGCTTCAGCAACAGCCAGCAGGAGAAGAAGAAGGCGGCTGTAAACAGTTGCATGATGTCAATGGCAGACAGCGAACCATCAGAGAAGGTTGCAATGCTTCTGTCGCAGATGCCAAACACCCAGGCAGTGATGCCAAACCACCAAATGCTTTTCTTGAGGAGAGAAAGAAGCTCTAAGTATTCGGGCGACTGATCGTTTGATTGATTGCTATTCACGATTTTTGACTCCGTCTCTTAAAAGACCTTGCTATGGGTAAACCAACCATGTTCTAGGTGCAACGCTGACACAGACCAAACACCAAAGGCCAAGCACTGAAAGTTAGCTCAACTGGAAGCGAAAGAAAGACTCGTAGCTCGTCGCACCTGCAAGGGCTCTTGGATTTGTAACGTATTGTTTACACTTCCTGTTGTAGCGAAGGCGGAAGTTCCCCGGACTCTGCCATGAGTTCTACTTTAGGCAAAAGATCCATACATCTGAAGGAATATCTCGCAACCGGGATGGCGATGTGTCAGAAGAAACACTGAGAAGGCCGGGGATCACTTGGAATCCCCGGCCTGGTAAAAAGTTCTGACTAACTTAGACTCTGCTAATCCTTAAGCAGAGCGTGCTCGGGGCTGCGCTGCACGGCAGCTTGAGAGCGGGTCTCCTTGATCTGAGAGGTATCCTTGCGGAAGAACAGGGCAATCGTCCAGTCCAGCGAAACTCGCAGGCGGTTGTCCCAATCCGGAAGCAAGAAAAGGTATAGAGAGCGCCATACCACCCAAGCTGGAAATCCCGAGAAGCGCACCCCCAGGATATTAGCTACCCCATCCTGGTAGCCGAGGGGAACAATGTGCAGCAGCGTTGTGAAGTCGAAGGGCTGAAGGGGCTCGCCCTTTAGACGGGCAACAACGTTCCGCGCCAGATTTTGGGCCTGACGCACAGCAACCTGAGCTGTTTGAGGATGGGGCTTCTCGGTTTTGGTGTCAAGCTGAGCGGCACAGTCGCCAAGCGCAAAGACATTGGGGTAGCCGTCTAGCTCTGAGCAAGTGTCGACCAGCAAGCGCCCGGTGCGGTCCTTGGGGCAGTCCAGCTTAGTAATGGCTGGGTGTACTTTTACACCAGCGGTCCAGACGCAGGTTTGAGTGGGGATGCGAGGACCATCTTTGATTTGGACCCAACGGGGGTTCACCTCAGAAATCATGGTTTTATCCATGATCTCAATGCCCTTGCGCCGCATTTGCTCTGTAGCATACTGCGCCAGATTGGGCTCAACGTGGGGCAACAACTCAAAGGCTACCAGCTTGAGTGAAATCTCATCCGGCTTGATCATCGGGTAGTCCTTGAGCAGAGCCCCGTGGATCAAATCCCGCAGCTCCATGACCGTCTCAACCCCAGCATCGCCCCCGCCAGCCACTAGGAAAGTCAGCAGTTCGCGCCGCCGCTGTTCGTCAGACTCTAGAACTGATTGCTCAAACTGGTCAATGACTTGGTTCCGCAGAGCGATAGCGTCGGAGACATCCTTGAGGGGGAATGTGTACTCACTGACGCCCGGTAGGTTATAGCTATTGGGAACTGAACCCAAGCCCAAAATCAGAATGTCGTAAGGCAAAACAGCTAGAGTATCTTTGCCTTCGTTGAGGGTTGTGACTTGTTTGGCATCGAGATTAATCTCTAGTACCCGTTCGCGGCGAAAGATGACGGGCAGACGCTGGAGCGCTTGACGAATGGGATAGGTAATGTGGCGGAATTCCAGGGTGCCTCCAGCTGCCTCTGGCAGCATGGGCGTAAACACAAAGAAGTTGTCCTGGTTTACTAGCGTGACCTCAATGGGATGCTCTTGAGAGAGCTTCTTATTCTTGAATAAATGGCCCAGGGTCTGCGCAGCGGTCAGGCCACCGAAGCCAGCGCCCAAGATCAAGATGCGGCAAGGAGAGGCTGGGGTCGACATGGAGATATTAGAGTGTGGTGTGAATGTTGTGCTTATCGTGCCCAAAGCTGAGTCATCTCATCTGGCGGCCACAAGCTGGCCTACTCGGCTATCTTCAACCCTACTTCAAACAACGGTTAACGCCTATAGCCCTCCGGAGAAGTGAGCTTATCCTGACAATTTTGGGCTCTTTTTAACTCAAGGTTCATACTTTTCTGCATTGAGTTTGTATTTTGAAGGGGATTTTTGCATAGCGCTCTGGGCGGATTTTGAACCTTGATTTTGACGTATTGAACGGTTCAACCTTATGGGCTTTTACGGCTTAAAGCGCTGAGTTGAAAGACAAACTTATAGCTGCCATAAGTAGATCGGATAGGTATTGATCACATCAGAAACCTGAGTGACTTGGCTGGGCGGCCAGTCACCCATATCAAAAGAATGCGTGACAATGCGTGAGCCCGGCGCCAGTTCTGAACGCAGTTTATCCCGCAAGCGTAGGTTGGATCCTGGCAGTAAATAGAGCGCTACGACGGTAGCAGGCGACAACTTCAGATTAAGCAAGTTTTGCTGTTTAAAGCGCACGAGATGCTCGATCCCTGCCTGTTTAGCCCGTTGCTTGGCCTCGCGGATACGCTCGGGATCAAGATCAACCCCTAGCCCCCGCGCTCCCCATTGTTCAGCGGCGGTAATTACGATACGCCCGTCGCCACAGCCGAGGTCGTACACTAAATCCTCAGCAGTAACCTGGGCTAGAGCCAGCATCGCGTCTACCACAATCGGCAGGGTACGGACATAGGGCGCAAGGCTAGTGGCTGGCTGGTGCGGCGTTTGGCCAAATCCCTTCGCTGACTTCAATGCAGTAGCCCCAACTGAAATACCGAGTCTATGGTGACATGACTCTAAAACCTGACCTGAGCCAATCTGAACCGAGGAAAGCCAGATGAACGTTTTGAGCCAAGCCTATACCTACGCAGCTGACAATTCAGACCAACTCATTACGGCGCTAGGCCAGCACCTCATGTTGGTGGCAATTCCTTTGGCAATTGGCTTGGTGGTGGGATTACCTCTGGGCCTGTTGAGTGCCCGCTCACGGGCGGCCTCTACTGTCCTAATGAACACATTTAATTCCCTGCGGGTGATCCCTAGTCTGGCAATTCTGTTTCTGGCGATTCCCTACTTTGGTTTGAGTTTTGAATCAGCTGCAATCGCTCTGACCCTGCTGGTGATGCCGCCAATTCTAATCAGCACTGATGTTGGCTTTCGAGGCATTGATCCCGCCATTCGGGAAGCCGCCTTCGGTATGGGGATGACCTCTGGGCAAGTCCTGCGTCAAATCGAGATTCCCTTAGCCCTGCCCGTGATTGTTGCTGGCATCAAAACCGCGACAATTGAGGTAATTGCCAGCGCAACTCTCGCTGCCTTCATCGGTGGCGGTGGTTTGGGCAGCTTCATTACCCTGGGTTTTGCCCTGTATGACAATGCAGTGTTATTAGTTGGCGCGATCCCAGTGGCGATTCTAGCGCTGATCGCCGAGCTGAGTCTGAGCAGCCTGCAACGGGCAGTGCAGCCACCGACCAGCAGAGCCTAAAACTGTCCAGGCCAAAGCTGTGCAGGCTGAAGCTATGCAAAATTGGTGGCAGACGACGTTCCCTCAGGGGCTGCAAAAAGTAAGCATCCAAACCGCTGATGGTAAGACTCTCAAACTAGCCTTCGGTGAAAAGGGTCAGGGACGGCCACTAGTGCTCGTGCATGGAGTTGGCAGTTGGAGTTACAGTTGGCGGCACCTGATTGATCCCCTCGCGCAACAATTTCGGGTGATTTGCCTGGATGCTCGGGGTTACGGCTTTTCCGACAAGCCCCCCGACCCCGACCCACCGGGTCATCAAATTGGCGATTTGGCCCAAGCGATTCGCGCTTTGTGTCCAGAACCAGCAGCGATTATGGCTGAGTCTTTGGGGGCATTAGTCAGTCTGGCTGTGGCTCAAACTCAACCAGACTTAGTGGCTCGCTTGGTGCTGATCAACGTGCCGATTTTCCCAGTGGAACTGCCCAGCCTGGGAATGCGTTTACTAGCTGATTTGCCCTTAACTTGGGTACGGGCAGTGGATCAGGCTCGGCTGGCCTACTGGCTGGCACCCCTGGTGCGCAGTATTGTGTGGCTAGGGCGGCAGGAAGTCGTCGCAGACCCCAGTGAGGTCAGTGAGGATGAGGTGTACTGGCTGGCCTACCCTTACGTGGAATTTCCCAACGCCATCACTAAATTTGCTGAAAATCTCCAGCAGCTCGCCCGCGAAATTCGCGCCCTTCATCAGGGTCAGCCCAGTCTGCTGCAACCGATTCAAGCGCAACTGGCTAGCGTCCACTGCCCAACGCTGATTCTGTGGAGCGAACAGGATCGTTGGTTTCCTGTCGCCCACGGTGAGCAGCTCCGTGCGCAACTGCCCAACGCTCGGCTGGAAATTTTGGCCAACTGTGGTCACAGCGCAGCGGCAGGCTGTCCAGCAGCAGTTAGTGCCGCAGCTGTACCATTTCTGCAAGATTTCGCCTGTTAAATCACCAACCCAGTTGGCTTAGTTTGCGTAGGAGATCTGGAGGAAATTTAAAGAAATTTAGGGATGCTCTCTAGATTCCTAGGGCTCCAAATTGAGCGAGGGCTCAGACAAATTCGGCTGCCGAGGGGTTGAACGGCGGATCCGGGTAGCCGGGCTTGAGATTCGCTCTAGGGTCAGCAGCACCCCGTTAATCACCAGAGCCAAGGCTGCGACCGTGAGTGAGCCTGCCCAAATTTTGTCGTAACGCCCGACCTGGGCAATGCCGTCAAATAGCAAGACCCCTAAACCACCTGCCCCAAACTTGGCGCCAATGGTGGCAATGGCAATGGCAACAATCGCTGCTAGGCGTAAACCAGCTAGAAAAATTGGCAGCGCTAACGGGATTTGCACTTGGCACCAACGCTGCCACCAATCCATACCCATGCCCCGGGCTGCTTCTAAAACTGCTGGCGGAATCGACTGCAATCCCACTACAAAGTTGCGTACCAAGATCACCTGCGTGTACAAAACCATGGCCACGATCACTGAACTGGCGTTTAGGCCAAAAAAAGGCACCAGTAGAATAATTAGCGCCAAACTGGGCACCGTGTAGAGGGTACCTAGCACCCCCATCACCGGTACACCCAACCAGCGATAACGCGTGATCAACAGGGACAAGGGCAGGGCAATCAACACTGCAACCAGAAGCGCCAAGCTAACCATTTGTAAATGCTGAAGCAGCAAGCCGGCGACAATGCCAGGATTTTTGAAGATGTAGCTCACACGTTCGCTCCTAGGCTGGCAGAGTCGCGAATATGCTCCAGAGTGAGCAAACCCACTGCCCCTCGGTTATCTAATACGGTCAGCGCTGGTGCGCCCGTTTGCAACAGTAGGGACAGAGCTTGGCGCAAATTCTCATGCTGCGCAATCGTGGGTTCTCCATTGGGTGTGTAACCTTGTGGAATACTTTTCATAGCAGTTTCAACCCGCAGCAGACTCAGCTGGCGCACCATGTCGTCAGCTCCTACCAGTTCCCGTACAAAGGCATTGGCTGGCCGCGTCAAAATATTAAAGGGCGTATCATACTGCACAATCTGGCCGCGTTGCAGGATCAGGAGCCGATCCGCCAGCCGCAAAGCCTCTTCAACGTCGTGGGAGACAAACAAAATCGTTTTCTGAAGCTGGCGCTGTAGCCGCAAAATCTCGTCTTGCAGGGTGGTTCGGGTAATGGCATCGATGGCACCAAACGGTTCGTCCATCAAAAGCACACTTGGGTCTCCAGCTAAAGCCCGAGCTAAGCCAACCCGTTGCTGCTGGCCGCCCGAGAGCTGAGCTGGATAACGATTCCGATATTCCTGCGGCGGTAAGTCCACCAATTCGAGCAATTCATCAATGCGCGGTTGCACGCGTGAGCGCTCCCAGCCCAATAGCTTAGGGACAACCGCAACGTTCTGCGCCACGGTCATGTGCGGAAACAGACCAGATTGCTGAATCACGTAACCGATCTGCCGCCGGAGAGCCGTCACCTTGAGTTGCCGGATGTCAGTGCCGTCGATGGTGATTTTGCCGGAGGTGGGCTCGTATAGACGATTCACCATCTTGAGCAAAGTGGTTTTGCCGCAGCCTGACGGCCCCAAAATCACCACGAACCTGCCAGCCTCGACTTCGAGACTGCACTGATCGACTGCTGGGCGAGGCGCACCTGGGAATCGCAGGGATACCTGATCAAAACGGATGTCGCTCACGGCTAATTCCTTGGTCTTGGATGGCAGGCTTAGATAGATAGTGTAAAGCTTAGACCTGACGCAATTTGAGCAGCAGGCTACCAGGTGAATTTACTGGCTGATGGCGACTAGCTCCGTACTCGCCTGGATCTGAGTAAAAGCCCCTTCTGGGAAGGCTAACGCTCCTCCCAATGCTGTTGCCCTTAGGGTTGCGGCAGCTGCCTCTTCAATTGCGATCAGTAGGTTTGCTGCACTGAGCGGATCTGGGCCAAAAACCAAAACACCATGATTGGCGAGCAATACTGCCTGGGTATTGGGGTGCTGTCGGATGGCTACCCGGATTGCTTCGACCGAAGCCGCTGAACCGCGTGGACCCCAGGCTGCAACTGGAATATCTTGAACCTGACCGTAATGCAGTAGGGATTCGTAGTAGCAGGGCAAGGGTTTCTGCGCCAAGGCAAAGACAGTGACATAGGGGGAATGCGTATGCAGCACGGCTCCCACCTCAGGACGTAGCTCATATACAACCGTGTGCATCGGCACGATCTGTTGGGTTTCGGCTGAGAGATAGCCCTGCTCAACCTGGCCAGTCAGCGTTAATGCTGCCAGATCAGCACTGGCCAAATCTTTGAGTAGCAGACTGGATGGGTTATCGCCCAGCCGGGTGCTCAGGTTGCCATGTCCGCTAGGAGACAAGACTTCAGCGTCAATAAGACGTTGAAGCGCTGTGCTAACTGCTTGCCACTCCGCCGCAGCAAAGTTGGAACTCTCAAGCTGACTTGGTCTGCCGACTGGGCTTGGCCGGCCTGGCCGCTGATTTTTGTTACTCCAACTGCTACGCCAACGGTTGGTCATAAACAGGCCTCTTGCTGCTAAGGGTGTGAGGGTTCGCGATACTCGAATCTACGGTTAGCCGGTAGGAATACCGAGATTATCCATGCGTGTCACTCTACATGCCCACAGAGAGGAATGCAAGCCACTCGCTCTGTCACACCTGAATGGTCATTATTGTGTGTCTGAGCTCGACTGCTCTGAGGCGTTTCAGGTCGAGTTGCCGTCTCTATTAGGAGATATTGTTTAACGAATAGTCTCGTAACCAGCCTCGATTGCAGCTTGGTGCATCAAACCGATAGGGGTATAGTCTTCCGGTTGTACGGCGACATAGGTTTGGATGCCACCTTGCTGAAGCACCTGCTGCAACTGAAGATCCTGGTTTGCAACCAGTAGTGCTGAGCGGATTTGTTCGAGTAGGGGGGCACCTAGATGCTGAGCAGCGACTACAGGCGGCATCGGGCAGGGACCTAAGGATTCAAGCACGCGGAGCTGGCTGACTAGCTCAGGGGCGTCGCGCCCAGCTTGTTCGAGCACCGTGCTATCGATAGCTGCACAATCAGCTTGGCCCTGAGCGATCCACTGAATCGAGCATTGATGGGAGCCTGAAGCCAGAACTTGTGAGAAGAAGCTTTGAGTGTGCGCTGCTTGCAACAGGCGATAGCGCAGCAAGTTGTAACCGCTGTTAGAACCCAAATCGTTGTAGCACAGCCGTTGACCTGCCAGCTCAGCCAGAACGGTTGCAGGGTTATCGCGGTGAACAATCAGGTCCGCATAGTAAGCGGGCTGACCTGCGTAGCGGGGTGCTTGCATGACCGGTGCTACTAAGGGAACCAGTTGGCTGGGTTGGACCCAATTGCGTCGCACCAGCGGCAAGCCACACAGAAAGGCAAGTTCCAGCCGATCTTCTAAAACGGCTGGGTCTTCAAGGGGGTCATAGGCGCTCTGGCGGGTATGGATTTCAACCCCCAAAGCTCGTGATAAATAGGCTCCCACAGCTTCGTAGATCCAAAGCATATTGGGAGCCAGAAAGGAGGTTAGCGTGAGTTGCTTCGGCACTAGATCACGAGGTTTTGAGCAGGCCCTCTTGGGTCAGAAATTCTTTGGCCACCTCGGCTGGCTCGCGCTGCTTGCCACTCACCTCGTAGTTGAGACGGCGCATCGTGTCATCGGTAAGTTTAGGCGCCAAAGCGTTGAGAGCGTCACGAATGCCGGGATTTGCCTCCAGAGCCGCCTGACGCACGACCGGTGCAACTTGATAGGGCGGAAAGAGCTTTTTGTCGTCTTCGAGCGTCACTAGATTGAAGGCGCTGATCTCTCCGTCGGTCCCGAAGGCCACAGCGACATCTGCCTGACCATCCACCAGACCCTGGTAACGCAGGCCTGGATCGATGCCTTTATAGGCCTTGAGCTTAAAGTCACCGTAAGCTTTTTGCAAACCAGGTAGGCCATCTTCGCGAGCCTCGAACTCTGGCGGTCCAATCATGGTTAGCTCGCTCGCTTTGGCTGCCATGTCGGAGATGGTCCTAATGCCGTACTTCTGAGAGCCCTCCTGAGTCATGGCCAGCGCTTGAGTGTTGTTCATGGGCGCTGGGTCGAGCCAGACCAGGTTGAATTTTTCTTGGTAGTTCTTGGCAACCGTATCAAAAACCTGCTTAGGGTCACTCTCAACCGGCAGTTTAAGGATAGTCAGCAAGCCCGTGCCGGTGTACTCCGGATAGAGATCGATCTGCTCACTTTCTAGGGCTTTTTGAGCGACAGGGGTGCCCCCTAAATTGAGCTTGCGCTCTACTTGTAGGCCGCTGTTCTCTAGAACCAGGGCATACATTTCGCCCAGAATGAATTGCTCGGTGAAGTCTTTTGAGGCGACGCGAACAGGGCCGGAAGCCGCAGCTCCCGAGCTAGAGCCTGCTTCAGGACTGGCCCCACCGGTACTGCCACCACTGCTACAGGCGATGACGGTGACCGCAGTGACCAGAGCCAGCAGCGGGACTAGGAAGCCACGAGCCAGTTTCATCGAGTCAACTCCCAAATCGTGTTCATGTTCTCTTATGCTCTCTCGAAAAATCAGAGTCTTAGCGATCACTCTCAGAATCAACAACCGGGACACAAACTAAAGACCTGGCTCCCCAGCCTCCCTACAGAAATCTCGATTCCCGCAAGAGGTTGACCAGCCAGGTCTTCACGTTGAATTTAAGGCGATTCGAAGTTGAGTTAAAGGACGTTTTAGGCAGGCGGTAGAGAGACGAACTACTCCGCTGCGGGAGTTAGTTCGGTGCTGCCAGCACCACGACGCCGGGTGAGCGAGTTGAAGAGCATCACGCCGATTGCTTTGATCAGGTTGCCTTCCAATTCGTTGAACAAGCGCATATTCAGCTTGAAGGCGGCATTGGCTTCGGCCACGATGGCGTCAGCTTTCTCGGAGCTAACAGGCAGTTGGTCTAAAGCTTCCCGGTAGGCTGTCTTGAATGCCTTGGCATCGGGGATCTCAGCAAACTCATAGAAGGCTGTGCCTTGGCTACCCTCTAAGCCCATCGCCCGGATCGCGATGTTCTTGAGAATTTGCCCGCCCGATAAGTCACCCAAATAGCGGGTGTAGGAGTGAGCCACGAGCAAGTCAGGATCGGTGTTAGAGAGGTGGCGAATGCACTCCACATACTCCTTACCCACAGGCGAGGGTGCAATCGTGTTGCGCCAGTTCGGGCCAAAGTAGTAGGCCATATCCTGCTCCAGGCTTTCCTTCCGCCACAGTTCGGGCAGGTACAACGCCTTGAGCACAGGATGGCGACGGTGACGCTCAAATTCTTCTTCAAGCGCCGAATAAATAAAGTAAAAGTTGCCCAGCAGCTTGCGGTAGGACTCTTTCTCTACGACCCCTTTGAGGAAGCACTTCACGAAGCCGACATTCTCTGCCATTGTGTGGGCTTTCTTGGTGCCCTCACGTAACTTGGTCGCGAGGCCAACTTCCTCGTAAACCCCATCCTGAGGTTTCGTTAATAAATCGTTACTCATCTCAATCTCCCTACGCCGAACCGTGCAGGGCCAGTTTAACCAGCCATCTATCCAACGGTCTAAACCGTCTAACTTGCTACAGTAAGGTATCTCGATGAGAAAATTTATTAAAAATCCTGAAGGTAGTTCAGGTGCAAAAGTCACTCAAAGCTAGATGTGGGGGAGAGTTAACCTCTCCCCCACATCCCACAGTAGTTGTTCAACAATTGGTGGAGCTGACGGGAGTCGAACCCGTGTCCGAACCAGCTCATAACCTTCCGATCATTCACAGGCTTAGCTTCCAGACCCTAGAAGCGGGGACCGTCACTTATCCCGGACGGTGGGATGCTCAGGTATTGGTCTTTGCTAACGCACTGACCTGAGGCAGTTTGCTAGCGCACCCGTTGAGGGTTATCTGCAACATTTAACGGGGTCGTGTTACAGATGCTCGAACCTTAGATTAGGTTTTTTTTAGGCAAGCACGGTGGCTTGACGACGAGCGAAAGGTACGATGTTGTTCGCATGTACGATTTTTGAGCCTTTGATTTGCGAGAGGAGACTCACTCTCGGCCTGCATCACGAGTCAGTTCCCACTAGCCCGTCGAAACCGTTACAGCCCCCTGTCCAATTCAACTACTGCAACTCCTTAGATTATAACGTATTCTTTTTACGCGCAAGTCCTAAGTCAGGTTTTGAAGCTCTCGTGCAGGGCTGATTCTAGGCGCGAGAATAGGGTGTGCCTCCAGTAGGATCTGGGAGCCTGTGCCCATCTCCTCATCTATGGACATCCCCCGTCTGCACCCATCCACGATTGACGAAGTCCGCACACGGACTGACATCGTGGATGTGGTGTCAGACCATGTGGTGCTGCGCAAGCAGGGCAAAAGCTATCTCGGCTCCTGCCCTTTCCACGATGACAGCTCCCCCAGCTTCAACGTCAGTCCAGGACGGCAGTTCTTTAAGTGCTTCGGTTGCGGTCAGGCCGGCGATGTATTCACCTTTTTAATGGAGCTGAATAAGCGTTCCTTTACTGAGGTGGTGCTAGACCTGGCTCAGCGCTACAGCGTGCCTGTCCGGACTCTAGAACCAGAGAAACGGCAGGAACTCCAGCGGCAAATCTCGCTGCGGGAGCAACTGTACGAGATCTTGGCCAGCACCGCTAATTTCTATGAACATGCCCTGGGGCTACCCCAGGGGGAAGCTGCTCTGACCTATTTAAAAGAGGGCCGACAGCTAAGTGAGACCACAATTCGCCAGTTCAAGCTGGGCTACGCACCAGGAGGCTGGGCTACGCTCTACGGCTTTTTGGTTGAGCAACGGCGTTATCCGCCGGAGTTAGTTGAGCAAGCGGGGCTAATTCTGCCGCGCAAAGAAGGTCGGGGCTACTACGACCGCTTCCGTGACCGTTTGATGATTCCGATCTGCGATGTACGCGGGCGAGTCGTGGGTTTCGGGGGTCGGTCTCTGGGCGATGAGCAGCCCAAGTATCTCAATTCGCCGGAGACTGAACTGTTCAATAAAGGAGCCTTACTCTTCGGTTTGGATCAGGCGCATGAGGCGATTCGTCGAGCTGACCAGGCACTGGTTGTGGAAGGCTACTTCGATGTGATCGCCTTGCACCAGGTTGGAATTACCCATGCAGTTGCCAGCATGGGTACCGCCCTCAGTGCTGCTCAGGTTCGCTCTTTGCTGCGCTACACCGACTCGAAACAGGTGGTGTTCAACTTCGATGCTGACCAGGCAGGAGCAACTGCGGCAGAGCGAGCCATTGCAGAAGTGCGGGAACTGGCAGCGCGGGGCGAGGTTCAACTGCGGATTCTGGCGATGCCAGAGGGCAAAGACCCCGATGAATATCTGCGAGCCCATAGCCCTGAACAGTATCGAGAGCTATTGAGCGCTGCGCCCCTGTGGTTGGACTGGCAAATCGACCAGATTTTAGAGGACAAGGACTTACGACAGGCGGACCAACTCCAGACTGCTAGCCAAGACCTAGTCAAGTTACTCAGTGGCTTGCCCAATGCCATTGTTCGGACCCACTACACCCATGAGTGCGCCCAGCGCTTGAGTTTGGGCAATTCGCGCATGGCAATTCAGCTGGAAGAAGAACTGCGCGAAGCAGTACGCGGCAACCGCTGGCATGGTCGTTCCCGTCGCTGGCAGGCGCCAATTGCCACCTCGCGGCTCGAAGTGGCTGAGTCGCAGCTTCTGCAGCTTTATCTGCACTTTCCTCAGTACCGCTCTGTGGTTGAGGAACTACTAGCGGAGCGAGACCTAGACTTCATGTCGCACTACCGTTTTCTCTGGCAGCAAATTCAGAAGGTTGATACTGAGACTGACCTGATTGAAGTCATCCAGATCCAGCTGGCTGAGGAGCCGGACCGGCTCAACCAAGTCATGCGCTTATTCTGGCTAGATGAAAATGCTCGCATTGCCTTAATGCGAGCTCCGCTGGTATTGAAGGCGTCAATTGCTTATATGGAGCAAGTAATTTGTGACAAGCGCCACTACTACTTTATGGATCTCTGGGAGAAGACTGACGTTCAGCGTTATCCAGAGTTGGGCTATTTTTACCAAGACAAGATTTATGCTGAGAAGCGCCGGATTCAAGAGCTAGAAGAGCAGCGCCGTATTACCTATGCTGACCTACTTCAGAACCCACTCTGGGAAGATTTTGGTCGGGAAGATAACCCTTTAAATTAAATCTATTGAATTGAATATGAAATTGAAGTAGTTCTGCAGCGAGGGAATGGGCTACTTCTGTAGGGAAACAGGATTGCTTGCTGCTTGAATAGGAGCCCCTTGCATGCGGGCATACTGCTCGTTAACCTGAGCACACATACCTAAAATGCGGCGGTCGTTGGCACTGACCTGTTGAAGGCGTTGATATTGGTTGAGGTTCACATTGAAGGGATGGGGTTGGGTATCACCAACGCCAATTACCGCTAGGTTCATGCTCTGACCTTGCAGTGAACCGGAGAAGCAGGCAAATTCTGAGCTAGGTAGATAGAGTGCGCCGCTGACTTGTGTTCCCCCCCGACGCTCAAAAACTACATACTCGCTACCAACTTGGTCTGGTTGGTTGCTAGTGCTGTAGAGGTAGGTTCCATCTGCTTGCCCAATTGCAGGCTGAATAGCGGTGCCAGCAGCCATGATCGTTTGGGGCTGAGCCAAAGCAGCTACAGGCGCAACCAAAAGGCCAGCAAGAGCCAACGAAGCAGCAAGGAGGTGTTGCATAACGATGCGGAACCAAGGAGGTATATCTCTATCCTGCGAGTTTCTTCTCGCTACGACACCCTACTTTTGGGTGAATCCTTATGGTGATTTCTCTCACTGAAGAATTACAACAACTGAGTATTTAATTCAGATCGCCCGGCGTTATTAACTTATGTAACTAGATGCTTTAGTTGCAGGCTATTGGGATATCCCAAAGCGACAAAAGTCTAGGAACGAGATCACAACCTATTGGTTCGCTCGATCACAGATGGTTGATTGAATCAATGTCTTAGAGGCCAGGATTGAGAAGAGAGCAGCATAGATATGCTCAAGATGTACCCGGGTGAAGAATGTAAACCGCGCTAAGTCTAACCCAAGAAGTTTGCGAAGCCTCATTATGCCCAGCACGGGAGAGTAACTCATGTGGTTCGAGGTTGGTTACCGGCTGTGTAAGGCTGGGGCTGCGAAATCTACTCTCCCCAAGGAGGTTAACTTCTCTGAGCTGAATTTCCGAGAGCTGAATCTTTGGGGCATGGCAGGATATTACTGGTGCAGCATAATTAGGAATTGTGCCACCCCAAAACAAGGGATACCTAGCTAAGTTATTTCGGGCTAGAGGGCTAAAGTTAGTTATCCGGTTAAGCGTTCGGTTAAGCGTGTTGTTGGCGAAAGCAAAGAAAAGGCCGCCTTGGCCAAGATTAAATGAGCAGTGGTTGTAGGATGAATAATATCCCAGAAGAAAAATGTATCCGTGTAACCCTGAAATTGGGCTAGCTGATCGAGTTCAGTATTGATTACGTCTGTAAAGCCGAATCTCGAGGGCTCGGCAACAACTTGTTTAAACAGAGAATTGACATCGAAAGAAATAATATTCACGTCAGGCTCAACAGACTGGCTCAAGGCCTGAAGGGCTGTTGCTAAACCAGAATTGTGGGCCTGCGTCAATGTATTGAGGTTAGCAGTTCGTTGGCTGTCTCTAGATAAACCCGGAAAATCGCCTAAATCAGGCAAGTTGGCCACCATAATCTGCTTGGCACCAACATCAGCCAGAGCTTTGACACCGTTGGCTAGATTCTCGACCGGGGTCATGGAATTGGCTTGCAGATTGATCTGAGGATTGGCTGGGGGGTTGGCTGGAGAATTGTCTAGGTTGGAATTCAAGTAATCATTAGCCCCTGCCCAAATAGTATAAAGTGCCTTGGCGTTAGCCTGCTGCTCAGTTGCCTTAAAGGATGCGGTAAAGCTATCGAGCTGTTGTTGCAGTCCTAGTAAATTGGCTGGATTATTAGGGATAAAGATGTTGGTTCTGCCCGTTGTTGCTCCTGACACCGCAAAGTTAATGTGATCTTCTGAGGAGAGTTTGAGCAGCCGAGCCAGATACTCTACCCAAACTGGACCATTGGAAAAGCGCCCTCGGAAATAGGGAGGTGCTGGCGGAAGTCCCTGTCCTAAAGCCTCCTGAGTGAGGTCGAAGGTGTTGCCAATATCTGAGAGGCTGTCACCGAATACGTAGATACTATCGAATGTACAGTGTTTCTGCTGTAATTCAGGAGGCTGAAAGTGCGCGAGAAGTGCATCGGTTACTGAATCTTCTGTATCTAAGACACGATTAGCCGCTCGATAGGCAGCAATAATCTTGAAGACGTTGAGCATAACCCATCCTTGCGCTGTTGGAAGGTGCAGGTTCCGCACCACTCGCCTTCACCTGAGTCCATCAGTTAATCAGTGTCAGCCTTTTGAACTGATGCAGTTGAAGATGTAGGGCAATTAAGCATGTGGCTGGGACATGCGTAGCTCAACTCGCAAAATTGCTATTCTCTGTCTTCATTTTATTGAGTTCTCACTTAATAAGTATCTGTAAATGTCTGAGCGTAATTTGAGAGCAGTAATTTGGAGCCAAACTTCTCTTGGCAAGTCTATGCCTAGCACCCACTTTTGCCTTGAGACTTAAACTTCAATCCGGAGCTAATACCTGCCTGCTCAATACTGACCTGCTTTCGTGACCTGCTTTAAGATATTGGTACTGCGTCGTCCCTGACGTGGTTTGAGCAAGTCACGAACGGCTGGCAATGTTGCTGAATGAGGCAGGGTACTTAACTGGAGCACCCGAACTGGTCGTGGAAGTCTTACCACCCGGTGTGGATAACGAGCAGCGTGATCGAGACTTGAAACTCAGGCTCTACTCAGCCCGAGGCGTACAAAAATACTAGCTTGCAGAACTGGCTTGCAGATTGGGGCTTAAAGCAAATTGAAGTCTATCCGCGGGAGAAAGCTGCCTTAGGATTAGTCGAGACTTTACTAGTGAATGACGAACTGGTGAGTCCTTTGCTGCCTAATTTTGCTTATCCTTTGGCGCGCTTATTTGCTTGATTCAAAGCTTTTGCCTTTTTTCACCTTTTAATCAGGGCGAATTTAATGAATCGCGAGCCTTTAGAAGCGGGTTTCAAACTCTACACTGGCACCAGCCTCCCCGCCTAAATCGGTAAAGGTGCGCAGCAGAATTTGGTCGCTGACACGATAGCGCAGTGTAAAGCGAGTGGGCTGCGTTGAGTTGGTGAGCACTTGCAGCACCGAAACTGAGAAGCGGCGGCTAATATCGACTGCGGCTTCCATCGCTAACCCCAGTGAACGGTCGCTGCTGCCTTGCTCGGTTGGCAAAATGGTCGGGAAAATACGAAATTCAGACAGACCTAGAGCACTGGCAACCGCACCCTGAACTGTATTCAGCAAGGCGGAGCCCGCAAAATTTGCCAGAACCAGAGCGGTATCTGCTGGGCCTTGCCCTAATGTTTCTGTAAAGCCGCCTCCGATTAGGGCCACGATCTCGGCCTCGGAGCGAGGCGGTGACGAGGTCAATGCCAAGTTGAACTGGCTGGCTCGCCCAGTCACAGTGGCTCTGACCTGAACGGTGCGCAAACCGCCCAAGCCAATCCCTGTAGGATCAACGCCTCCCAAATCATTGGCAATGGCTGGTGTTGTCTCAGTTACAGCACTGGCAACCCGAACATTGAGATTCGGGTCTAGCCCTTGGGTGGGCACAAACTGGGCATAGTTCTCCTGGGAGCGATCCAGGGTAAAGCGGGTCGCGAACAGATTCACCTGGCCGCGCTGCAAGCTGACCCGTCCTTCAGGCCGGATGCCTTGCAGGTCACCGTTAAGCACAATGTCGCCTGTTGCCAGGAAGTTGAGAAGGGGTGGACGCGTGATCTGAAGTTGTTCTCCTAATCTCAGGCGCAGATTGTTGAACCCAGGTGTGATAGCCGCGTTGTTGCCGCCGCCACCGCCACTAGGGGCGAGGCCTGGGCCACTACCAGTATCGGGAATTAGAACCTGGCCCTGGCTGAGCGTGATCTGTCCGTTCAAAATCGGTTCAAAGACGCTACCTGTGACGGGAACGACGCCGTTTACTCGACCACTGTAGAGGCCCTTGAGGCTCAGATTGATATCGGTCAGGCTGACGGTTAGGGGATTATCGACATCAGGGTCACGGCGGCGCAAGGCTCTATTCAACGGCAACACGCCCAAGGCTCCGACCTGACCACTGCCAAAGCGGCCCTTCAGCGGCTCGGTAATCCGCACCCGGTCCTGATCGAACTGAATGTTGCCGGTGACATCTGTTAGGTCACTACCTTGAAGCAAAGAAGACCGGAAAGAAGCGCCTCGGAAGGAAGCAGAACCTGTGGCTAGAGGCTGAGCTAGGGTGCCGCGCACCGCTAAGTTGACATCGCCCTCGCCGCCGACCCAACTGACCTGTCGGGAGAATAGATTGAGCAGGGCCAGTCCTTCATTGCGCACATTCAAATCTAGCCGTAACTGATTGCTAGCAGGTTCAACCCGTGCGAAGGGTAAACGATAGGGAATGCTGCCGTTGATCACAGTTGGGCCTGAGTTGGCCAGTGCCAAGGTGCTGTCGAAGCTAAGCCGCCCATCGCGATAGTTGAAAGTGCTGTTGGCTTGCTCTAGGGGCGTACCGTTCAGCTGGCCCTGGTTGAGGACGAGCTGACCATCCAATAACTGCGGGTTGTCCAGGTTACCGGCCAGGGTTGCAGTGCCACTCAAAGTTCCTGTAGCGTCAAATGGCAACCGCAATAGGTTTTCCAAGTTCTCGACTGGGATGTTGGCCAAACGGACCTGCCCAGCTTGCCGAGTACCGCCGACGCGCCCAGTAAACTCACCCACCTGTTCGCCGCTGGCAAAGCGTAAAGGAGCCAGGGTGAGCGCACCGTTGGCAAACTCGCCTTGAGCTGTAACGTCCTGCACCTGAAGCAAGTCGCCCCAGCGCCAGTCTTGACCACCCAGATTGAAACTGGCTGTGATGCCCTGTTGCAGGGAGCCAGTGAACGCTAGAGTGCCAGAGAAGCTACCCTGAAGCTCATTCAAGCCTGGCAGTAATGATTCCCTGGCTTGCAACCGCTGCTCCGTGATCAGGGCTTGAATCTCTGCAAAGCGTTGCAACTGAGCGTAAAGGGTTTCACGTGGGGGAGAGAGCTCGGCCAAACCTCGGGCGAACACATTGTCCAGCACATTGGCGCGACCATAACGGCCAGTCTCAAAGATCCGGCCAAAGTCGGAGAAGTCAAAGATCTGAAGCGCTTGTAGGATGTCCTGAATTTCGCCCTGAACTACCTGGACTTGAGCGCTTAGTTGGGGCGTCTGGCCGGGGCTGAAGCGACCGGCGAGCTGATAGCGGCTGCGTCGGGGCAAGCGCAGGTCGCCGTTCTCCAGGCTCAGGTTGCCGTTGGCATAGCGGATGCGCCCAGTGAACTGCTCGGCTCGAATCTGGCCCAAGCTGGGACGCACAACAGCTACATCTCCCAGCAAACTAATGGTTCTGGGGTTTAGTGGGCCTCGGGCTGGCAAATCAATTGCGAAGTCACCTGAGAGATCGCCGCCCACGGCTCCAAAGCGCTGGGCGGCAGGTCGCAAGCCCAGGGCGCCAAGCGGAAACTGTTGTAAGGCCACCAGCAGTTGATTGCCTTGAGTTTCGCCAACCGCTAGTGTCTCGCCGTGGCGCACCTCAAAGGTGCGAGGTCGGAAGTTGGCATCAGTGAGTAGGGCGATGCGGTCGCCGCCGCCATTCAGGTCCAAATTAACGCCTGCGTCAGTGTAGGCAACGTGGCCACTCAGCCGGTCAGCAAAATCAAAGTTGTTGACCTGGAGATTATTGAGGGCAAGGGCTCCAGCTACGCGGGGTGCGCTGGGTGTGCCTGTGAGCTTGCCACTGAAGTCGGCACTGCCCACTAGGGCAATGGTTTCTGGCAAGGATACCGCCAGATTGCGCAGCGGAAAGTCGTTGGTTTGCACGTTGAGGTTCAGGGCACCGACGGCAGGGGAGCCTGGTCCCTGCAAGCGAACGCCGATCGTGCCTTGTGCTTGAACCCGCTCACTGCGAGCATCGCGCACAATAATTTGCTGACCGTCCCAAGCCACCTGAGTTGTCAAGGGCTGCCGGATTACGGCGATACCTTCAGAGAACGTCAGATTACCTGCGGCGCGAATATCTTGAGGCCGGAATGAGGCCAAACTGCCACTAGCGCCAACCGTGCCATTGAGCAAGCCCCGTTGTTCGGGAGTCAAGCGTTGCAGGCGGATCCCTCGCAGACTAGCGGTGCCCTGCCAGCGTCCGGGGCGACCCTGACTGCCTAAAGTGACTGTGCCATCGGCTTGAACTGTACCCCCGGCAACGTTGAGAACGGTATTGCGCAAGGTGGCTACACCGCGTGCCACCGCCACTTCACCGCGAGCAGGGTATGTCGCGCTGGGTGCCTGCCAGCGTGACACGATCTGGATATTGGTAGCGGGTCCAAAGACCTGAGTGTTGGCACTTAGCGGCCCAACCGCTATCGGCAAATTGCCCCCGTAGGTCCGGGCCAACTGCTCACCGGAAACACCAGCAGCCTGGAAATTGAGGGCCAGTCCACCACCCTGGGCCAAATTGACCTGACCCCCACCGCGAACTACACCGCCAATGGCGGGATAAGCCTCAAAGTCAGCCAGCGTGACTACTGGGTTCACTAGCTGGAAGCGACCTCCAAAACGTTGGAGCGGAATGCGGTCGAATCGCCCCTGATTGTTAGTGGAGTTGAATTGACCTGCCAGTACAGGCTGCTGGCCTGTGCCAGTCAGGGAAATTGTGCTCCTGACCTGACCGGCCACGGGGAATGGCAACCGGACATTGAGGGTACGCAGCAGCACGTCCAGATTGGTTGGTGCCGTAGCTCCCTTGACGTCAAACCCTTTCGGGCCGATGCCACCTGTGGCCTGGAAGGGGACTTGGCCGTAGCGAGCTTGCAAACGGTCGAAGTTGGCGGTCAAACCGTCTAGACGCAGAGTGCCAACCACGCCATTGAGCAACTGTGGCACTCTCGCAACTTTAGCGGTAACTCCTTGGACCTGGACTGTGCCATCAAGAGAGGGGGATTCTGGGGTGTACCAGCGCACGCCCACGTTGCCATTCAGCGTACCGTTTAGTAGATCGACGGGAATTTGCGGTAGGAAGCCGTTGACGATCGGGGCTGCTAGCCGCTCACCCTGTGCCCGTAAGGTCAGCAACTTATCGACCAGATCCCACTCGCCTCGCAGATCGAGCCGCCCGCCCTCGACCGCATTTGCAGTTGCTTGAAACTGCACTCGGCGATTGGCCGCTTCGGGGGTGGGGTTAAACCATTGCGTTTGAACTTGGACGTTCTGGAGCACCCGAGGCTCACGGGCGCGCGGTTTAACTTGGGTCCCGGGCGCTGGAGGTAGTGGCGCAGGCACCAGGGTCAGCTGACCATCCTCAATGTTTACCGTTTGCACTTGGATAGTGACGGTTCTCTGGCCTTCCTCTGGAGCCACGATTGGCCTCAGCCATTGCCGGTCAGCTGCCTGCTCGATGTAGATATCGGCCTTAACTAGGGTAATGTCGAGATCCAGGGTGCGAGTGAATAGCAGGCGCGGCAGATTGAAGCCAACTTCAACAGCTTGCGTTGTGGCTTTGTCCTCATCCTTTGGCGTTGCGGGAATTGCGGAGGGACCAAAGCGCATGCCCACGAACGACACCCGCTCAAGTGCGCCAACTGTGACAGGCCGATTGAGGGTTTTGGCTAGACTCTCGGCAACCAGAGGGGACAGGCGCTCAGTCAGGAAAATGCGGGCACCCCAGCTCAGACCTAGCAGCCCTGCCGTGAGCCCCAGACCTAAGCCCACCCCGACTTTGGCCAGACGGTAAGATCGCTCTGGCTGTTGGGATTGCTCTGGTTCGTGTTCTGTCTCGGGCTGGGTCACACTCTCTCCTGGGTTAACCCTCGATTGGGTCATCTGGGATTCTAGCTGGCGAAATCCCCGAATCGCTTTAGGTAGACGCCCCTATCTCAGCCAGGCTGTCGCAGAATGAGCGAGGAGGAGCCGGTCAGATGAATAGCGGTTGGGTTTATCGAGATCAGATCAGGTCCAGCGCCGAGGGGCTAACGGTTCTGGATTACTACACTCGCCATTACCGTCACTCCAACCAGGTTGAGTGGCAGAGCCGAATCCTAGCAGGTCAGATTCTGCTCGATGGTGCCTCAACCCAACCCGAAACCTGTTTAAGGGCTGGTCAGCAGCTTACCTACCACCGTCCTCCCTGGCAAGAGCCGGATGTGCCTTTGACCTTTGAGACGGTGTATGAGGACTCAGAGTTGCTGGTCATAGCAAAACCCTCTGGGTTACCCGTGCTGCCGGGAGGTGGCTTTTTGGAGCACACGCTGCTTAGGCAACTGCAACAGCGCTACCCTAACCAGCCACCCATGCCGATTCACCGCTTAGGACGGGGAACCTCTGGTTTGCTGCTGCTGGCACGTTCGTCTCAAGCAAGAGCTGCTTTGAGCCAGCAAATGCGTACTCACCAGATTGTTAAAACTTACCGAACTTTAGCGGTTGGTAACTCAATGCCCGAGTGCTTTCGGGTGACTCAGCCGATTGGCAAACTAGCCCATCCGGTCCTGGGATATTTGTATGCTGCTACGCCTGATGGCCTCTCTGCTCAGAGCGATTGCCGCGTGCTGCAACGTGGGACCGAAACCAGTTTGCTGGAAGTGGTAATTGCCACCGGTCGACCGCATCAAATTCGTATTCATCTAGCGGTGGCGGGCTATCCTCTGCTGGGCGATCCACTGTATGGCAGCGGCGGTTTACCTTTGAGCGTGCGGCCGGATGAGATGGGAGAAGTGCCAGTTCCCGGCGATTGTGGCTACCATCTGCACGCCCTGAAGCTGGAGTTTCACCATCCGCTGACGGGTGAACGCTTGCGCTTGAGCTGTCCCCCACCGCTAGATTTAGCCTGAGCTTGAGGTTCACGAGCGTTTGACTTGTGCCAGAGCTAAGCGAAAGAGGCGTGCGAGATGTTTGCCAAGCGCTCACACGAAGTCAAGCCATCAGGATAAAAACAGGATAAAAAAATTGCGGTTTTCCTGGTGCTCCTGCTCCAGTTGGGCTTCCTGTTGCTCTAAGTTTCTGAAAGTAAAAACGGTGTAAATAGGGCTTGCTCTTCTGCACCTAAACGACGCGGACGCATGGTTGCGTGGGTAACAAATAGACCGCGTTGACGACCTTCGGCAGCCAGAATATTTTGCGAATTGTAGAAGCGAAACTCCATTTGAGCCGACGCTTTTCTCAGTTCAGAAAGCCATAGCTCAACACGGACAGTCTCACCCAGATACAGAGGATTTTTGTAAGTAATCTCGGTGTGGACCAGCACCGGAACAAAACCTTGGGCATGGGCCTGATGGACGGGTAAGTCAATTGCCTCCATTAGCTTCATGCGGGCAATTTCCATCCACTGAATGTAGACAATATTATTGACATGCCCAATGAAATCGATTTGGTAGGTGTAGATCGGCAGCTCGAAGCTGATGATTGCCATGCACGAATCTCCTTGAAAGACCCAGCAAAAGACTTACAAAATAAACGGGAAGGGTTACAGTGCTGCTTCCCTTCCCGTCTCGAATTTATTGAACGTTGGTTCGCGTTAGTTCTTCACTAACTGTTCGCGCCAATCTGCTTTCGGCAGCGTGATTTTTTGCACTAGGCCTAGTTTGCGCAGGGCCTGGATTGACCACCAAGTCACATCCACTTCCCACCAGTGCAGACCCGCCTTCGCCATGTTGGGATAGGTGTGGTGGTTATTGTGCCAGCCTTCGCCATAAGTAAGTAGGGCAGCCCACCAGAGATTGCGCGAATTATCAGTGCTTTGGAAGTTGCGATAGCCCCACTTATGCGACGCAGAATTAATCAGCCAAGTGCTGTGCCACAGTAAGATAGCTCGCATGACGCCGCCCCAAATCACACAAGGCCAACCCCCAAATGCGTAGAGCGCTAAGCCCAGTGGAATCTGAAAGGCCAGGAACCATTTGTCCATAAAGCGGTAAATCGGATCCCGTGCCAGATCGGGCGCAAAGCGGAAATAATTTTGAGGATCAAAGTGCTCAGGCCGTGAGTAGAGAATCCAACCCATGTGGCTCCACCAAAATCCCCGAGTCGAGGAGTAAGGGTCATGATCTTCATGCTCAGTAAAGCCATGGTGCTGACGGTGACCCCCAACCCAGAAAATCGGTCCACCCTGCGCGGCTAAAGCCCCAATTAGAGCCAAGAAATACTCCACAGGACGGGGAACCTGCAAGCTGCGATGGCTGAGCAGCCGGTGATAGCCCAAGCAGATACCCACGCTGCCGAATAGCCAGTGCAAAACCAGCATGACTCCCACTGCCTTCCAGGAGAAAAACCAGGGAGCACTGAGCGCAACCAGATGCACCGCACCGAAGAATGCAACGTTAACCCAGTTCAGGCGCAGTTCTGTAGGAGGACGCTGAACACTAGCAGTCGTCTCACCTGCCTTCTCTTGCGAGGAGTTAGGCGCAGACAAAATATCGGCATTAAAAGCCATGCAAACTTCCTCGTGGAGATGAAAAATTAGTGAATTCTGAGCAAATGTGAAGGAAACGCAGCGAAAACCCCAAAAGAATAGAAGTCATCTAAAGCTGTAGGAGAGCTTCACTGACTTTGCCAGAGCCGCTTGCAAGTGGTGCAAGTCTTGCTTGCTTTCACATTTGCCTCGCTTCAGCCTAGCTAGCTTTGGATCGAATTGCAAGTGGCACTTGCAGGTTTTTTAGTCCACCGTTGGTCAGAGTTTTGTCGGGGGTATCGAGGAGACACCTCTTCCTATCCATTCCGACTAGACTGGTGCTGCTATCTGTTCAGGCGCTCCATGACTGTTAACCCCGCTGCGCTACCCGAGCAACCCCCGGTCACCGGTGTTCGTGACCGGCGCCGCGTCTCAATTCGGACGCGCCAGAAAATTATTGACGCAGCCTTGGAGTTGTTTGCCCGTCAGGGGGTTACCGAGACCACAACCCGGCAAATTGCTGAGCGGGCAGGTGTGAATGAAGTCACCCTCTTCCGGCACTTCGGCAACAAGCACGGCTTATTACTTGCAACTATCCAGGAGTGTGAGGTGTTCACAAGCATTGGGCAGTCTTTGATGCGCCAGACCAACTGGCATGGCGATCCCCGCCAAGAGCTATTGCAGTATGTCGATACGTGTCTGCAAGCTTTGGAGGAAATGCCAGATCTAGTGCGTTCTGTGGTCGGTGAGTCGGGTCAGTATCCTGAGGAAAACCGACAAGCTCTGGGCCAGGGCTTTGTGCAGGCCAACCGTGCCCTAGCCGCTTGCCTCGCCTCAGCGGTACGGGCCGGTCAACTGCAACTGCGCCTAGCACCGGAAAATCTAGCCAGCCTAATCAACAGCACGATTCTCGGTTATGCCGTGGTAGAAGTCACCTGTCGCCCACCCGATATGCTGGGCAACCTGTGGGCGGGACGAGGCGAGTTTCTAGAGAGCCTGGTTGACTTGTTTTTGCAGGGCGCTGAATTGATCGGCTCTCCGCCCCTGAAGACTGCTCATCTAGAACTGGCTGTACCCTCTAATGGAGCTGAGGACTTGGGTGCTTCAGTTTCCCACAGCATCCTGGCACAGGCTAAGAAAGCAGGCGCACAAGACTATGCTCTGGCTTGGGTGTTATTTGGTGCAGGGTTGACTGTAGCTGAGGTGCTGCGCCTGCGACAGGGCGATTACAGCGCTGAGCCAGACTGGGAGATGCTACGGGTCTGCTCGTCCCAAGGCACCGTGCGTCAAGTGCCCATTAATCAAAAAATACTAGGCCGCCAAGTTGCAACTGCTAATAACAGTCCGCTGAGCCGCTATTTACGGCGTCGTGGTGCAGGACCACAACCTAGCCAGCCTCTATTTACGCTGACAGAAGCCGAAGTTTTAACTTGCTGGCAGCAGTGGACTAATGGTTTTACTAATCCGGATGCCACACCACTACGCCCTGACCAAGCGCGGCAAAGCTGGTGCGTTGATATGCTCTGCCGCGGGGTAGAACCTGCTAATTTAGAGATTCTGAGTGGTCTAGATACAGCAGCCTTAGCGCCGTTTATTCAACGGGCTAGAGAAAAAGCAGCGCTTAGCCAAGCGGTAGCGCTAGATCAATAGAACCCAATGCGATTCAAAAGTTTAACTTTAGTTAACAGACTACTCCGCTTGAAGGCTTAGCTAGGAATAGACGCGCCTAGAGAAACCCACCTGAGGGGAGACGCTAATGCGCGCCTTTCCTCTTTAACATGCATGAGGTTAGCTAAGCAAAAGGGACGTAACTCCATGCAGAAATTCTCGAAGTTCGCTCGGTCTCTACATCGAGTGGTTCTTTTAGGGCTGTTAACAGGTTTGCTCTGGCTAAGCAGTTCGCTCACAACTTCGGTACAGGCTTTGCCATCCGGAGACTATCCCGGTAAGGGACAAAATCTTAGCGAAGAAAGCCGCCGTTCCTACGCCGAGCGGCGTACGATGAGCGCAGATGAGGCGGCTGAGGCCCAGTTACGGCGGACAGAAGCAGCAGCCAAGCGGATTCCAAGAAACCTGGGCAATGCCGAAAAGAATACAGAACGTCGAGTTGAGCGGGCTGTTGATGAGCTGGGCAATGATCAACTAGAACGTGCTTTCGGCGGCATTGATAACGCAGAGCGTCGTAGCTCGGCAGAACGCCAGGTTGAAAGTGTTAATGATAAATTTGATCGCACTGGCAATAAGCTAGACCGCAGTATTGATCGAGCTTCCGACAAAGCGGAGCGTCAACTCAACCGAACCTCTCGTAGTGCTGAGCGTGCTGGTGACGACCTAGGCGACAACATCAAGCGCACCGGTGATGACTTGGGTGATGCAATCAAGCGCACCGTTGAAGATATTGGCGACACATTACAAGGCAAGTAACGCAGGTTTGCGTTAGCTGTGCTCTAGTCGTAATTCAAGTTCAGGCTAATAGCCGTTTTCAGTTTCATAACCAGCTTATCAATTAGGAGAAGACTCGCTTTATGTTCGCAATTTCTAGCAACTTGATCCAAACCTTCAAGCGCCTAAGCCGCTCCTTAGCCATAGCCTTGCTTGTGGGTCTGATTGGCTTATTAAGCCTGCCTGCTGCTCCCGTTGGGGCCGTTCCTTCGCCAGAAAGAGCTGAAGACCTGGTGAACCCTGCCTCTAAAGATACCTTCCACGAGCGCTACGCAGATCAAGAAGATGGCGTGCGTGCTCCGGTTAAAGGAGTAGATTTAGGTGGTGCAGCCAAGCGCACCCTGCAAGGCGCACGCGAAGGCAGTGAGCGAATTCAAGAGCGGGCCAGCCGTTCGTTGAATGACCGTACGGAAATGCGGGAAAAAATGAACCAGGTCACCAAAGGTGAGACCCAAGAATGGGGACCCCGTGGCGTTACCACCAAGATTTTGGACAATATTGGTGACACTGTTAAGGGTGTGACTGAAGGCGCTGGCAAGGCGATCAACGACTAACTTAAGCCGGTGAGCCTAGCTATCCCTGCTCGTTATTCATTTACTTGCTGTTTTGAAATCCTGTCTTGATAAGGCAGGGTTTTTTTACGGCAATTATATTGCGAATGAACTTTATTGCACGAATACTCTAAGAATTCAACTGCCCGTTAGCTGGCCCGTTAGATAATGGGTTCGCTAGTCAGGAAGTTTGGCTGGAATCTGGATGCTTTGCTGGTGCTTTTTCCGGCTTTCCTCTAGAGTTCAACTGCATGACCTAGCGAAGGATAGCTGCCTCGGTGGACTGGACAGCCCAAGCATTCGTGAGATGTCTGATTCTGGCTTTGACCTATGCGGCTATCGCCTTTGAGGAACGAGTAATTCGTTTTGTAGACCGACCCACTGCTGCATTAGCTGGGGCTGTGGCGATGGTGTTACTGGGTGGGTTTCCTTTGGATAAGCCGTTATCCTCGCTAGATGCTCAGACCCTTCTATTTTTACTGGGGATGATAATCTTTGTGGCGGTGTTAGGACAGGCTGGGCTCTTCACTCGCATGATTAGCTGGTTCCTATCACTCCCTGGATTGAAGCCTTGGGGCAGTCTAACAATCTGTGGTTCACGTTAGCTCTGCCCAGGACGTTTGGTGGTAATTTGACTCTGCTCGGCTCGGCTAGCAATTTGATTGTTGCTCAAGGCGCAGGTAGTTCAGGTGTGCTCACATTTTGGGAATTCCTGCGGGCGGGTGTGCCCGTGACCCTGCTGAGCCTGGTCCTGGGTGTGAGCTGGCTGAGCCTTTTTTAACAAAACCTTTAAGCGCAGAGAATACGATGTAGATAGGCATTGACGGGAGCGCACTGTGGGAACCTTACAACTGGGATTACTAGCCAGTTTGCTGGCAGGCATGGCAACGGGTGTCGGCGCGCTGCCCATTTTTTTTATTCGGGATGTCACGCAAAAGGCTCAAGATATCATGCTGGGCTTTGGTGCGGGTGTGATGCTCGCCGCGACTGCTTTTTCGCTGATTATTCCAGGGATTGAAGCGGCGTCTGGGATCACAGGCAGTAAAGTTTCTGCGGCTTTTATTGTTGCTGCGGGTCTGTTGTTAGGTGGTATATTTCTTTGGCTTAGTAACAAATATTCGCCTCACGAGCATTTCATTAAAGGCCCTGAAGGTTCAAGTAGCGCCAATCTCAGAAGAATTTGGCTATTTATTATTGCGATCACCTTGCACAATCTGCCAGAAGGCCTGGCCGTTGGTGTCGGTTTTGGTGGAGGTGATTCTGCCAATGGCTTGGCTTTAGCCGTTGGCATTGGTTTGCAAAATATGCCAGAAGGTTTGGTGGTTGCCCTAGGATTACTTGCAGCGAAATACTCCAAACAAACCGCCTTCTTAATTGCGCTAGCCACAGGTATGGTTGAACCCATCGGTGGATTACTAGGCGCGGGTGCCGTTTCAGTTGCAGAACCGATTTTGCCTTGGGCTCTGGCTTTTGCGGCTGGAGCAATGCTCTTTGTGATTAGCGATGAGATTATTCCTGAAACTCACCGCAAAGGTTTTGAAACGGAGTCTACCGCAGGTCTAATGGTTGGCTTTGTGGTGATGATGATTTTGGATGTGACTCTGGGCTGAGCGAGGCAACACTGTGGTTTCTGTAACTGATCAATCGGCTTTTCGCTGAGCGAGCACACGAACTTCCGTGAAACCTTCAGGCTGGATGCCAATAATGCAGCTTTAGCAAGGTATAAACCTGCTGTAGGTAATGGAGATTGTAGCCACCAATTGGGTTAAGCATCTCATTCAGTTGAGTCTGGATAAAATAGAGAACTTCCATCCTGGGAGCATGGAGCCAAGTTGGTTCATTAGTCTCTTCGGTAGCATCGGAATTGGCATTGGAAGCAACATTGGCGTTGCGATACCAGCGTTGGGTTTCTAATACATATTTGAATTCAAATTCTGCTTGCTTGTAAATTTGCTCGGCCACCACACTGGGCTGAGGAATTTCTGCATAGCTGGTCATATTACTACTGATCATCGTCTTTCTAGGTGTAGGGCGGTTGACGCTCAGACCACTAAGGCGAGACATTCGTGACAAAAGCTGACCGCCATTTAGCTTACAATTTAGTCCCTGCGGGTTGGGTCCTGGGAGTATTACTGGTTGTTATCGGTTTAGACTTCTGGACCGGTCTGCTAGCTATTGGGCTGGGCGATATCCTGGGTTGTTTGCAACTGGCTCTAACGGCGAGCACGAGCGTTGATCTGACATTGGATGCCGTCATTCGCAACATTCAAACCTTGACGGGTTCTCTAGATCCCTTGGCGCTGTTAGCCGTTGGTTTGTTCTCAATTGTTAATAATGCTCTAAATGATAATACGGCGGCCTATACCCTGATTTCTGCAGGTATTCGGGTCTCGCGGCCTGTCTCTGCGCTCATCTCTGCTGTGCTCAGCTTCAGCATGGCCGTCTACGGCTCAGGCAAGTTTGCGATTTTGTACGAAAACTATCTGCTAGTCATGCTCTATTGGGTTGCTCCCTGGTTAGGAATTGTGTTGATCCACTGGTTCCTCAATGGTCAACGCACACCAGCAAGCTATCCTGCGGGCTGGACTCGTTCGGCCACAATTTTTGTATTAGTGGCTGTGCTCACCATCTCTCTGTTCTCTTCAACTCCTGCCTACACTGGCCCAGTTGCTCGCTTACTAGACGACACTGACATTGGCTAGTTTGTTGGTTTTTTGTCAGCAGCAGGTCTATATATTCTGAGTGAGTGTTGGAGCGCAAAACCTCAAGCAAATTAGAGTTTGATCGTGCGTTTCAAGTTGACAATACTTGACCTTCATGGGGAGCTGACCAAAGCTTCAGACCTTCGGTAAACTTGTAGATTACCCGTTGAGGGTCAGTGCTGACGTTTGCTACGCTTGCCAAGTGCTGGTTCTCACTGATAAACGAGATGTTTCGGTCGGATACAAGCCTTGATGCAAGTCTTAAAACCGTTGGTTTCAGCCTGGGGAAGGGCAAACTCAATCTATCGCAGACCGAGTGCAGTGGCTGAGCGAGGCTAGATTGAGCAATTGGCTGGTCAAAATGGGTTTAAGAGCAAAAGCAACAGCTTTAGCCATTGCAATCGGCACGTTGCCAGTGTTGGCTGTTGGGGCGGCTGCCCAGCATTTTGCCGATCAGTCAATCACGACTGAGATCACTCGACGCCAAGAGGTGATTATTGAGGCCCTGGCTGGGAAAGTGAACAGCTTTATGCTGGAGCGATATGGAGACATCCAAGTCTTAGCTAGCCTGCCCATGCTACGGGACGCTGAGCTTCGCACAAGGATTTCTCGATCAAAAAAGCAGGATGCTCTCAACCGCTTCATCAAAATTTACCCAGTCTATGACAGCGTTGCTGTTTTTGATCCGCAAGGTAATGTGATCTTCCAGTCCTCTGGTCCAGCTCTTGCCAACCATCGAGATCGCTCCTACTTTCAACAGGTGCTCAAGACAGGTTCGCCGGTCATTAGTGAACCAACAATCTCAAAATCCTCTGGTGAGTTTGTTATTCACTTTGCAGCCCCAGTCCGTGACGACACTACCGGCAAAATTATTGCTGTCGTTCGCTCTCGCATGCCTGTTAGCTCCATTAATCAAGTAATCAAAAACTTCAGCTCAAATGGCGATCAATATCATTTGATTGACCCTTCTGGTCGGTATTTTTTAGCCTCGGAACGGGAGCATGTTGGTGAAGACGTTCAGAAAGATCTGCCTAGCTTTGCTCAGCTTCACGCAGCTCGAAAACTAGACGCAAAGTTGGTTTACGATGCGCATACCCGGTCTGAACAACTGGTTATTTATACTCCTTTTCAACGGCTGAAAGGTCTGCCAGACCTTCAATGGGAAGCCCTTATTGCTACAGACAAGTCTATTGTCTTCAAGTCAGAGGCTGAGTTTCTGCTAATTCTGGCTCTAGGAACAGGTGCATCAGCGCTCTTGGTCGGCTTGCTGGCCGCTTACATTGTCAATCGAGTCACTGACCCGCTCCTAGCTGCTACTGCAGCAGTTGAGAAGCTAGGTCAGGGACGCCTTGATACCCGCTTGACGGTAGCTGGCGAAGATGAACTGGCTCGGCTTGGCTTGAACATTAACCAAATGGCCGAGCAGATTCAGAGCCTGCTAGCAGAGCAAGAAGCTGTAACTCAACAATTGCAGGTTGCTAAAGAGGCGGCTGAGGCAGCTAACCAGGCCAAAAGTGAGTTCTTGGCTAATATGAGCCACGAAATTCGAACGCCTATGAATGGTGTTATTGGTATGACTGGGGTGCTGCTCGACACGACCCTAGACGCTCAGCAACAGGATTTTGTCGAAACGATTCGCAGCAGTGGCGATGCTTTGCTCACGATCATTAATGACATTCTAGATTTTTCTAAGATCGAATCTGGCAAGTTGGACTTGGAGCAACACCCGTTCAATTTGCGAGCCTGTATTGAGGAAGCCCTTGACTTAATTGCACCCAAAGCAACGGAAAAAGGATTGGAGTTAGGCTATCTAATCTCCCCGGAAACACCAGGCGCGATTGTAGGAGATGTAACTCGATTGCGCCAAATTTTAGTGAATCTTCTTGGCAATGCAGTCAAGTTTACACCAGCTGGAGAAGTGATTATTACGGTCAGTTCACAGCAGCAAGAAAACCAGACTACAGAGGCTGAATCACCCGCCGTTTTCGAAATCCAATTTGCAGTTAAGGACACGGGAATTGGCATTCCTGCCGAGCGTTTAGACCGCTTGTTTCAGTCCTTTAGCCAAGTTGATGCTTCCATTAATCGTCATTACGGAGGGACAGGGCTGGGACTAGCGATCAGCAAGCGCTTAAGCCAGAGTATGGGCGGTCGAATGTGGGTTGAGAGCCAGGTTGGGCAGGGTTCTACCTTTTATTTCACACTGATCGCTGAGTCTGCTACCGAATTTGTGCCAACGACCTTGCTGCCTCAACCTCAACTCATCGGCAAGCGGCTACTGATTGTGGACGACAATGCCACGAACCGCAAAATCCTGACCCTACAAGGACAAAATTGGGGGCTGGTGACCCGAGCTGTGGCCTCGGGTGCTGAAGCTTTGCAGTGGTTGAGCCAGGGCGAGCGCTTCGATATCGCCATTTTGGACCTACAGATGCCAGAAATGGATGGGCTCACTCTAGCCGCTGAAATTCGTAAACTGCCTCACGGCCAACTTCTACCTCTGGTGATGCTCACTTCTGTGGGTCGTCCAGAGGTTGAGATTCAGGCGCAGTCTTCGGCGTTTGCTGCCTTCCTCAACAAGCCAGTCAAGCAGTCTCGGCTGTATGACGTTCTAATCCACACTGTGGATGGTCAACTCAAAGTCAAGCAAACTCCACCTGCCCTTGCCTTAAGCCAACCCACTCTGGCAGAGCAATTACCCTTGCGAATTCTGCTAGCGGAAGACAATACCGTTAACCAGAAAGTAGCCCTGCTGATTTTGAAACGGTTGGGATATCGTGCTGATCTCGCAGGCAATGGCTTAGAAGTGCTCGAGGCCCTGCAACGACAGCCCTACGATGTGGTTTTGCTAGACATTCAGATGCCAGAAATGGATGGTTTGACGGCTGCGCAGCAGATTTGCCAGCGCTGGCCGTTAAACTTGCGCCCACGGCTAATTGCGATGACCGCTAATGCCATGGAGGGAGATCGAGAGATGTGCTTGGAGGCTGGCATGGATGACTACCTCACCAAACCAGTACGGATTGAGGCGCTGAGCCGAGCCCTAGAGCAAGTGCAACCGTTATCTTGCCTGCGGTCTTCAGTTGTATGAACCTTACACATGAGTAAAGTTGCAAGGGTCAACGGTGAAGCCTACTGCTCCTGATGCGAGTCTTCTTCCCAAGCAGTTGTTGGTCCTTGTTCGGGAATATTTAAATACTGACTGAGGGCGTAGGCCATATCGCCGCGAGTCATTGGATTGGCAGGCACAATATTGCCTCGTTCGTCAGTGTTCACTAGCCCCACATAAAGCGCAGTTGCCATTGACTTCTGAGCCCAACCGGGAATTTGGCTTGCATCAGGATAGCGAGCCAAAATTGTCCGCACTGTTTGATCCGGAAACTGAAAAACACCGTAGGCTTGGGCAATAATCGAAAAGGCTTCTGCTCGGTTAATATTTTGGTTAGGGAAAAATAGGTTGCCTCGATAACCCCTCATAATGCCCGTCTTGAGCACGGTCTGAATATCGTTGTAAGCCCAGTGGTTTGTTGGTACGTCAGGAACTTGAACCAGCGATTCACGGCTAGCCGCAACGCGTTTATCAAGCTGAAAGGTTTTGACCAAAATGGAGGCTAACTCGGCACGGCTGATAAAACGTTCCGGATGAAAATTACCATCCTGATAGGGCGTCATCAAACGGGCTGCAACCACCTGTTCAATCGGATCAGTCGGTCCTTGAGTTGAAGGAATAGCCTGAGCATAGGCTGCTGCGGGTAAGGATTGCAGCAGGGTGATCAGGGAGAGAGTTGCAAAGACTCGACGCATGTTTTGAACTACTTTTCCTTACTACTGCTTTTTCTGACTACTGCCACTCTACAAAAGCGGCCCAGAATCTCTATCATCCGGTTGGATCAACTCGCAGGATGAGCCGAAATCTGGACATAGCCTGGCCTTTGATGTTGGCCTTGGGCTTAGCCTGGATATAAGCATGCCATTTGGATCGGCTAGTAACCAGGACCCTAGTTTGCAGTGCCTATAGTACCCATGACGGTTAATTCTCAGTGCGGGTTCCACTCCAGACAGAAGACTAAGCTAGGGTTGCTACCTCCCCCTCTCGCTCCAGTTTTGAGGACTGCTTCACCCCTGCCCTCATATCACCCCTGCCCTACTGGAAGACTAGCCAAGAACTATCTGGTGCCTCCTAGGTCTCACAAAGTAATCAATCCCTTGATTGCAATCAAGTAGTAAATTCGCTGCATTATCTGACTGAATTAGCGATACTGTTCCCAGTGGAGGTTGAATTTTAAGAGTGGTAAAAAAAACGACTATTGCAGTTACTTTTATCGGGCTTGGAGCCGTCGCCGGTTGCTTTTTGGCTGCCTTTCAATATTGGCGTCAAGCCACTCAACTGCCAACCTGGTACACTCACTCATCCACAGCAATATCTGTGGCAACGAACCCTGCTGATCCTGCTGTTGCTGCGGCTGGAATCAAGCTAGCAGAACAGTTAGTTGCGACTGGCAGCCAGGCCGATCAGACCAGCACCAAACCTCAGGTAGAGGCCCGCCTCAACGCCGATGAGCTGAATCAACTAGTGGTCGCTGCGATTGCTGAGAATCCCAAGCACAGCCCACTGCTGGGCAGCGCCAGAGCCCTAAATACCACCATTGAAGACGGCAGGATTGCCAGTGGCATTGTTGTTGATCTGTCCACAATTCCTACCCAGAAGCTAGAAGCGCGGCAAAAAGCCGCTCTGGAGCGAGCGACAGCCCTATTTCCCAATCTAGCCAACCGAGAAATTTATCTCGGAATTGAAGGCCAGCCTCGCGTTGAAAATGGGCAATTGCAGTTGGACGACAGCACCGTGATTAAGGTGGGGGCGCTCAGCCTAACCACCCAACAACTCATCGACCAATTAGGCATTTCCAAAGCGCAACTTGAGCGGGGTCTCAACCAGCAATTGCAACTCAAGAACCTCAGCCTTGAGGAATTGGAATTGGTGGGAGATAGTGCTCGTGTCAAAGGCTTAATTCAGTAAAACAAGCCAGGTTATGCCCTAATCGCCAACACCAACTCATAACACCACCCGAGGAGTGCCGCAAATGCCGAATATTGCCAGACAGCCCTGTGATGAAGGGGTGATGCGGTCGGCGCTCAACCCTGCGCCCTGTAAACCCGATGCTCGTCCCTGGGTGCTGGTGGCAACCATTGTTGGCTCTAGCATGGCTTTTATTGACGGCACGGTGGTCAACGTCGCGCTACCAGCCCTGCAAGCCGACTTAAGGGCCAGCATCACTGATGTGCAGTGGATTGTCGAAGCTTACTCGCTGTTTCTGGCAGCTCTGATTCTGGTGGGTGGCTCATTGGGCGATCACTTCGGGCGGCGGCGTGTCTTCGCCACTGGCATTACTCTATTTGCCATCGCCTCAATGGCCTGTGGTTTTTCTGGGGACATCACTCAGCTGATTCTGGCTCGGGCTCTGCAAGGGGTTGGTGGCGCGATGCTGGTCCCAGGCAGTTTGGCCATGATCAGCGTCTCGTTTAGTGGCGACCAACGGGGGCGAGCGATTGGCACCTGGTCAGGATTTACCGCCATCGCTTCTGGTCTGGGACCAGTTCTCGGCGGCTGGTTGATCGAAAACGTCTCTTGGCGCTGGATCTTTTTCATTAATCTCCCCCTGGCCGTGATCGTGCTGATTGTGCTGTTCTGGCGAGTGCCGGAAAGCCGAGACGAATCAGTAGTAGGGGGCCTAGATGGTTGGGGAGCCCTACTAGTAACCGTTGGCCTGGGAACAACGATCTATGCCCTGATCAAAGCCAACAGCTTGGGGCTGGGCCACCCCCAAGTGCTCACCACGCTTGCTGCTGGTGGCCTGGTGCTACTGGGTTTCGTTGTGGTAGAAGTCCGCGGCGCCAACCCAATGATGCCGATCGGACTGTTCCGCTCCCGAACCTTCAGCGGTGCCAATCTTCTGACGCTGCTGTTGTATGCAGCTATCAGTGGGGCGATGTTCTTTGTGCCCTTCAACCTGATTCAGGTGCAAGGCTATTCCGCGACGGCAGCGGGCGCGACCTTTTTGCCCCTGATCGTAATCATGTTCTTGCTGTCTCGCTGGTCGGGTGGCCTGGTTCACCGCTATGGCGCTAAGCTACCGCTGATGTTGGGACCCGGCATTGCAGCCCTGGGCTTTGCTCTGTTTGCTGTCCCTGGCATTGGCGGCAGCTACTGGCTGACTTTCTTCCCAGCGGTTGTGGTGCTCGGTGTGGGCATGGCGATTAGCGTTGCGCCACTGACAACAGTGGTCTTGGCCGCGGTGGAGAGCCGCTATGCGGGCGTTGCTTCAGGCATCAATAATGCGGCCTCACAGGTTGCGGGGCTACTTGCCATTGCGCTGCTGGGCATTGTCGCTCTAGACCTCTTCAACCAGAATCTCGACAACGCACTAGCCACGCTGAGGGTACCGCTTGAGGTACAGCAACTCCTGGACCCAGAGCGGATTAAACTGGCCGGAGCCCAGGTGCCGGCTCAGGTGACTGGGCCACTCAGGGCCGCGTTGGAGAACGCAATTGCAGAGGCTTTTGTCGCCAGCTTCCGCTCAATCATGCTCATAGCGGCCTGTCTGGCCCTTACTAGTGCCTTAACCGCCTGGCTGCTAGTGAAAGACACCAGACGCAGCAATGTGGTTGCAGAGGGCGCTGGTTAATTTGACTTGCTAAATTACCAGCCTAAATTAACCAGATTGGCGTTCAGATTGGTGTTTGGGCTCAACTGTTCAGGGCCAGCCCTAAGCGAACGCCAAATGCTGCATGGACAAACAACAGCGACAGCACCAGAACGCCAAACACTGCATGAAAGGTGCGTAGCTTATCCTGGTTGCCCAAGAAGCCGCTGAGTGAAATGGCCCCGTTCAAGGCTAAAAGCACCACTGCCACCGTTCCAGTCCAAAAATGGGGGCTGTGCATGATCCGTTTGTGCTGCAACACCAGTGACCAGACGCCACCCACATAGCCCAAGGCAATGAAAGTCAGCAGCAACGGAGCCCAGAGGCGATGAAACTGGCGGGCCTGCTCATCTTTGTACTGTCGGGCTCGCCAACCCTGAGCGGCAACAACATTACCCACCACGAAAAGAACGATAGCCATCATTAGCGGGTGCCCCCACTGCACGATGGGGTCTGGCAGGGTCCGCAGGTAGGTATTTAGAGATTCAAAGGCTTCCAAGATCAACTTCCTCGCAGATTACGGATTGCGGTTTCTGCCTCGGCAGCCGCTTGTCGATTGCCCTGAGTGCGGTAGAGTTCTAGGGCTCGCTGATAAGACTGCAAGGCCTCGGTTGCCTTGCCCTGAGTCGCCAGCAGAATCCCAAGATTGAAGTGGGAGCTGGCATAGTCGGGCTTGAGGCTGATCGCCTGACGATAGGCGCTTGCCGCCTCGTCGTATTGTTGTTGCGAGAACAGCGCCACGCCTAAGTTGTTGTAGTCGCGGTAGACCTCGCTCTGTGGCCCTAGTGCGATGCTGCGTTGATAGGCCTGTGCCGCTCCGGCTGAATCGCCATTGGCTTGCAGAGCGTTGCCGAGATTGTAGAAAGCAGCACTGGAACGGCTATCTGCTTCGGTGGCTCGACGAAAAGCGGCGATCGCACCGGGCAAATCCTTCTGAGTTTGCAGGGCTAAACCTAAGGCGTTATGCACCACCGCGTCCCGTGGTGCAATCTCTGCGGCCCGACGGTAGGCGGCAATCGCACCCGGCAGATCACCCTGGGCCTGAAGCGCGTTGCCCAGGTTGCGGTTGGCTACAGCATTGTTGGGCTCTTGTTGCAGGATGCGACGGTAAGCGGCAACGGCTGAGGGCCAATTTTGCTGCTGAGCATAGGCATTAGCCAGGGCAAGTTGGACCGTAGTCGAGTTGGCGCTTAGACGACCAGCCTGCTCGAAAGCGGCAGTGGCACCGCGTACATCGTTTTGGGCCAGGAGCGTATTACCCAGGCTGAGGTGAGCATCGGCCAAGTTGGGATTGAGCTGAATGGCGCGGCGGAATTCGGCTGCAGCAGCTGCGCGGTCCCCCTGATCGGCTAGAACCACGCCCAGGTTGTAGTGGCTACCTGCCACATTGGGTTCTAACTCAATGGCCCGACGATAGGCGGCAATGGCCTCTGGTTTTTGGCCCTGCTCGTAGAGGGCGATGCCTAGAGCATAGTGAGCCGCGGCGTTGCGTGGGTTGAGTTCGATGGCACGACGGTAGGCCGTGACTGCCCCCGCATTGTCATTTTGGGCTCGCAGCGCCAGCCCTAAGCTGTAGTAGGCCGGAGCGTAGCGGGCATCCACCTGGATGGCCTGACGGTAGGCGTTGATTTCCTCGTTGGTATTGCGTAAGCCCCGATAGGCTAGGCCCAGGTTGTAGTGCGACTGGGCAGTTGGCTCAATCGCAATAGCCCGTCGGTACTGAGCGACAGCTTCGTCTAGCTTGCCTTGGTCATACAGGGCAAGGCCCAGACCGTAATGAGCCGGGGCGTAGTTGGGGTTAATGGTGATGGCCTGCCGATGAGCGGCTATGGCACCGGGCAGATCGCGCTGTTGTCGCAGGGCTACCCCCAGACCGTAGTAGGCTGGCGCAAACTGACTGTTCAGCTCAATGGCGCGACGATAGGCGGCGGCGGCTCCCGCGGCATTACCCGTCTGGAGCAAGGTATTCGCCTGCTCTAGTAACTGAGGTGCCGTGGTCTGCTGAGCCAGCAGCGCGGGTTGGGGAGCAAGACTGACAATCAGGGCACTGCTCAACAGGGAGATAAGCTGCGTTCTCATTACGGCACTCAGGGACACTTAATCTCTTATAAAGCTTCAGCACAATAGACATTAGCCCGTTTGCTGCTTCCAGAAAACCGCAATGATTCTTTCTAGAACGCCTGCGAACTTCCTGGCTTGAGGGACATTAGGATTCGAAGACTGGCGACCACAGCTCTGGTACAGAAATTCCCCAACCAGGCAACAGGTCGGGCAGGTCAGCCTATCGCTGTTACCTAAAACCAGGGGAGATTGACCAAATCAGTAGACCCTGACTGTTGCTTTGCCTGCCTGATGACCTTACCAGTGCGTTTGCAGGATATGAAAAACCCGGCCAATGGCCGGGCTTAAATCTCTCTACGTGACTCTGGGAGGACTGTGACTGGGAAAAACTGTTTGAGAACTAGGCTTAGGAACTAGCCGACGGTGCTGACTGATAGAGCGGTCAGGATCAGTAGACCGACAAGGGCAGAAGCAGCCACACCTTGGAAGACGTAAAACCGTTGCTGCTCCGAAGAGGGGGAGTCAGCCAGGTACATGACGGGCTCAGTGGCGTAGTTGTTGAGGATGCCGCGCTCGTCTTGGGTGTAACCGCTCATGTGCTGTTTCCTGTACTTCTCTATGTAAACTAATGTAACAGAAAGTAAAGAGATTGCAACAATTCTAGAATTGTTCGTTATCAGCATTGGTTCTCCTGACCATAAGTAAAACTGAACAAAACTCTGGCTCCTAGCCCCGTAACACAAACTCACAGGGGGCTTGACTCTGAAGAGGATTTGTGAAAATTCAGCCACTGGACCCCTCCCCTACCCTTTAACGCTGGCAGTCGATAGGGGTCTTTCTGTTACAGTTCTTGACATGAGGTAGATTTACTTAACATTGGGGACACATGGAGCTGAAACAACAGATTGAGGCTTTGAGCAGCGAGGTAGAGGCGCTTGAAGCTGTCATTGACCGCCTGCCCCTGCGGGTGGCAGAGATTCTGCGAGCGCGGGAGGCAAGTCAGTCTCAGCGCGAAACTGAGCAGAAACCTGCTCAGCAGAGCCAGGTTTCCAACCGCCGTCCTCAGAGCCGGGTTGCTCCGTCTCAGCCGTCTGCTGAGCATAAGGATGTCTTGGTGGATGAGATTGCCAGTAGTCGCTACAGCACGATTAGAGAACAAGATCTAGCGCCCGAGCTCCAACTCCAGCGTCTGACGGCCCAGCTCACCTCGGCTTATCAACGGATTGCTGCTCTAGAAGCGCAACTTCTGGCTCAGCAGACTCAGGTCAAGTCCTAGTCGGATGAGCCTTGAGTCTGAAAAGCCTTAAGGCTGAACAGTAGAGACAAGCGCTAAGGGCCAAGGCTGAAAGAGCTATCTGCCTTCGTGTTGTCATACTAAGTATCGGCAGCATTTGCTTCCACAGGAAGGGAAAGACCTGTAGAAGGATTTTGCTGAGACAGGCGTACAACGCCGGTACTTTAGTGTTGGTGATTCTCACTGCTGGTAAGTCAGGGAGAAGATCTGAAATAGGAGCAGTTGGTGTTTTCCAGGTTGGCTACTATGACTCAGTGCTTCAGAGCCAGCAATGCGCCCAACCAGGTTGTCGTTCCTGATTGGCTCACGGTTGAGTTCGCCTTTGATGCCAAGGAGCCGCGTTGCTACAGCATTTGGGTGGTGCCCTGGATTGCTGGACCTGCGATGGCGGTTGGCGCTCTGGAAGTTGATGGGAGTTCTGAGAGTTGGATTGCTTATTTAGAAAACTTGGGCTTTGCGGATGTGGTGCAGGTCTCTTGTCACGAGTTTTTCGGCCCCAGAGCTGACCGTGATCGCTAGAGCTTGAAGCTTCTTGACCCAGAAACAGTGTTTGACAAGGCTCTTTGCAGGTTTACGCAAAGGGCCTGTCTAATTTCTGAGCTTAGCTTGGCATAAATAGCACTAGGTTCTGAGCTTCTGCCCCAATAAAGTATTAACCAAGCAAGGCTTACAGCAAGCAAACCCAATCTGAAAGGCAGGCAAGCAATGACTCTCGTTGGCAATGATTATGGGTATCAAGGTCCTGGAAATGACTACATGTTTGGTGGAGCAGGTAATGATTATATGGACGGGTTTGGGGGCAATGATTACGCGTATGGTTATGAGGGCGACGATACCCTACATGGCGGTGAAGGTAATGACTATCTCTATGGTGATGATGGCAACGATGTCCTGACAGGTACGAAAGCTTCTGAGTGGAATGCTGGTCAAGGTGAGATTGACCAACTGACGGGTGGCTTTGGAGCCGATACCTTTGTTTTGGGTGACTTTGCAGAAGCTTATTACAGCGATGCTAACTCGTGGGGATTGGGCACGCAAGATTACGCTTTGATTACTGACTTTAATCCTTGGCAAGATCAAATCAGACTGCATGGTTCGAGTTCTGATTATGTGATTGGCGGTTCTGAGATTTCGGGGGCTTCAGATTTAGGGATTTATCAGATACAAGGTAGTTCCTTTGAACTGATTGCTGTTCTGCAAGATACTTCGTTCTGGTCTGTTAGTTTGGACAACTCCAGCCAGTTTGTTTATGTCTAGTTTTGTTGCCTGGTTTGGTCTGATAAACGTCGCAGTTATGAGTAGTTAAGGACTGCGAATGTTTGTCAGAAACTCCAGATCGAGCCTGTACGTCTGAGGAAGATGTGCTACGAACTTCTTCAGTGATTAACTCCTTATGTTCCCAACTTCTCAGGGCATTCCCGGCTTGCCCGATCTCACCCATCCACAGACTTTGATGCGTTTGGGTTCGCAGGTGCTCAGTTCCTTTCTGACTCTGACGATGTTAGCCCTGGCCCTAGGTTTAGTGGTGGCTCTGTTGAGCCTTGCCCTACATCGTACTGAACCAGAACAGGCTATTTTTACAGGCGAGTGGGCCGTTCGCTATTCGGCTCTGTTGCGGGCATTTCAGCATGGTTTTCTGGTACTGATCTTGCTGATTTCGGGTTTCTTTCTCTGTTCTACATTGGGCAACCGCTACCACAATTGGGAGCAGGCGCGGGTGGCCCAAGTAGCAGCCACAGTAGCTGGGGACCGGATGGAGCAAACGGCGCCCCAGGTGCGCTACCTGATTCAAGAGCCTTACACCTACACGGTTCAGATTGACAATCGATTGGTGCAAAGGGAAGAAAAGCGCGAGGTTCCCCGCTTTCTGGCTCTGGAGGGGTCTGAAATTCAGGTCACGATCGATCAAGCTCAGAACCTTCAAGACCGACGCAACAATTACCGCATTGATTTTGCAGCTGACTACCGAGTGCGTAATTCTTTGGCAAAAGCCCAAGACTTGTTCTTTGAAGTTGCACCGCCCAGTGGCTATTCGCTGCTGCAAAATTTGCGAGTAGAACGTGAGGGAACTCGGCTTCAACTGGCTAATCCGGGCAACTATAGCTTTCCGATGCGGTTAGAGCCTGGTGCGGAGACCAGTTTCCGCGTGACCTATCAGGCGCAGGGGGCACCCCGTTGGGTTTATAACGCTGGGGGGCAATTGCTGTCGAATTTTCGTCTGACGGCGAATGCCAATTTCCCTAATGCTGACTTTGCCAGTGGCATTGCGCCTAATGGCATTAACTCACGCGGGCAGGGCAAGGCCTTCACCTGGGTTTTTCAGGACAATGTTTCTGTGAGCAATCCCTTTGGTGTGTTTACGGCGACGGGACCAATTTTGAATACGGGTGTGTTGCCGCGTTTGCTGTTGCTGGCTCCGGCGGTGTTTTTGTGGTGGTTGCTGCTGTTGTATTTGTCGCTGCCGTTGCCGTTGCGCAATGTGGCGATTGCAGCGGGGGTGTTTTTTGCTTGTTTACTGGCGTTGACTTATCTGAGCCGAGTTGTGGATGCCAAGCTGGCTTGGGCGGGGCTGTCGTTGGTGTTGCTGAGCTTGGCTTGGGGGTTGGGAGCGCGTAACCGCAGTGCGTCTCTGGCGGCGGTGGTTTGTACGCTGGCGGGGGCTGTGTTACCGGTGCTGGGATTGTTAGTGCCTTATACGGGGCTGACTTTGAGTCTGGCAGGTTTGCTTTCGGCGGTGTGGTTAGCGGTGCGGAATTGGTACGGTCTGGAGTTGGGAGAGCGGATCAAGTTGGTCTGAGTTTCTCAAGGGCGATCTTCAATCGCGTCCCAGACGACTTCAAAGTCGAGGCTGGGGACTGTGCGCCGAAGGGCTTGTAAATGTCCTTCGGCGTCTGTGCGTCTGCGAAAGCGAGCGATGACGGTGCTGCAAACGCTGTTGGGTGAGCGGCGGGTGATTGCCCAAGGGTTAAGGATCTGTTGGTATTTCTCGCTGAGTTGTTCTGTCATGCGCCCATTGCTCGAATAATCTTCTCGATCAAAATAATATTGCTCGAATAATATGCAAACCTGGGTTTTGTTATCTTTTATTCGAGCAATGTCATGACATTGAACGATGGGCAGAAAGGCCAAGCACGGCGTTCACGGCGAAAACAAGAAGGTAATCGGCCTATCCATGACTCAGACGGCAATCGAGCGTCTGGAGGAGCAAGCGAAAGCAGCCAATCTCAGCAAGAGCGAATTGGTCGAGCAATTTGTACGGGGGCAGTACCGTCCGGAGCTGAACTCGAAGCTAAACACCAACGACTCGACCCTCCGACTCCTGGGAAAACGCTGCGAGGGCTGATTGAAGACTGCAAGGATCAGATCCTCGAAGCCGAAACAAACTTGCAGAATGCCATTCAAGAGGCCAATCGACGGATTGAGCGCCTCAGATTGCGCTGCGAATACTACGAGGGATTGCTTCAAGACTGGGAGGCAGCAGTCGGAAGTCTTCAACTTGAGGATGAAGCCCGACTTCAATCTGAAGATGAAGGCGAACAAGAGCAGCGCTGAGGGATTGCTCAAGTTTTACGGGTTTACACTGAGGAGCCTCAGCCTAGCTTTCTAGTTTCGTTAGGCCAACGTTTAGTTTTATCAGGCTGAGATCTGGTTTCAGCACGCTCAAACTAGGTTTCATCAGGCTGAAATCTAGTTCTGTCAGCCTCAAACTAGATTTCATCCGCCTGACATTTAGTTTCATCGCGCTACAACTAATTGTCGTCGCGCTGACATCTAGTTTTGCCTTGCCGCAACTAAGTTTCGTTAGAGATGCTTATAGAAACTCGCAAAGAGTGACATCAGAAAATTCGCGGGGATTTGCCTGATGAAGCTAGAGGCTTATGTAGCATAACTTCATAGTTCTCAGCCAGAACCCCATGCATATCTGGCTCAACCTCTACCTCTGTACAGACAAGAGAGCAATCGAAGGAGCGCTTTCACCTCAACACATCGCGCCGAGAGCCTACACCAAAACCTAGAGAACTTCTGGAAGCAACCGCTCAACGAGCACATGCTTTTCACTCACTCACTATTAAGGTGATGGCTCTGTGGCCGATTAACAACAACGCTTTCTTGGAGTTGCATTATGAGCCCTTTAACTTTTCAAAACACTCAACTTAGAACTGATTCTCCAGATTTATCTATACAGCAACCCAAGAAACGCAGCTTAACAGCTAAATGGCTTTTAGTTGATGGCAAATTGATTTGTAAGTGGATTATTACCGAAAGCTAAGCCGCTTGGTAAGTACACTCTCTCTTTCTGTTTCTTCTCGATATCGTCTCACAACTATTTACTGACAGGAGCCTTTCTAGCCATGCCTTCTCCCTCTTCAGCTTTGTTTGGCCGAACAACCGTAGCCTCTCATCCTTCAAAGTTACTATCAGCTGTCTTGAAAACAGCCTTGCAAAGATTGGTTAAAGCAATGATCGTTGAAAAGAAAGAATTGCAGGTCTGGCAGGAAAGCAATGGTACCTGGCATATCTGCGACCCAATGACTCAAGCTCACCACCGGTTTAGCTCCGAAGATGAAGCAAGAATTTGGATTGACCAACGTTATCACTTCAAACTCTAGTTCGCTTCAGAGCTGCTGATATAGTTCTTTGCAAGTACGTGAAATGACAAAATAGCTAGCAGACGCTGGCTGTTTTGTCATTTCCTTTGCACTCATTTGCTTTTACTCATTTGTAATATCTCTACTTCCATAGGAGTGAGACTGTTTGTTTAGAAAAGCTCACTCAATAAACCCTCCTAGAGAAGGACGATCTTCAGGCTTGGGTTTTCTAGTCCTGATTTAAATTGGCTCTGTTTAAAACTCAACCCTTTGGAGGGTTAGAAAATTTAGGGCTCTACCTCTGCAAGGGTTAGAAGATCCAAAAATAATTGCAGATTATTAATGGAAATCACGCATCTAGACAAATCAGGAGACCATTATGAAACTGAATCAGATGTTGCTTTTTGTAACCTTATCCTTCGTAGGTGTGGGAGCGATTATGTTGCTGCTCCAACCTATGATTGACTTTCACGCCTGACGCTCGACTTATCGCTACACACTTGACCCCTCCCAACCTCCCCCTGCCCAGGGGAGGAGCCGTAGGCGGTGAGGTCCTGGTTGGAGTTCTCATGTAGAGAATTGGTATGACCTCACAGCTACCAGTTTGTCTATCAAATGAGTGTTGTGTCTGAGCTGAGCAGATTACTTATTCTCGATACACTACCGGCTTAAATATTGAGAAATGCTTCGTAAATTAATTTAATTGTGAATAGAGGTCTTATTGGTTCAACTCTTCCTTAAGGCTAAGGTTCTCGTATCAGCCCTCACCTAAGCTACCAGAGAGAGTCACTTAAACAGCAAGTTTTCGCTGGCCCTTTTGATAACACAACAGAGATCTACGAGTATGTTTTTTCACAAAAAAGAACCAATTCATGCCGTCAATGTTGCTGAGGCTCATCCCCGTTTCGCCCAGCTGCTGCTTGAGCAGTTTGGTGGCGCTACTGGGGAATTAACCGCTGCATTGCAGTATTGGGTCCAGTCATTTCACTGCGAGAATGCGGGCATCCGTGACATGCTCCAAGACATTGCCATTGAAGAGTTTAGCCACCTAGAGTTGGTTGGCAAACTGATCGAAGGGCACACCAAGAACGTAGACCAAACTGAAGCTTTCAAAAGCACCTTATTTGCAGTTCGGGGTGTTGGTCCTCACCTTCTAGATAGCCAAGGTTCGGCTTGGACTGCCGCCTACGTAAACGAGGGTGGTGATGTGGTGCGTGACTTGCGGGCCAACCTCGGCGCAGAAGCCGGAGCCCGTCAGACTTACGAACAGCTGATTAAGCTGGCACCTGATGAAGGTACCAAGAAAACATTGGTCCATTTGCTGACCCGTGAGATTTCGCATACGCAAATGTTCATGTCAGCCTTGGATTCTTTGGGCAAGCTGACTGATCCCATGTTCGGCAATATCAAACCTGATGACACAGTAGATATTTACTACAACCTGTCTCAGAATGGGCAAGACCAACGGGGTCCTTGGAATTCTGAACCCAAATTTAGGTACGTTGCTGATCCAGCTCCACAGAAGTAATCATGAACTGCAAGTTCAATGACTTCCACTAGGGGACTAGGTATTGCTTAGAAAAGCTGTAGGAGTGACCTGAAGTGCTCCATAGCTTTAGCTAGATACAGCTCAATACAGCCACCCTACACAGCCACTCCAGCTTTGGGGTGGCTGTTAGCTTGAACAGACAAATAAATAGAGACATGGATAGACAATGCAGCCTTATTCATCACAGGCGACTGGGTAACCCACCCAGAGAAGGGTGTTTCGAGATCATCAAAAGCAGATTGTAAGGAGTAGTCGCAATCTGGGGGTGTTTATGGCCAGCAAGCGGGATGAATCAAGTAAGCAGAATTCAGCTTGGGAGCTGAATCGGCGCCAACTTCTGAGAAGCATCGGCTTCATTGGTGCAGGTGCAGGCGCCGTACTAGCAGAACACATCCTGCAATCCAACGACCAAGCTGAAGCCGCAGAAGCCTCTGGCCCTGCTACTGAAACTCCTGCTGAAACTCCCCTGGCTCAAGCTCCAACTCGCCCTGCCTCAGGAGAGATTCCCCGTCGCCCCTTAGGCAAAACTGGCGTGCAGGTGTCTGCCCTCGGCTTGGGCGGCGCAACTCTGGGACAGGCCAAGAGCAAAGAGGAGGCGATCCGGATCACGCACGAAGCGATCGATAACGGCATCACCTTCATGGACAACGCCTGGGAATACAACAACCACCGCAGCGAAGAGTGGATGGGCGACGCCTTGCAGGGACGGCGCGACCAAGCGTTCCTGATGACCAAAGTCTGCACCCACGGGCGTGACCGTCGAGTGGCCATGCAGCAGCTTGAGGAATCCCTGCGCCGTCTTAAAACTGACTATGTAGATCTGTGGCAAATCCACGAAGTCGTCTACTACAACGACCCAGAAATGATCTTTCGCCCCAATGGTGCCATTGAAGCCTTGGAGCAGGCGAAAAAAGAAGGGAAAGTGCGCTTCGTCGGCTTCACCGGCCACAAGGATCCGGCGCTCCACCTCAAGATGCTCGCCTACGACTATCCGTTTGACACCGTACAACTGCCCCTCAACTGCTTTGATGCCAGCTTTATGAGCTTCGAGAAGCAGGTTCTGCCGGAACTCAGCAAGCGACAAATCGCCGCAATTGGCATGAAAAGCTTAAGCGGCAATGGAGCTGCCGTAAAACAAGGCGTGGTGACGGCCCAAGAAGCTCTGCGCTACGCGCTGAGTCTGCCGGTTGCAACAGTGGTTAGTGGCATTGATTCCCTAGAGGTGTTGCGGCAGAACCTGGCCATTGCTCGTGGCCTGCAACCCATGACTCAAACCGAAAAGCAGGCTTTGCGCGATCGCTGTGCTAGATACGCCTCAGACGGACGCTTTGAGCTATTCAAAACGTCTAAGCAATTTGATGCCGATGAAGGCAGACTCCAGCATGGCTTTCCGCCTCAAAGCCAAACACAAACCTAACCCTGCCTGGTGGCAGGGCAGGGCGGTTATTGGTCCTGTTTTGCTGTTGTAGCAGGTTGCTATTGTCTCAGCTGTCTCAGCGCTGTCTCCTGATGAAGCTCTCCAGCACTAGACTCACCCATCAGCCAAGCAGCCTTTACCTTTAGGAAGTAAATGCGAGCAATGGCTATCGAACAATCGCCGCACCGCGAGCGTGCCCGTTTTGAGCGAAGCGCTTTGCCATGAGCTGACGATAGACAGCTTCGTAACCATCGACCATCCGTTGCACGCTGAAGTGTTGCTTGACGTGTTCCCGGCAGGCAGAGCGGCTCAGCGTAGGGACTTTGGCAAGTGCATCGACGCACCCCTCCACGCTGTGGCACAAAAAGCCTGTCTTGCCATGAGCAATAACCTCAGAAGCGGAGCCCAACTCCATCGCGATCACAGGAGTTCCGGCTGCCATCGACTCGATCATCACCAGTCCGAAGGGCTCTCGCCAGGTGATTGGAAAGAGTGTGGCGACAGCACCACCCATTAGGGCGTTCTTCTGAACGTGGTTAGCTTCGCCTAGGTATTCGATCTGTTCCCCATCAATCAAGGGTTTGATCTCTTGCTCAAAGTAGTCAACATCCACCCGGTCAACCTTACCGGCTAGCTTCAAGTGCCAACCCGAGCGCTTAGCAATCTCAATGGCCAAGTGAGTTCCTTTCTCAGGCGAGATCCGGCCTAAGAAGGCAAGGTAAGGCGGCTCTTCGGGCTGCGGATAGAACTTATGAGCGTCCAGGTCAATGCCGTTATAGACGGTTGCAACGTAGTTCAAACCTAATCTTGGCTCTCGCTGATCGTTGGAGATGCTCACATAAGGTTGCTTACGAGCATGTACAAACAGTTTTTCGTTATCGGGCGTAAACACACCGTGGAGCGTGTGCACAGTTGGGGTTTTGACTAAATTGGAACAGGCTAGAGCTGCACAGCCGATGTGAGAGTGAATAATATCAAACTCCTGGGCTTGCTCATACACGCGCCCCAGTTGCAGCATCTCGTAAATTGGGTGTTCTTTAATTGATGCATCAAGTCGTAAGGCTTGAGGGTGAACAGATTCTATCTTCGCTAGGCTAGTGGAATCACCAGATGCAAATAAAGTTACCTCATGTCCCCGCCGGACTAACTCATCGGTCAGTAGACTGACTACTAATTCACTTCCCCCATAGGCGGGCGGCGGCACAGTTTCCCATAATGGAGCAATCTGAGCGATCCGCATAAAAGGTTCCTCGTGATTAAAAAGGAGCTAACGAAGGTCTTATTAAAGAATAGGGTATAGCTCTAAACGGCCTCTCCTACTCTAGAGATAACTTTCTAACCCTCGAATCTCTGCCTGACACAGCTTGCTCTTATAGTTTTCTTGTATGATTCTGCTTATTCCAAGGTTCTAAATTCTTGTTTTAGAGCATCAAAATTTAGCTGCAAGAGGCGGCGATTTAAAGCTAGTGTAAACCCTGCAAAGCCTGCCAGCAAAGGCATTGCCAATGAATTTTCTTCTAAATTTAAAGCTAGCTACAGAGCGCTAGAAGCGCTAGTGAGAAGCTGGCGAGAAGCTAGCGAGAAGCTGGCAAGAAATTGTATTTCGAAAATACCTCTAAAGGCATATGACAATCCTGAATCCACCATTTGGAGCCAATCGGTCCCAAGCCCACCTGCTTGATCTCACTCGTTTTAGCTGCCTTTCTAAAGCAATTTCCTGGAGTAATAAAGAGCGATCTAGTAATAGAGCAAGGCTAATAGAAGGACTGGCCATCGCTAACTACTCGCTTTAGCCGCTGCAAAGTCTTTACAACGCTGGTCCGATTGCTTAGGAGAGCCTCATCGTCTGGTACAAGTTCAAGCCCTTGGTCATAGTTGGCGAGTGCTTCTTCATAACGCTTCAAACTCAATAATGCCAAACCTCGATTATTCCAGACTTGAGCATTGTCTGGCTGGAGTTCTAGGGCTTGGTCGTAGCTGGCTATGGCTTCTTCATAGCGTTCCAGATCGCACAACACATTGCCGTGGTCATCCCATAACTCCGGTGCGCTGTTGCGTAATACTAAGGCTTGGTCGCAGCTAGCTAGTGCTTCTGGGTGACGGCCTAGTACCGATAGCACCTGGCTTCGGTTTCGCCACACCGCCGGATCGCTGGCATCTAGCTCAAGCGCTCGTTCAAAACAAGTCAGGGCTTCTTCGGCGCGTAGCAAAGGAAACTTCAGGATCATTCCCCGCATATTCCAAGCCTGCCAATAATCGGGCTTTAGGATAACGGCTTGGTTTAGCTTAGCGAGGCAAGCTTCAAAGCGTTTCAGGTGCCATAAAGCCAGGCTTTGTTCGTACCAGGCTTCTGGATAGTCAGGTTTTAGAGCGATGGCCTGTTCAAAGCTAGCCAGAGCGGCCTCATATTCCTGCGTTTGCCCCTGAGCGATCCCCTGTTGGTAAAAGAATTCAGCTTGTGATTCAGAATCGTGGCTCATTGATTGCCTATAGAGCGCAGGCCACTCTAATCCTTCAGCGAGTTTGGCCTTTGCCAGGAATACGCCCTTACCTGTCAACTTGCAGCTGAATGACCAAGTGGCAACGCTACGGTGAAGCAAGTTTCCTCAGGAAGGCTTTCAGCCCGAATGCTGCCACCCATTGAGCTAACCAGTTTTTGTACTAGTGCTAAACCGAGACCAGTTCCTCCTTGTCGCCAGGAATCTGCACCTGGAATGCGGTAAAAGCGATCAAAAATAAAGGGTAGCTCGCGTTCAGGAATCTCTACGCCTGTATTACAGACCTGAAACTGCATGAAATCTGAGCCCGCATAGACGGAGACTGTAATGTGTTCTCCCGGCGGTGTGTACTTGCAGGCATTATTCAACAGCTCGCAGAGGATACGCTCCAAGCAAGAGGCATCACAATTGAAAGCTGGTAACTCTGGCGGCAAAGCTAAGTGTAGGGTTTGCTGCCGATTGTGCGCTCGTTCCTGAAAGGAGTGTAACTGTTCTGGCAACCAGCTCTGCAATTGCACCCGCTCCAAATTAAAAGCTTGCATGCCAGCATCCAACCGTTGCAAATCCAGAAGGTCATTGATCAGGCTGATCTCTCGCTCACACTCAGTACTAAGCAGCTGAAGATATTGAGCAATACGATTGGCGGGCTGCGCTGGGACCTCAGATTCGCTCGGTAGTAAACCAGCTTGTTTGAGGACAATTTCAAACATCCGGATGGCCATCCGAATATTGGACATGGGGGTACGCAGCTCGTGGGAGACCGTGCTCAAAAAATCATCCTTGAGCTGATGTAAGCGTTGCAGCTCTAACATCTCGGCTTCGAGTTGTTTGGCCCGCTCTTGAGCTAAGCGATTGGCCTCAGCCTGCTTGCTTGCTGTGATGTCACGGGTGATGCCGAGAATTTGATGAATTTCACCCTGCCCATTCAACAGCGGCACATAGGTGACAATCAGTGTGTGGGTTCCAATAGTCGGCAAGACAATAGTGCATTCAGCGGTTTGAGCGGTTCGGGTTTCGATGGCTCGCTGAAGAGTGGGTAGGTAGTTGTCTGTCACCTCTGGGGGGAAAAGTTCATCGTCGGTATGGCCCAACAGGGATTCCTCAGTATGGCCACTGCGACGAACCCCTTCTGCGTTGACAAATTGCAACCGTCGCTCAGCATCGTAGATGACGAACACATCTGGGAAATTGTCGACTGCCAAGCGAAAGCGCTCTTCATTAATCCGGAGGGCTGCTTCGGCCTGTTTCTGCTCAGTAATGTCAGTGCAAGTGCCAATCCATTCCCGCACCGACCCATCCTTCAAAAGCATGGGCACGGCTCGGACTTTGAGATCGCGATAGCTGCCAACCTGATCTCGGATCCGGTACTCGACTTCGCAAACGTTTTTCTGCTCTAAAGCCCGTGCCCAAATAGTCTGAACTGGCTCCCGGTCATCGGGATGCACAGCGTTCAACCAACCATAGCCTTGAAGCTCTTGCTGACTCTGCCCGGTTAGCTCTTGCCAAGTGGTAGAGGCTGAGAATATCTCTCCCGCAGGGTTAGCTCGCCAAATCACTTGGGCGCTGGCAGCGACTAGGGTGCGATAGCGCTCCTCACTAAGTTGCAAGGCTTCTTCAGCCTGTTTACGCTCGGTGATATCAGTAGTGCTGCCGTAGTAGTAGAGTTTCCCTGCCTCAATAGCTGGTCGCGCAGTGGTTTCAAACCAGCGAGGTCCCCTGTGCAGGGTGTGGAAAAGATAAACCACTCGGTAGGGTTCCCCCTGCTGAATCGCTTGCCAAGCTGTCTGGATTGCCTCTTGTGACTCGCGGTCAGCATCAATATAAGTGTTCCAGATCTGAGGATTTTGCAGGAACTCCTGTTTGGCGATACCGCTGAGTTCGGTCACGATGTCGCTGGCATAGACAAACTCGTAACTATTCGGGGTATTCAGGCAGAACTTCCAGACAAAGTTGGGGAGCATGTTGAAAACTTGATTGATCTCAGCAGCGCTGCGTCTAATGGACTCTTCTGACCGTTTGCGCTCAGTAACATCCAAGGCTACAGATAGAGTTGAGATGAGCTGACCAGACTCGTCTAATAAGGCCGAGTTGTGCCACTCGCAATCAATAACCGAGCCATCCTTGGTATAGTTTCTGTTTAAGGAAATATTGTGTTGCTGTTCGTAGTTCCTTAGGGCTTCCATCGTTCGCTTGACCCTATCGACATCACTGACAAACACAAAGGGCCAATCCCCCACTAATTTGCCAATAACTTCCTCAGCCTGCCAACCAAATAGCACCTCAGCTTGCCGGGACCAACAGGTGATTTGGCAGTTACGGTCTCGCTCAATTACGGCTAGTGGCGAGTTTTCGATATACAAGCTGAGTTTCCGGAGGGCATCGCGCAGGTCTAGCTCCATTTGCTGACGCTTACTGAAGTCGCGCACAATAACCAGGGCTTCATCTTCATCACAACCAACGACACGAACCTCTCGCCAGCAGGGTTTTCCCTCAACGCTGATTTGGTACTCGTATATCTGGGGCGTGCCAGTAGTGAGGGCTTGCGCGATGTGGTGCAGCCGTTCTCTAGCCATCTCTACGGGTAGAACCTCCGCTAACTGGCGGCCAATGCAGTCTCCTTCAATAATCAGTAAGCCGAAGTCCTTGGGAGGGGTGAAGTCTAGAATGGTGCCGTCGCGATGAACGCGGTAGATAAGCTCAGGTATCACGCTCAAGAGTGCTTGTTGCCTAGCTTCGCTTTGGCGCAGAGCTTCTTCAACCTGCTCTAGATGAGCCACCTGCTGACGCAGCCTGGTCAATTCCTCAACCTGTTTGCTGTCTGTCTCTGGCTGGTCTTTCATGCTTGCTCTCCAGCACTCACTGGCTCAATCACTTGCAGGCTAATGCCTAGTTCTAGCTCCAACATTAGGTTAGCTAAAGACTCAGCATCACATCGCATTGTTGGCCCCTAAAGTTGCTCAACGCTAGTTCTAGGAGCTTAGGCTAGTCCCTGAACTAGGAACTGCTGAAAAAAGTACAAATGCTAGAAGGGTTTACAGATTTTTGTAGGAGAGTCCTGAAAGATTGGCAGATTGAGTGAATATAGAGTCTTACATCCACGAAACCCTAATAGAATTCTCAACGAAAGATAGAAATCTAAAATATAGTTAGAAAAGAGAGAACGCGAGAAACTCGGCTTAGATCGTGCAAGTATTAACAAGTTATAAGTCATGAATAATAAAGCAAGCACATTGTCTTGTTGCTTAAGGGATAAAACCTTGAAATGACAAAGTTGAAGGTTTCTTAATTGGCCTTCGCTTGCACAAAAAACTTCTAAGGGATTCCACTCGATTTTGAGGAGATGGCTGCAATATTTAGAAGTGTCAGGCACTTAAATAAGAGCAGCTAAATAAGAGCACCTAATTCACCTCTATCTCAAGAGGTACTTCTATTGATAGAGGACAGGCTTTTGGAGTGTATCTACGGTTAGAGACATTAACACTCCTTCACAAAAACGAACGCATCATGCGAACAAGCTGTTCCCTAAAGTTAGGTCGGAAGTTATCTATCCTCTCTAGTGCCCTTGGCCTGAGCCTCTTCGCTAGCTTGCCCGTACTGGCTCAAACAACCTCCCCTAGCCAAGCTCCTCCTGGCATTAACCAGCCCTCTTCTCCCAGCGAACTGCCCCCTGACGTCGTGCAACCTGTTACTCCGACGCAACCCGGCACTGGCACAACTCCCGGCACGCTGACTCAACCGGGTACTGGCACAACTCAACCCGGCACTGGCACCCAACCGGGCACACTGACCCAGCCGGGGGCTGGCACGACCCAGCCGGGGACGCAAACTCGACCCGGCACTGGCACAACTCAGCCGGGCACAATAATCCAGCCAGGGACTGGCACAACTCAACCCGGCACAGGCACAACTCAACCCGGCACTGGTACGACCCCAGGTATGCAGACCCGACCGGGCACTGGCACAACCCGACCGGGCGCTGGCACTCAACCGGGTACTGGTACTCAACCAGGTACTGGCACGACTCAACCCACAACCCCTCAAGCAACTAACGACCAAACCCTCACCCAACTGCTACTACAAGCGTCTAGTACTGGTTCTTTCCGAACCCTAGCGCGCATTGTGCAGGAAGCTGGCTTGGCCAACGCTCTTCAGTCTCGCGGAGGGAGCTATACGATTTTTGCTCCTACCGACGCAGCATTCGCCGCCTTACCCCAAGGCACCCTCGAACGCCTGCTACAGCCCCGGAACCGACCACTGCTACTACGGATTCTGGCCTACCACGTAGTCCCCGGTCAGGTCACCTCTAGCGAACTGAGAACTGGAGCTGTAACAAGTTTGGCCGGTGGACTGGCGGTTCGAGTCACGCCACAACGGGTTCTGATCAACGATGGCAGTGTCGTTCAGCCAGATATTCAGGCTTCCAATGGCGTCATCCACGCAGTTAGTCGCGTCCTGATCCCTGCCGATATCCGCTCGCGTCTAGCCTCTCTCCGTTAATTCAAACCGCTAATTCAGGTAACTCCTCTTCGCTTCTTTCCGGTAAGTCCTTAAAGCGCAGCCCTTGCAGCGGCCCTGATGGGGTTTTCTACAAGGGCTTGTCAATTCAATTTTCTGGCTAGAACTGCGCTAGCCAGGATTGCTTGTAATTAATTGTCAGTATCCGAGAATATTAAGTTTGCTAAAGCAGAGGGATTCCCCATCAGGCGGGATTCTAGGAGTCTGATAAGTTAAGAGACTGGCTCTTAAGGGGGCTTTCCTCCGGTGAGTGTGAGCTTGCAAGCAGTTTTTATACTATGGCGCTAATTGTTCAGAAGTATGGCGGTAGCTCAGTTGGTTCAGTAGAGCGGATTCAGGCGGTCGCCCGCCGGATCATGACAACCGTCCAGGCAGGACAGGGTAAAAATTCGGTTGTGGTCGTGGTGTCAGCCATGGGTAAGACCACTGACGGCTTGATTAAACTAGCAACCGAAATTACGCCTCAGCCGAACCGTCGTGAGATGGACATGTTGCTCTCGACCGGCGAACAGGTCAGCATCGCTCTTCTGAGCATGGCGCTTCAACATTACGGCCAGGCTGCGATTTCTCTCAACGGAGCGCAAGTTGGCATTGTCACTGAATCGGCTCACACCCGTGCCCGGATTCTGCATATTGAGACTGAGCGGCTAGAACGCCATCTGGGTCAGGGCAAAGTCGTCGTCGTAGCAGGCTTCCAGGGCATCTCCAACAGCGAAGATCTAGAGGTGACCACACTAGGGCGCGGCGGTTCTGACACTTCAGCGGTGGCTTTAGCGGCGGCGTTGAAGGCTGACCTGTGTGAGATCTACACTGATGTGCCTGGCATTCTTACCACCGACCCACGCATCGTCGAAAACGCACGTCTGCTAGATGAGATTACCTGTGATGAAATGCTGGAGCTTGCCAGCTTGGGGGCTAAAGTCCTCCATCCGCGTGCGGTTGAGATTGCCCGAAACTACGGCGTGAAACTAGCGGTGCGCTCTAGCTGGACTGAAGATGCAGGCACGCTGGTGCTGTCGCCACCTCGTCCGCCCCGTCCCTTAGAAGGGCTGGAAATTGCCCGTCCGGTTGATGGCATCAGCATCGATACTGACCAGGCCAAAATCGCTTTGCTGCATGTGCCTGACCGTCCCGGCATCGCTGCCCATTTCTTTGGTGAGCTAGCCAGGACAGGGCTAGATGTCGACCTGATTATCCAGTCAATTCAGGAAGATGAATCGGGCGAACCGCCTGGTCATAACGACATTGCCTTCACGGTGCGGACTGGCCTACTGGCCGAGGCAGAAGCCGTAGCACGGCGCGTGGGCCAAGAACTGGGCTGCTCTGAGGTCACGGTTGACACCCACGTGGCCAAGGTGAGCATCGCAGGCGCTGGCATGATCGGGCGTCCGGGTGTGGCCGCGCAGATGTTTACAACCCTGGCCGCAGCAGGCATCAACCTGCAACTGATTTCAACCTCCGAAGTCAAGGTCAGTTGTATTGTCTCGGTGGACGATGGGCAAAAGGCAATCACTAGCCTTTGCCTGGGCTTTGATGTGGACAATTCTGCAGCCCGCCTGGATGCCAGCACGCCAATTGCGCTAGTAAGTCCTGCACCTGTGCGTGGCGTAGCTTTGGATGTGAATCAGGCACGCTTAGCGATTCGGCAAGTTCCTGACCGCCCTGGTATGGCTGCCCATCTGTTCCAAACCCTGGCGAAGCAGGGGGTCAGCGTGGACATGATCATCCAGTCGCAGCGGGGCAAGGTTGTGAATGGTGTGATGACCAATGACATCGCCTTCACAGTGTCTCAGGTAGATGCCGAAGCAGCCCGAACGGCTCTAGAAGAGGTCGCTCGGGAACTCGGTTGCGGCTCTGTGGTCCTGGATAAAGGCATTGCCAAGGTCAGCATCGTCGGCACCGGCATGGTGGGGCAACCGGGTGTGGCAGCTCGAATGTTCGCTGCTTTGGCCCAAGAGCAAATCAACATCGAGATGATTGCTACCTCAGAAATCAAAGTTAGCTGTGTTGTGGCGGAGGATGAGGGGCCACGGGCGCTACGAGCGATTCACACAGCGTTTGAACTGGCAGGCAGCGTGCCGGTCAGTGTGGCTAAACCCTAATTTCTAGCTACCTGATTTTGACACTTTAGTGTTTGGTAGTTGGATCGGCATAACCCGGCAGAGTTAGATGAGCTAGCTCTGCCGGGTTTGAGCTTACTGCGTATGTTAAGAATAAACGCCTAAGTATGAAAGCTTGACTATTAAAAACCTTGGCTGAATTGCAGTTTCACCCTGGTCTCAGAACTGTAGCCTTGAGTATTGGTTGCTGCTGCTTGCAGATTGCTCAGGAATAGCTGCGGTGGATCTTCAATACGGCAGTAAAGCAAAGTTTCACTGTAATTAACTGCTTTGTCTCTGCGTTCACATGCCTTGCTTAAGAATGCAGCACTTATCATGCAGAACTGAGCTTTGTTGCGTCTGAACTGAAAGACCCTGAGTTATACCATTACTAAGTCAGTGAGTTATCTCGCGATAGGGCGTCAGAGCATGGTCGTGACTCCGGGTCATTCAGTCGGACAGCCGCTTGCACAACAGGCCGCACTCACCATCACCTGGGAGAAACTGCCAGAAGATTTTCCCTTAGAAGAAGAACCTGTGGAGAATACCGGTCAACCTTTGATCGCAGGGGCATTGCGAGAAGCTTTGGAACTGGCAGGATACATCAAGCCAGAAATGCTAATCGCCTCTAATTTTGGCCTGTGCTCTACAGTCAATGGCAACTTAGTAATCAAGGCACCCGATTGGGTTTATGTTGCCTCTGTGCTGCCCCTCACGGCCCACAAAGACCGACGCAGCTACACTCCCAACCTGGAGGGAGAGAGCCCTAAAGTGGTCATGGAATTTCTGTCAGAAACGGAGGGGGGAGAGTACTCTGTCAAGCGAACTTTTCCACTGGGCAAGTGGTTCTTCTACGAGCAAATTCTGCAAGTCCCAACCTATGCCATCTTTGACCCGGCCACTGGTTTGCTGGAGGTTTATCGGCTGCAAGCCGGACGCTACGAACCACAAACCGCTGATGCTGAAGGCCGTTATTGGCTTGCAGAAATGGAGCTGTTTTTGGGAGTTTGGCAAGGCCAGAAGGAGGAGCGAACCGGCTACTGGTTGCGCTGGTGGGACGAGGCTGGCAACTTGCTGCTCTGGGCTGTAGAGCAAGTAGGTCAGGAGCGCCAGCGAGTCGAGCAAGAGCGCCAACGCGCCGAGCGTTTGGCAGAATATCTGCGGGCTCAAGGTATTAATCCTGATGAACTTGACTAGCTGGTATTTAGCTAAGACTTAGCTGAGCCTTATAGGCTTGATCTTTGTGCTCTATGTCTGAGCTGCTTGCCGCTCCAGCAGCACGGCACGAGCTTCTTCGCGATCATCGAAATGAATTTTGGTAGTGCCCAAAATTTGATAGTCCTCGTGGCCTTTACCAGCAATGAGCACCCCATCTCCTGGCCGAGCCGATTGAATGGCCTGCGCAATCGCTTGACGCCGATCGACCTCCACCACGGGGTCTACAGACGCTGGAATGCCTGCCAGGATGTCTTGCAAAATGCCTTGAGGGTCTTCGGTGCGAGGATTGTCAGATGTGACATAAACGCGGTCGCTCAGCCGAGCTGCAATCTCGCCCATGCGGGGGCGCTTGGTTCGGTCCCGGTCACCGCCACAGCCAAAGACACAGATCAACTCACCAGCAATGAACGGCCGAGTCGAGCGCAGCACATTCTCTAAGCTGTCAGGCGTGTGGGCGTAATCGACAATCACGCTGATGTCCTGACCCTCAACCTGTACCCGTTCTACCCGTCCTGGCACACCCCCGAAGTTTGGCAGGGTTTGGGCAATCGTTTCTAAGCTAACGCCCAAGTGCAGAGCGGCTCCCACTGCGGCCAAGACATTGGCGACATTGAACTCACCGACCAAGGGGGAGTGCAGGGTAGTAGAGCCCATTGGGGTGTGTAGGGTGCCGGTGACTCCAGCTGAGCTATAGGTCAGTTGCTCAGTCCAGAGGTCAGCTTGGCGGTTGTGAGTACTGTAAGTCCAGCAGCGCTCGGCTGGAATTTGGGCTAGCAGTTTAGCCCCATAGGGATCGTCCAGGTTTACGATGGCGCGACCTTTGAGGTAATCAGGCCCGAATAGCAATGCTTTGGCTTGGAAATAGTCTTCCAGATCGCGGTGGTAGTCCAGGTGGTCTTGCGTGAGATTGGTGAACACAGCCACCTCGAAAGGGCACTCGCGCACTCGCCCCTGAGCCAAGGCGTGAGAACTAACTTCCAGAACGGCATAGCGACTACCTGCAGCTAGGGCTTCTGCCAGTTGTGCCTGTAGCTCAATGGCAAAGGGCGTGGTGTGAGCGGCTGCATGCGCTTCAACTCCGGGCCAACGGGCATACAGAGTTCCTAGCAGAGCCGTCGGTTGGCCAGTGGCTTGCAGCAGCGCCTCGATCAGATGGGTGGTCGTAGTCTTGCCGTTGGTGCCGGTGACCCCTGCCAGCTTGAGCTGTTGGGCGGGATAGCCATAGAAAGCTGCTGCCAAACGAGCGCAAACGCTCACCAAGTCATCGACCTGCAAGACCGGAGCCTTGGCGTCTGGGCTAACCTGGGGCGACACCAATGCCGCAACAGCACCGTTCGCCAAGGCTTTGGGCCAGAAGCTTCCACCATCAACTTGGGTGCCAGGCAGACCGATGAACAGGTCTCCAGGCTTACAAGCGCGGGAATCGCTGCTGAGGCCGGTAATGTCAGCTGTCAGGGGCAGATTCACTGCAGCCTTCACTCCAGCAGCGTCCAGCAGTTGGCGTAGATTCATCTGGGCAGCTCCACACACCTTGTTGACTTGTCTTTTGAGTTGTCCCAATTGTGCCGGATGCTTGCTCAGACTGTTGTCCCAATCAGACTGGATTTTAGGACCTCGCGTTGGGCTTAGCGGTCGGCGCGATCGGTAGAGGGGCTATCGGGTTTGCGACCGGTATTGCGCACATTGACCACGCGGCCCAGTAACTCAAACCAGAAAGGCGCCCCCTGAGAGGCAGCGAAGCCAGTAATCAGCCAACCCAGAAATTTGTAAAGCCAACCCCGCGGTGCTGTGGGCACCCGTGGGTCTGGGCTGACAGAGCCTTCATTGGGCCAACCTAGCGGCAGGTCCAGGGCTTGCAACTCTTGAAGCTGAGCTTCTGCGGTTTCAGGCGTAGTGGTAGGCAAATTAACCTCTTGCTGGGCTCGGGCGATCACTTCGGCTCGCAGAGTGGGTTGCCGCCAGAGTTGGAAGGTGATCGCTAAGCTATCAAGGTTGAACAGCACACTGAGAACCAGGCCAATCAGAAACGTCAACCAGCGCATATTGCGTTTATAACGGCCGGACAAGCGCTGCATGAAGGCGTCGTACCACTGTTCAATTTCAGCCTGGAAGTTGGCCAAAACTATCGGCGCACTTGTGCCTCGGCCTGCCATCAGCTTGTCAAATTCAGCTTGTAAATAGGGATTGTCTTTGAGCAGGGTGAGCAGAGGATTGACTTGCTCTGCATCAGAATTGGTAGGGTTAGTGCTGGGGGTTTGGGCTAATACTGTGGCCGAAGGACTGGCAGCGGCGGCACTTTTTTGATCCACCGTGCTCAGCATATCTTCAAGCGCTCTTCTCAGCGGATTATTAGGATCTAATTTGTTAATTCGGACGAACTCATTGAGGGCCACAGCAATATTTTGGGCCTCGGTTGAAAGCGTTTCTCGCTGTTGATTTAGCAGTTTGAGCTGATCGAGCAGGGCAACAGCGAAATCTTTGGCTGGAATATAAGAGGGTGGGCGTAGGTCGCCAGTACTAGCTGGTTGACGCAGCACATTAAACCGCGCCAATGCCCTGGTCAAAACGCCTTTAGGGGTAAACAGGCTTCGAATCAGGGGGTGTTGGTAGAGTTGAGCCGTGAGTCTAGACGTGCCTGCATTGCGGTCGAGAAGCTGTTGAATGCCTCGCCGTAAGTCTTGAGCACGATAATCGAACAGGCTTGAGATGCCCTCGGCAATTTGTGAGGTAAACAGGCTAACGACTAAATAGAAAAAGAACAGGCCAATTGCAACCTCAAGCACTGTCGAACTGAACACGGTTTTTCCTGCACTACCAAAGAATCGCCTCTATCCTAGAGCGTAGGTTCCAATTTCATTCCAGTTTTGAAGGTTGAGAGACGCTAATTTTTAATTTTTAAGATTTAGTTTTGGGCGCAGCCCCACGAATGGTCGCTGCAGAAACTAAGGCCAAGTCCCCATCGGCCAAGGTCGGTTGCTGCTGAGCCAGCTTTTTCAAGAGTGGCTGGGGATGTTGTGCTTGTAGGCGATAAGCCTGGCTGCGGAAGGGCTCGGCAAGAATGCCGGGACGCTTGGCCTGGTAGCTGTGCTGATAAACAACAAAAAAGTCAATGCCGTACTTGTCTATAAAATTGCGCAATAGGGTCGGCGAGTCCGTATAGAAGGCATCAAGGGTGTCATTCAAGCGCATTTGCATTTTCTGGCCGTAGGCCGGGTGCCAAGCCAGGGCATGAATGCTGGAGGCCAATACGCTTAAGCCCGTAAACATGGGCAGGCTGTCTGCATCTCGCGGAAAAGCCGCTAGGAGCGTATCAGATGGCTGACGCTGCAAAAAGCCATAGATCTCAGGATGGTTCCCTCGTTCTAACTGCACGGGGGTGAGCGGTACCTGGAGTAGAAGTAGAGGCACCACCAGTCCTACCACGACCGCGCCGCGAACTAGCTTGAGCCTTGCGCCCAGCCAATCACAGAAAGCTACCAGGGCAGCACCTCCCAGTAAACAAAGCAGCAACGGCAACGAAAACCGCACAAATCGGTTGGGCAGGTACAGCTTAAAGAGCAGCGCGTAGGCTAGCAAAAACCAGCCGAACGAAGCCAGAGCAACGCAGGTTAACAGCCGTACACCGACTGCGTTAAGCCGAGGGCGCTGCCTAAATAGCCATAGACAGGCAGGCAATACCAATACCAGCGGATAGAGCGCCATCAGCCCAAAGCCACTACGCTTGCTAATCAGATATTGATAAATCGGGTTCGCCACGAAAAACTCGTTGCGTCCCCCTGGCCCAAAGGCGGGACTCTGCATAGCAGCGGCTTTGGTAATCGCCGGACCAAAGGGGCTGCTGCCCAAGACCTCCGGCAACAAGATGCCCCCAACTGCTACCAAGCACAAGCCTAAAACGCGCCAGCTCTTGTTGTTAGCGGTGCTGGATCCAGACATGCTGAGACTGAGGCCGGGAAGCCTCTCCAGACCCAAAACGCCCAAAGACAGCAGAGCCGCTGTGGGATAGAACAGGGCTTGCAGCAGCACGCTTAGGAATACTTGTCGGCTTTTGGCTTTGAGCAAGGCCCACAGAAACCACAAAAACAGCGGATAGAAAAACGAACGGGCTACCCCAGCAAAGACATCGTCGGTATAGCTCATCTGCAGTGTGAACAGGGCCGAGGCCGCAAAGGCCACTGGACGGCTTTTGAAGAGTTGCTCTGCCAGCGTGAACATCCCTACTACCGCTGCCAGGGCCAGCAGCGTCGGCAGAATCTTGTTCCAGGTCAGTGGATTGATGAGCGGGCTGAGCCAACGGTAGATAGCTAAAAAACCAGGCGTGGCTTGGCTGGCGTAGTAATCGGCAATCAGGTCGTGAGGAAAGCGCTCTGGTTCCAGAAAGCGGCGCATCCAAAAAATATGCTCCCGCGCATCATCAATGGCCGTGTAGGGCTGGCTCAGCAAAACCCAAACCATGCGCACCCCAAAGGCCAATTGCAAGGCCAAAGCTGCCCAGAAATAACCACTGCGCGTCAATGGCACTGGTTCACTCCTCTGCCAACGCCCTGAAATTAGTGTCTGTGCCATGCCCTCTCCTCTACCCAGTTCCAGAGTGTACAGCCCTTGCCAGCCATCGCTTCAACATTCGAAATGCCAGGGACCGTCCCAGGGGCCACCGCCGGTCTCCAACCCACCCTGATCGCTTCGGGCCTGCACCACCGTCTGCCAACCCAGCCCTGAACGCGCTTCCAGCAGGATCTCGACCTGACCGTACATCGTGTCTCGGCAACAAAAGACTAAGCCTCGCTCGGTGGGAGCCCGTAGCGCTGTCCCTGGCCTCTGGCTCGAGCCGATTAAGCGTACTCGGTGAAACCGGTTCTCGGCAGTCACCTGCCAGTGACCCCAGGGTTGGATGTCGCAGACCACTCGGTCTCCTGGCATGAAGCTGTAGAACTTGCCTTCGTAGTGAATGCCCACCATCGCTACTGATTCAAGGACCTGTACAGGTGGGATGCCAAAGCCGCGCAAGCCGCCACCCGAAGTCAGAGCCAAGTTGGGCTCAGCCGTGAAGCCGTTGCAATTGAGCCAGAACCATTTTTGCGGGAAAGCTCCACCCCAGTTTTTCTCGCCGTAGGCCGGAGCCTGACGGAACTCGTAGCGCTGACCCCGCCATTCGATCCAGCCTTCGGCCCAGCCGTGGGCCATCAATACTTGCCAGCCCGGTTCGAACACAGGCAAGTACGAGAGCCAGCCCATGGTCGCCTGACTAGGTTGATCGGCATTGCCCCAGCCATATACCGGCTGAATGCGGTAGCACCAGCGGGTTACCTCGCCAGTGCCTGGATCGCGGAGGATACCTTGATGCAGAGTGTCGGTTGCCTGATAACCCTCGCTCACCTGTTGCTCGAACACTTCGGGGTCTAGCAAGCGAGGCGTGCCCACTACCTTGCTTCCCCAATGCCCTAATCCCAGACTATGTTCCGTAGCCCAGAAACGCGTCAAACCGGGAAAGGTGCGCCAGAGATAGACATCTTCAGGCCCCAAAATCTGGGCAGCGCCGCCGCTGTGTGGGCTGTTGCCAATAGGATCCTCAATTGAGTACATGAAGGCAAAAGTTGGCCCTACCTCAGTGGCTGTTGAAGGGAGAGTCACGCGGTAGTACCAACCCTCAAAAAACCGGCCTGGCTGGTGGTTCCAGTGGTAGCCATTGTGGGGAGTTGGCACGGGGTTCGCTGGGGATTCAGACTTTGGAGGCATAGAAGTTAGAAGCTTTTTAACAAAGCTTAAGAGAAAGCGCCGAGAATGCTCGGTTTGAATCCCTGCTTTCTCAGGAGACTTGAGCCAGGGAAATAAATCGTGATAACTTAAATAATAATTCGGGGAGTTAGCTCAGTTGGTAGAGCGCTGCGATCGCACCGCAGAGGTCAGGGGTTCGAATCCCCTATTCTCCATTGCATTTGTTGTTTTTACTTCACCTGTTTTGTGATTTCTTCTAAGTCAGAGAGGCGCTTCTCGATCAAGGTTAATCGGTCGGGACAAGGATGAATTTCTAGATACTTTTCCAACGCAGCAATCACAATTTCGGAGCGTGACTGCCCAGTTGCTTGCATGCGTTCAATAATAGCTTGATGAAGTTCTGGAGGAATTCGCACTCCAATAAACGGGTTTGCCATGCCATCGTCATCAGCTTGATAACAAGTCGGTAAGGATAATAACGTTCATTGAGCAAGATCCATAAAATGCGAGAGCAAAATTAATAGAGCTCGAAGTGATGGCTCATGGAACTTGAGAGATGAGTTAGCAGCTCGATGGAGGGTGAGGGCTGTAGGTTGGCACAAAGCCAGGCTCGTGGAGCAGTACCAGCCCGCCTCAGGAGCTTGCCAGGCTATCTCCTTGGCCCGTCTTCAACTTCTCAATTCCGTGTCACTTCAGGGACTAAAATGACCTGAGGAGTGATTCTTGACAAGGATGCTGAGTTGTTGTAGGTGGTGTTTTTCAAGTCTCTTCAGCTTTGACTTGTTTCTTTGAAAACGTATGTTATCATTTTGATAACAATTATTAATTGTTGATCAACTTCTCTAATTTTAAGTCTGTAGGTAAGCTCATCAAGAGCTTACCCTGGAGCACTTTCTAAGATTCAGCAAGGAGTGCGGGGAAACTTGGAGAATCTCAAGAGAAAGATATTAGTCGTCGATGACGAAGACAACATTCGTCACATCTTAAAAGTACGTCTTTCGATGGCAGGTTACACTGTCGCCACTGCCGCTGATGGCCAAGAAGCTTTAACCAGCTTCCGTCGTGAATCTCCTGATCTGGTTGTTCTCGATGTCATGATGCCTGGGCTGGACGGTTATGGCGTTTGTCGCGAATTGCGCAAGGAATCCGACATTCCCATCATTATGCTCACGGCTTTGGGCAGCATAGCCGACCGCATTATGGGGTTGGAGTTGGGGGCTGACGACTATATTGCCAAGCCCTTTTCGCCTAAAGAGCTCGAGGCCCGCATCGGCTGTATCCTGCGCCGTGTTAAACGGGACAATTCCACCAGTCTGCTGGGTTCAGGCGTAATTCAGGTCGGCAAACTGCGCATTGATAACGACAAGCGGCAGGTTCACAGAGGAGATGAGCGTATCCGCTTGACGGACATGGAGTTCGGATTGTTAGAGCTGTTGCTCAGTCGTGCGGGCAAACCTGTTTCGCGCGCTGACATCCTGCACGAAGTCTGGGGTTACACGCCCAGGTGTCAGGCAGATACCAGGGTTGTCGATGTGCATGTCTCCCGCCTGCGCGCCAAGATCGAGGAGAATCCCAAGAACCCAGAGTTCATCATCACTGCCCGAGGTCTGGGCTACCTGTCCCAGCGCTTAGCCGATTACGATCAGGCAGTCAGCGCTTAACTGTCCCTCTTCGGCCCCTCCTTAGAGTTAACTGCCCCTCAACTCGCCTTCCCTTTCTCCTCTCTTTCGTATAGAGGTTTAGGGAAGGCGTTTTTTGTTAAAGGCTGTTTCAGAGGAGTGATTGTGTGCCGCGCTTTTTGATGCTGTCTGCGCCAATGGTCAGTCTTGGAACTGTCCTTACTTGATGCTAACCTCCGAAATTAAGTCGCTACATTCAAGAAGTAGCAGATCAAAGATTTCTGCTCGCTATCTCTACTCCCTAAGCCTTAGCTCTGTGTTCTAAGGCTACGGTTTTCTTTCTGCCGAAAGTAACAGAAAGGTATACCTGATTCGCCTGTCAAACAAGTTCTCTGAATTTCTGAAAAAATATTCAATAACGGGAACTTACGGGGGAAGCTAACGACTTAGAGATATAGAGATAGAAAATTCCCGAGACTTGCAAGAGCCAAATTCTTGGGTAAGAAACGAAATTAAATGTGGAGATGAACATCATGCGCTCATTCAAACTTGCTGCTTGCTTGTCAGTTCTCGCCTTGGGTCTAACCACGCTAACGACTCAGGCTGCCTCTGCCCAGCCAGCACCCACCGCCAGCACTCCTGGCAGTTACATTGGCGGTGGCTTTACAGGCGGTGTAACCAGTGGTGGTGGCAATGGCGAAGCCGCTAACATCGGTGGCAACATCACAGGCCGCTATCGCTTTAGTCAAGCCCCTGTCTCACTACGTACCTCCGTGCTCCTCAGCAACGGCAGCCCGGTAGTCGTGCCCACCGTTTCCTATGACTTAGCGCTAGGACAACGCACAAACGTCTACCTGGGCGCAGGTGCTTCTGTGGTGACGGGCGATTCTGACCGCTCCTCGCCTCTAGGCAACCAAACCGCTTTCGCACTCCAACCCGGTGTGGAAGTCAGCCTCAACCGCAACCTGGTCTGGTTTGGCAATGGCGTAGTTGCCTTTAATGCCTACGAGAGTGGTGGTACCGCAGCGAGTCTGCAAACCGGTGTTGGCCTACAGTTCTAGTGCCCTCCTAGAACCCTCTAAGCCTTAGGCTCAAACCAACGGTAGGGGCTGGACCGATCCCCCAGCTCTTCCGACCAAAGGCTTAACCATGAAGCAGAGCTAGCCCTTCAAGAAGCGCTTTGAGGGGTTAGCTCTAGGCTTCGCCACACATACCAGGAAGCGATGCTGCGATAGGGTTGCCAGCGCTGCCCAAGCCGTTCTACGGTTTTGCGGTCTGGCAATTCTGGCAAGCCGTATAGCTTGCGAATTCCAGACCGCACCCCAAGATCATCAACCGGCAATACATCAGGCCGGTGTAGCCGAAAGATCAACATCATTTGTACCGTCCAACGGCCAATTCCCTTAACCTGCGTCAGGGTTTGAATGATTGCCTCGTCATCCAAAGTTTCTAATTCGGCGAGCGTGGGCAGGCCTGCCAAAATCTTCTCGGCCAGATCTTTCAAATAGCGAATTTTAGGCCGAGAAACGCCAGCAGTGCGTAGATCCTCGTCTGGAGTATTCAACAGATCAGTTGCCGAAGGAAAAGGCTGGTTAGGATACAGCAGCAAAAAGCGACGATGGATCGCTGCTGCCGCTTTGCCAGAGAGTTGCTGATAGAGAATCGAGCGGGCCAATGAGGCTAGCAAATCATGCTCCTGATCAGATTCATGAACCAACTGGCAAGGTCCAACTTGTTCAATCACCTGTCCCAAAATTGGGTCAGCTTGTTTGAGGAAATCAACGGCAACTGCGTACTGCACAAATTCACTCAACTTAAGTTTTGTCCAACCGCATTACTTAGTAACTGGCCTAGTTTAGGGAATCAAAACTATCTTGCCGTATGCGCCAGCTTCTAGGACCGCTTGATGGGCGCGAGGCGCTTCTGCCAAAGGAATTTCTTGTCTAACAATCGGGCGCAGCGTACCGTTTTCTAAGCCAACTGCTAGAGCGGCATAGAGACTGGCAAACTCCCGCTCAGATGCATTGAACAAGCTCATGCCCAAGATGCTGGCATCGCGACTCATGGCTGCTCTTGGGTCGATTTCGATGCGACCTCGGTTGCCAATCACCACAACCCTGCCGCCGGGAGCCAGCAATCCCAAGTCCTTGTCCAGGTTGACATTGGCCAGCATTTCCAGAATGACATCTACGCCCCGCTGCTCCGTCAAGGCCAACACCTGCTCCAGGTAGGTTGGGTCGTGGTGATCCAAGACCTGTTGGGCTCCCTGCTCGGTCACTAATCGCCGTCCCTGCTCACTGCCACCTGTGCCAATAACGGTGAGACCCGCAGCGCGGGCAAGCTGTACCGCTGCAATGCCAACGCCACCACTAGCTCCATGCACCAACACCACCTCGCCTGGAACAGCTTTGGCGCGTTGAAACAGAGCCCGATAAGCAGTGGCGTAAGGGACATTGATGGCTGCCCCCTGGGCGAAGGAAAGCTGACTGGGTAATCGGTGGACCTGAGCTTGGTCGCAGAGAGTGAGTTCTGCATAAGCGCCGCTGAGAGTTTTGGCTGTGTAAACTCGGTCGCCCGTACTCAGGCGGCTCACTGCACCTACCGCTTCGATCACACCTGCTGCATCTGTACCAGGCGTGTAAGGAAGCTTGGTGCTGTAGTTAATACCAGAACGAATGTAGGTATCAACCGGGTTGACCCCAATGGCATGAACTCGCACAACAACTTGACCTGGACCCGGTTGCAGATCGGGAACGTCTTCTAATTGCAGAACCTCTGGTCCGCCAAACTCTCGCACCCGGATTGCTTTCATGTCGATTGGCAGTAGGTAACGCTGGAATCAAGCGTAGTGTAGCAACCAGCTCACAATTTTAGATGTCTTTCAGTATGTATTTGCAATTGCTTTGGAAGCGCGTACTTTAGAATTGCAAACTTCATGATCAATCCTGAAGACCCTGAATTCTAGTTGGCTCTGTCTAGACTTTAGAGCTTGACTTTAGAGCTTGGTTTCACAATCTCAAAGAGTGCTAGATACTGGCAAATTCGTAGGCTAGTTCATTTACTGCTTTGAGTAGGCTTTTGAGTTGATTGCCCTGCCTGAGCTTATCAATTAACTCACTTAAACGCAGTCGAAACACTTCAGCTTGTTCTGCCTTCAACACTTGCACTATTGCCCCACCAGGACAAAGCAAGGCAATGCTCTGGTCTGGGTATGATTCGAAAAACATACAGTCATTGGCAAAATCTTCAAAGTCTTCTAGATCTTTAAATTCTTTTTTGATCGTCCTGGCTCCAGTTCAACCTGGGCTAATTCTGCTTCGCTCAATTGAGTTTGCAATTCTCGCTTGAGCTGAGCGAGCGCTTCTTCAAGGGGGTCTGCTGCTTTGACCACAGTGATTGGCTCCTAAACTGGTGGGTTGAGGGGATGTGGATTGAGGTGGGAGTTGGGTCGTGCATTGATTTCTGTCCCTAGCGTACTCAGTTCCCAGTGGCAGCGGGAAAGACCTAAAAGTTGCGTCTCCTGACAGACCACGCGCAAAAGCAGAGCAGGCACAGTGGGTTGTAGGAGCAACAAACCCCTTTAAAAGGAGCCTTTGTAATGTCTGATCTGGGCCTGACCCATGTGGCGATACCGGTCACCAATCTCGATGCCACCATTGATTTCTATGCAAGATATGCGCGGATGCAGGTCGTTCACCGACGCAAAGAGGAAACCGGTGATGAAGTGGCCTGGATTACCGACCAGACCCGTCCCTTCGTGATTGTGCTGCTGCAAAAACCTGAAGTTGAACATCAAATCCTACCGCCTGCCCATCTAGGTGTGGCCTGCGAAAGCCGGGAAGCAGTGGATCGGCTCTGTGAACAAGCTCGTCAGGAGGGTTGCCTGCGCGATGGACCTGCCGATGCCGGCGCACCGATTGGCTACTGGGCCTTCGTCGCCGACCCAGATGGCCATACCCTGGAACTGACCTTTGGACAGGAAGTTACCTTTACCGTTGAGCACGCTGAAGCGGCGCAAGCTTCGGCGTAGTTGGGTGCATCGAACTTGAATCGGGCCATTTAGATTGGGCGACAGTGAGAGCAGGAATTAAACTGAGCAGCTAACTATTGACTGGTTTGACTGTTGGCTGGCTCAATCCTCGATCCTGTTAGCCCAATTTTCAGCCTATTGAATTCAAAGAAATTCAAAGAATAGAAATTCAAAGAACCGCAGCAAACTTAATGGAGTTTGCCTTTGATTACTTTGGCATGGGATTTTTTTGAGTAGAGTGTTTTTTGAGGGTGGCTACTTCCTTAGAGACTGCCTCAACTCAACTGTCTCAACTCAAAATTACCGCAATTACAATGGCGGCTAAACCTGTGATCAGGGCAGCCATGATGATGCCAGCGGCAAGATTACCTTTGCGGATCTCTTCACGGTAATCGATGGGGTCAATGAGGTCAAACAGGCGCACCCCACCATACAGCAACAGAATGCCAATCACGGTCCAGCCGATCGTCTCAGAAACTTTTTGTAACGTTGGCAAAATCATGGTGTTGGCTTCCAATTCTTCTGTAGTCAAGCCATGATTAGGCGTTAACCAGGCACTTTGTCAAGTCTGAAAACAAGAGGCTAAACAGCTAATATAGGCTGGCTAGATTGATAGGAATCTGAGTCGCTAGCTGCGAGAAGGGCCATGAGCATCGACGTCCAAACTCAGCGCACCGGGCGCTTTATTGACCTGTGGCCCCATATTGCGCTGGTGGTGACTGTGCTGGTGCTTCTAGCCTTGCTAATTTCTGGTTCCTTTGCCAAAACCCTGGTGTCAACGCAGGTGCAGGTGAGCGAGGGCGAACCCGCTAGGCTGCAACCTCTGGTCCTTCAAAGGGCAACTCTGGGAGCGTTGCGCATTGAGGTAAAGGCCGTTTTGCCGAGCAACCAGTGGGTAACTTACGAAATTCAGTTACAAGATTCTCAGGGCAAGGTTCTGGCTAGTGGCCTCAAGCAAGCTTGGAGTGAGTCAGGCACCTGGCAGGAGGAGGGCGAGTCGGGTAGCTGGCAAGAAGACGACCTATGGGGCGGGCTGGATGTACGCAGCGCTCAATCAGAAACTGTCAGCATTGTGGTTGATGTCCTTGAATATGGCGATACGGCAGGACAGGAACTCGACCAGCCCGTGCCGTTTGAGATCACAGTGCGCAACGGCGTTGTTGATGGCCGTTACTTATGGGCTGGATTGTTGGGCTCTGGCAGTCTAGCGGCATTAGCTTACCTGAGTGTCCTCGGTTCAGGTAAGGGCGTTATTGCCAAGACGATGCCTTTCAGCGACATTGGTGAACGGGCAGTGGTAGGTGGCCCTAACAATTTGGTGAAGGTTGTAGTTGCAATTGCTGCTGATGACACGGCTCCTCAACGATTGCAAGTGGCGCTGGTCGTAAGCAATCGTAATGGCGATCCGGTGCATCAGCAAACTGACTGGGTGCGGTTGCGCTTTCACCGCAATGACAAAGGCACCGTCGAGAAGGCAACGGCTCAGTTTGAAACCTTGCTGATGCTAGAACCACGCAGTTCCTATCGGTTTGCGGTCGAGGTCACACCCGATGCCTCTGTGGACTCCACCTGCTTGCGGGTGAGTGAGGGGGCTCGCACGCTGAGAAATGTTGAGGTTAGTCAGGTTCGCTGGACCTAAGCGGGAAGACTCTACAACTAACCCGGCTGTTCACGCGGCTACCTGCTTCGAGAAAGATCCTACTGCGAGAAAGATCGAGCGATGCTCACTCAATTTCTGGCAATTGCTGCCCTAATCCTTGCGCTGCTCACTATCCTGGCTGGCTACTTTCAACCCTCAGCCCTTAATCTGCGCCAGGAACAACAACCGCTCTATTGGTCACGCCACGGCACTGAGTTATCCGGGTACTATCGCAACCAAACCTGGCAACCCTTGCCCTCCCGTACGGCTTACAGCAGTTTTCGTGGCGGTGGACCGGGGGCTGGCAAATAATGACCCTAGACCTACTGACTGAGGTCAGTTCATTCCAACCCTTGAGCCGCAGTCAACGCCTGCTATTGCTGACGGCCACCGCGATCTGTTCCGGTTGCGCTTTGGCTGCTGAGTTACTGCTAGGGACGCTAGCCAGCTATCTTGTCGGCAATCAGGCCCTCGCTTATGGGGTAGCGGTGGGAGGCTTTTTAGCGGCGATGGGGATTGGCGCTTACTTCAGCCGCTTTATTGGTGACCAAGGCGAACCAGCCCAACAACAGCAGCAGTTGTTATTGGCCTTTGTGCAAATTGAGCTGCTGATCGCCCCACTCATTGTCTTCTTGCCCTTGGGCCTGTTCGCCTTGTTTGTGGTCAGTGGTCCCCTGTGGCTGGGTTTGGTGTTGGTGACTGGACTGCTGGGTACCCTGGCTGGCTTGGAGGTGCCTCTCCTGACCCGGCTACTGGAGCAGGATGAGGGCGTGCGCGATGCTCTATCCGGGGTACTAGCGCTCGATTACCTGGGGGCACTGTTGGGGTCTTTGGCCTTTCCGGTGTTGCTATTACCGGTTCTGGGCTTGTTTCCTTCAGCCGCAGTAATTGGGGCCTTGCCTGCCTTCATGGTCTTTGCCTTAGGACGAGCTTTTGCTCAGTCTGAGCCCAAAGTTCGCGCTTGGAGCTACTGGGGTCTGGTGCTGGGCTTGGGCTTGTGTGCCTTTGCACCGGTGGCAACTTCGTTGGGCGACCGTCTGGAAAATACCCAATACAACGCGCCGATTATTGCCCGCATTCAGTCACCCTATCAGCGCATTGTTCTAACTCGGCAGGGTGCGGATGTACGGTTGTTTCTGGATGGCGACTTACAGTTTTCAACTCTGGATGAGTACCGCTATCACGAGGCATTAGTGCATCCAGCCATGAGTGCCAGTTCAACCCGACGGCGGGTCTTGCTACTGGGGGCGGGGGACGGCTTGGCGCTACGCGAGGTGCTGAAGTGGCCGGAGGTCGAACGGGTGCTGCTGATTGACCTCGACCAGGCGGTCGTGAACTTGGCCCGTCGCCATCCCTTTCTAACCCGGGTCAATGCTGGTGCCCTAGTAGACCCTCGGGTGGAGGTTCAACAGGCGGATGCCTTTGTAGCGGCTCCCGCTCTAGATGAACGCTTCGACGTGATCATTGCCGATTTCCCGGATCCAGACCGGGAGACAATTGCCAAACTTTATGCCGAGGGCTTTTATCAACGTCTGCTGCCTCGCTTGGCGGCTGGTGGTGTGTTAGTAACTCAGGCTTCGAGTCCGTTCTTTGCGCCCCGTGCCTTTGCTTGCATTGCGGCTACGCTCCAGGCTGTAGGTCTGGCCGTGCAGCCTTATGTAATTGATGTGCCCAGTTTTGGACCTTGGGGCTTTGTGCTGGCCTCCCGTACCCCAATCACGCCAACCACGCTGCAACTGCCGGTGGCAACGCGTTTCTTGCGTCAGCCGATGCTAGCTCAGTTATTCCAACTGCCTGGCGATATCGAAATCGGTCCAGTTGAGGTTAATCGACTTGCTTATCCAATAATTGTGCGTTATCAAGATGACCCGCGTTGGGCAGCTTATCAGTAACGAGAGGGTTCTACTGTGCTGGTATTAATCTGGCTGGGTATTGGTCTACTGGTTTGCCTGGGCATTGTATTACTGGTTCAGCAGCGGCAAAGTCAGGCTCTGAAACCGAGCAGCGCTCCTCTAGTTGCATCAGTAGAACGCTCCATTTTCGATCTGCAACTAGGCGACTTTGTGCAATATTTGGGCGGTGATTGGGTCGTCGAAGGACGGCTCACCTATGACAGCAATGGCTATCAATGGCTGGAATATCTACTGCAAGAGGGTGAGCAAGTTTGTTGGCTCTCAGTCGAAGAAGATGACCAGCTTGAAGTCTGCTGGTTAGAACCGATCTCGGATTTGGAAATTAGCAGTACACCCCCACAGAAACTAACTTTTGGCGGTGAAGCTTATACCTGTAGAGAAGCAGGCTCTGCTAAGATGACCCCCTCCAGCAAAACCCTTAATCGCAAGGCCCAGCGCTGCCAGTATTTCGACTACAACGGGCCTGGCAATAAAGTGCTCTCGGTCGAAGTCTGGGATGGCAAGGTTGAGGTGACTGCGGGCGAACGGATTTCCCCTACTCTGCTCACTATTTTGCCGGGAGATGGACGCAGAGTTTATGGTGTCTAACCCGAGCCTTAATTCTAGTTCTGGTCTGAAGTCCCATCACCTCTCGGCAGTCCTTACTGCTGCACCAGAAATCTTTGAATGGACAGAAACTGAGTTTTTGAGTTTCTTGAAAGACTCGGTTCAAAACGTTGGGCTAAAAGCAGTGGGCGAACTAGCGTTCACCTTCGAACCTCAAGGAATTTCAGCCGTCGTTCTATTAGAGGAGTCGCATATTGCTCTTCACTTCTGGCCAGAGAAGGGCAAAATCTCAGTTGATATTCATGTTTGCGATTACCAACAAAATAATCGAAATAAAGCGGAGAAACTGGCTCAATTACTGACGCTAAACATCAGTGGAAATGGCAACAGTGACTCCTGGCATTACTTGGCGATCAGTGGTTAGAGCCCTAGAGGGAGCACAAGGCTATTCTCATAATGTGTTGGCTACAAGCATGCTAACTGCATCAAGTTGTCTTAGGCTCAGAGTCCCTTTGCTTGCTGCTGGCATTTTGGCCTTGGCAGGGAGTCTACAGGGGTGCAGGCAACAGCCGACTGAAGTTCAATTAGCGACTTGGCAGCAAGAAGCTCTGATGCGCAATGCCACTTTGGCGGCAGCCCATCTCCATAACCCACAGACCCAAACTCAGTCCTGGCGCTTGTTGGTTACAGGACAGACGTTGAGGCAAACGCCAGTCACGCTCACGTGGCAACAACTACAATCGCTGGCGACCAGTCGCGTACTGACTCAATCGCCCTTGAATCCCACAGAGCTAAACGCTGTGCTGGACTTTCAGGGCATTGGTGTGGCAGATCTGCTCAAGCAAGTGGGGGTGAAACCTGGCGTACAAGAGGTGACCTTTGTGACCTTCGATGCCTTTCGCTCCACCGTCAATCTGGATGATTTGCAGCGCTATCCGATTACGCTTGCTCTTAAGCGCAACGGCCAGTTTATCCAACGCAACCAGGGTGGCCCCGTCTTTCTGGTGTTTCCCTACCGTCAATATCCGCAGTTGGAGCAGGTCTACAGCGATAAATTCTGGTCCTACTATGTCACGCACGTTATTGTCGGGACCGAGCCTATCCAACTGCGGCTTAAAGCGAACCAGCAGGAGTACCGCTTTGAGGCCAGTGCCTTAGCCAAACTGCCCCAAACCAGCCTTGAAGAAGCGGTTGAGTATCGCCTGGGCTGGCCGGTTGGCAAGGTCAAACTCCAAGGTGTGCGCTTGCGCGATCTGCTAGCTGCGGCAGGCGTGAGCTTGCAAGCCAGTCAACACGTGGTGGTTCGGGGAAAAGCAGCGGTTGATCGCGACCTCACCCAGCCCGTCACACTCAGCGCTGATGCGGTGAACCGTTGTGACCTGCTGCTTGCGACTCACTGGGGCGATGACCGGCAGCCAATCCCGGCTCGCTTGGGGGGGCCCGTAACCCTCGCTCTACCCCACCACTGTGTTAGCCAGAACGGGGTTAAGGGCTGGATGACTTTTGTTGAAGAACTAGAGGTGCCTGGGCGATGAAACAGACAGCAAAGCCCCAGCCCCTAAGACGCTGGCTTCTAAAACCTTGGCCCCTAAAACCTTGGCAATTTAGCTCCATCCGCACTCAGATTATGACCAGCACCACCCTGGTCATCGTCACGATTGTCTCTGCTGTGGTGTGGCTCTGGGCGACCAATGAGCGCGACTTCTATCAGGAGCAAAAGCGGGCCCAGGCTCAGTCCTTTGCCCTGCTGCTGTCGCAGACATCGAGTGGCGATCTCAATGAGCAAAACTGGAGTGCGATTCGCGTCAATCTCGACTTGCTACTACGCGACAATCCGGACTTCGTTTACATACTGGTGTCCGATGCGAAGTTAGACAACCAAATTGTTGCTGCCTCGCCCAGTGAGTTTCAGGAGCAGTACGTTCCTAACCTGGTGCCAATTGGGGTAACGGAGGCTGCGCTTGCGGCTTTGGAAAAACCTCACACTGCCGAAACGTTTATCCTGCGCGATATTATCTTTCCACCCAATCACCAACGGGCTCAACGCGGCGAACGGGTCATCGAAGTTGCCTCCGCTATTCACCTTGCTACTGGTGGAAAGCTCGGGACGTTGCGTGTGGGCATCTCACTGCGACAGGTAGATCGAGCTGTGGCGCTGGCAGTACAAAAGGCACTGCTCGTCGGGGCATTTGGTTTGATGTTTGGTTTGCTCAGTGCCTATCTGCTAGCTCGACATCTCAGTGAGCCGGTTCGCCATTTGCAAAGCAGCGCGGCCAAAATTGCCAGCGGCGATCTGCACCATCGCGCCAATTTGCAACGGGCTGATGAAATTGGCGCTCTAGCTACATCCTTCAACGAAATGTCAGCAGCGCTTCAGGCTTCCTTCAGCAAGTTGCAAAAAACTCTGGAATCTTTTGAGCGGTTCGTGCCCGAGAAATTTCTTTCCGTGATTGCGCCAGAGGGAATTGAGCAAATTCAGGTTGGTGTCGCAGTTACACGTCAAATTTCGATTTTATTCACAGATATTCGAGGCTACACCAGCCTCTCTGAGAAATTGACCCCCAGTGAAATCTTTCAATTTCTCAATGCCTATCTCGCTTGCATGGGCCAAGTGATCAACGAAGCCAATGGATTCATTGACAAATACATTGGCGATGCCATCATGGCTCTATTTGATGATGAAGCCACTGATGGAGTTTTGCAGGCAGCTCTGGCCCTGCGTCGTACCCTGACTCAATTCAACGCTGAGCGGCTTCACCAGGGTTTGCCACAAATTGATATTGGTATTGGCATTCACCGTGGTGAAGTTGTGATGGGCACAGTCGGCTTTACTTCGCGGATTGAATCCACCGTGATTGGTGACCCAGTGAATCTGGCTTCACGAGTCGAGCGCCTGACTAAGGACTATCACTGTCAAATTCTTGTGACTGAACCTGTGGTTGCGGCACTGCGTCATCCGGATGCCTTTCAACTGCGGCTAGTTAGCCAATGCGTGAAGATTAGGGGTAAGGATGAACCGGTTGCGATCTACGAATTGCAGGTGCCCTAGCCGGTTTTTCTTGTAATTGCCGAAGCTGTAGAACGATTTGTCTACGGTAGCTGTGTAGCCTTTGTGCAGCTAAAAAGCCTAGTGCACTCTCGATCAGATTATAAGGGAGGGAGCGATTATCTTCAGCCCGAAATTCAGGGTCTAGGTCAACCACTTTCTTGAGCAAACGCAGACGATGTTCATGTGTGATGTGATCGTGACAATAGCGCACCATCGAGAAATAGGACTCCGCCATTGCCCGTCGATAGCGAACTGAAAGTTTATCCTGTTGGCTCAATTGTGCTTCTGCTTTCGCTAGCACCCGCCAATGATTTTCCAGCCAAAGCACTTTGTTGGCAGTAGAGACCGTGACATTGCCGTACCTGCGATAAATGGCATAACAGCCGGGCTGATAAGCGTAGCTCACCCCTTTCAGTGCTAAAGAGATGAAGAAGTCCCGGTCCTGGCCGACTTTCAAGGCTTCATCCCAACCGCCACTTTGTTCAATGACGCTTCTGCGGAAGAGATAGGCATTCAAAGATGCCCACCAATCGCGGAGAAGTGACTCTAAAATATCGTCCTGAGCACCAGAAACTTCAACTGGTCCCAGCTCTGGTTTGCTGTTGCCGCGGTGATGCAGGTGTCGCCAATCACCATACACAGCATCGGCATCAGTCGTTTCTAGAAAGCGCACTTGGTGCTCGATTTTCTGCGGCAGCAGAAAATCGTCGGCGTCCAGGTACTGAATATAGTCGCCCTTGGCCAGGGAGAAGCCTCGATTGCGAGCATAGTTACCACCTCTACGCGGTCCGGTCTCCCAGATAATGCGCTTGCCATAGCCCTTGAGGATCTCTGGGCAGCGATCGGTCGAACCATCATCGATGACAATGACCTCGACCCTAGCGTAGGACTGCGCGAGACAACTATCAATTGCCTCTGCCAGCCATTTCTGCGCATTAAAGCAAGGAATAATGACTGATACTAGCGTTTCCATCTGCGCCCTTCTGTAACTGAGTGTTCTGATCGCAGCGTCAACCTCAAGCGTGTGAAGTCTGATCAATAATCAACCATTGAACCGGTTTCACAATCAGCGCTTGGACATAACTGCAGCTCATCGCAGCGAGTCATCGAGCCAGGGGCAGGGCTCTAGCCTTAGTAATTGGAATAATTCAGTTGTTTTTGTCTTGAAGCTAGGACGGTGTTACCTCAATTTCACCTAGGATTGCCTGATCACGCTGGGTCTGGTCCGAGCCGTTCTGAATGGTTAAATCACGACCAGCTACCGTCCAACCGACTTGAAGGCGATAACGTCCGATGGGTGTGTCTGAAGGTACGCTTAGCCGTTGGCTATCCCGTAAGACTGTGCCTGGAGCGATTTGTTCCAGAGGTAGAAGACCCGCTAGGGGAGGCGCAGTCGAACGGTCTCTAGGAACTCCCTTAGTATCTTGCAAACTCAGTACGATTGCAGTGTCCGCTGGCACAGGCTCTAGGAATTGCCAATAAAGCGTGACAACTAAATCACTACCGTTGCGTACTTGAGGGCTCTCTACTTTATGGCCGAGCAGGCGAACCTGCTCGCCGAAAGTGACTGCTTGAGTATTCGCTAGGCTTGCCTCTTCTTCCGGCAAAACAGCTGGACCCGAATAAATTTGAGCGTAGTCAACTCCGTGTAACTGCACGGTGTGCAGGGGTTGCTGCGCTGCGAAGTAAGCCAAAATTTTGGGATCAGGCAGTTGTCGCTGGTGTTGGTTGATGTATAAGACAATCCGCTGCACCTTCTCCCACCAGCGGGGCTGATTGACGAAGTTGTTTTTTCCAGCGGTTACAAGCTTGTTAATCTCAACCGACTTGCCTTGGAAATAAGGGGCAAATGAGGGCAAGTACCAACTGGCAGCGGTAATGGTTTTGGCATTTGGCTGCTGATTCAGCCAGCTTGCGGCCAAATCTAAGCCCTCCCCGTTCCCCAGCATCAACAACCGCTGAGCCACGGGCGCACCGCCCAACAAAGGATTGTAGTAGGTCAGGTAGTAGGGATAATGCGGCAATACGACCGCCAGTTGCGCCAATAGCAGCACCAGGACTAGCGAGCTAGTTTGGCTATGAAAACCTTTTGCCAGCAGAGAGCCGCGACCTTCCCAGAGCGGCTTCGTCCAAGGGGTAAGCCACTGGCTCGCTTGCTGCCAGCCTACCGCTGAGAGCAATGCCAGGAAGGGCAGCATGGGCATCACGTAACGGTCGATTTTGCTATCAATGGCTGAGAACACGAGCAGAATAAAGCAAGGCACCAGCGCTAGCGCCAGGTACTCTGGAACCTGGGATAGCGACCGTCGTAAGCGGGGTGTCAACAAGGCGATCAGGCAGAAGACAAGCCCAAGCTCTAGTACGGGTGAGAGCCGATAGGCCAGCAGTACCGGATAGAACAGGGGACCTGGCGATTCTGTGACTTGTCCCCAGAAAAAGAGATAGCCCCGCTCGGTTTCAGACTGCAAATCGCTGAGCAATTGGGTCACCGTTTGTATCGGTGCCACCCACAAGGCTGGCCAAATTACAAAAACGGTTGCCACAATGACGACCCCCCATAGGGCCAAGTCCAATGCTTGCCGCAGCCAGCCGCGTTGAGGAAAGCTGCGGCGCCAAGCACCGACTTCAATCAGGACTAGCCACGCGGTGATGGCTGGTAGGACTGCCAGGGATGGTGTTTTGGTGGCCGCTGCCAGTCCCATAAAAACGCCGGATCCCACCAGCGGTCGGCGATCGCCATTGCCTCGCAAATAGAGTAGCAGCAGCAACAGCGCCAGGATCGTGAAATCGGTTTGGAAGGCATCGGTGGTCAGCAGCCGCTGGTAGGACAGGAAAAATGGTTCCAGATTTAGCAGTACCAAGGCCAGCAATGCCACTGTCTGTCCTAGGAGCTGCCGCGCTAGTACGTATAGGAAGACCATGCAGGCCGAGGTAATGACCGCTTGGGCAACTCGAACCAGCACATAGGATTCCACCGGCAAAGCTGGAGCGGCTTTTAGCAACTGAGCGCAGGCTTGCAGCGAGCCCGTTTGGTCGAGTTGAAGCGCGGTCGGGAACCACTCGCGCAATAGGCAATGCGCCATCAGGCTAATGCCGTTGAGCCACATAGTGGTGACGCCAGGATGATGCTGAAAGTAGGTGCCTGCTAAGTTGCGGTCGACCAGTTCCCCCAGAAAGCCCAAACCCCGGTGCATCCACTTCACTTCATCTACATTGATGGGCACCTGGCTGGCAAGGACGCGCAGAAGCAGCGAGCCAAGAAAAATCCCTACTAGCAGCCATATTTCGGGTCTGGTCTGCTGCCTCGGGGAGGTCATCGATCGCTTCATCAACTGTCTATTCCTTGCGCTTGACTCATTCGCTTCAATCCCTTGGCTCTTTTTCAAGGCCACTTAGAGCCGATCCATGCAGACATCAACTCCGGATGACCTCTACCGTGCCAACCAATGCCCGCGTTTCTGAGTGGGGATGGATCGCACCTTCCACTTTTAGAGGTTGTTTAGGCGAAACCCACTCCACGGCAATTTGGTAAGGGCCGATGGCTGTTTCCGGTGGCACGATTAGCCAATGAACATCGCGCACGACCGTGCCCTTGGACAACTGCTGTGTGGGTAAGTAACCACCCACTAAACCAGTCTTGTCTTCCTGAATGACCTGGTCTGAGCCTGTCCGTAAACCCAATGAAAGGTTAGCCTCCGAAGGCAGCGTATCCAGAACTTGCCAGTAAAGGCTGATCCCCCACTTTTGGCCTGCTTGAACCTGAGGGTTGCTCACCTCATAGCCTAAGAGGCTAACTGCATTGCCAAACTTGGCAGTTGAGGGAATCGACAGTTTGGCAAGTTCATCAGACAGAGGCACAGGCCCTGGATAAATTTGAGCGTAGTCCACACCATGCAGCCGGACTGTGTGTAGGGGTGATTGGGCTGCAAAATAACCGAGCATTTTGGGACTAGGCAATTGCCGCTGAAACTGGTTGACATAGAGCACCACCCGCTGGGCCTGAGTCCAAGCCGGGGCGTCAGTGCTATCTTGCTTGTCGACCGAGACACTGGTGCCGTGGAAAAAAGGCGCGAACGAGGGTAGGTACCAGCTGGCAACCGTCATTTCTTTTGCCTGAGGCTGCTGGTTGAGCCAATTTGCTGCTACATCTAAGCCCTCACCCTGACCCACCATCAGCAAGTTTTGCGCAGTTCGAATACCGCCCAGTAGTGGATTGAAGTAAGTCAAATAGTAAGGGTAATGGGGCACCAGCACGGCCAACTGCACCAGTAGCAGGGCCAACACAGCCAGAGGACCCTGGAAGACTGAGCCACGACTGGTGCCCTCGCGATTGCGACGCTGCCAGAGAGACGTTAAACCCAATGCGATCTGCTGCCATCCCACTGCCGCCAGGCAAGCCAGGGGGGGGAAGGCAGGCAGCACGTAGCGGTCGATTTTGCTGGCCGTCGCTGAGATTACAAGCAGAATGAACAGAGCTAGTAACCCTAAGGCGGCCAGTTCAGGAACATGGCTCAAACGACGTCGCCAGCGAGGTACGAGCACTGTAACCAAGCAGGCCAACAGCCCAATTTGGGTCACGGGTGAAAGCCGGTAAGCCAGCACCAGCGGGTAAAATAGCGGCCCTGGGGATTGGGTCAGCTGTCCTAAAAAGAACAGAGAGCCTCGGCCTGACTCTGCTCGTAGGCCACCATACATGCGTTGCAGGGTCCAGAGAGGATCAGCCCAGGCTGCTGGCCAAGCTACCAAGATGGCTACTAGCAGCGCGGCTCCCCAGAGAGCTAAATCAATAGCCTGATGCAGCCAGCCTCGCTGGGCAAAGCTTTGGCGCCAAGCTCCTAGTTCGATCAGCACGACCCAGGCCACGACGGCGGGTAGGGCGAATAGGGCCGGTACTTTGCTGATTGCGGCTAAGCCCATCAGTACGCCTGATCCGAGCAACAGACGACGATCAGTTCCACCACTGCGATTGCCCCGCAAGTAGAGCAGTAGCAGGAATAGTGCCACCGTGCTGAGGTCGATCTGCAAAGCGTCAGTGACAGTCAATCTCTGATAGCTAAGAAACAGGGGCTCTAGCACCAGCAACCCTGTACCTATTAAGGCCACAGGCCGTCCTAATAGCCCTCGCGCTAACAGGTATAGGGCAACCAAACAACCCGAGGTTACAATTGCTTGCGCTATGCGGACTGCCGTGTAGAAGCTTAAGGGGAAAGCGTGAGTGCCATTGTCGATCTGACCACAAGCTAAAAGTGATGGCGACTGATCTACAGGTACAGCTGCAAACCACTGCTGTAACCAGCAATACACACCGATGCTGCTGCCATGGAGCCACATGTTGGTGACACCAGGGTGTTGCAGTAGAAAGGTTTTGGCAAAATCCCCTTCAAATAGCCGTTTGATGAAGAGAATGCCGTTGCCAACCCAAGTGCCCTCATCGGGGTTAATGGGCACCTGAATGGCAATCACGTTTAGCGCAAATGAGAGTAAGAAAATTCCGACAATCAGCTTGCGGTCGACACTGCGTTCAGAATCGCTGCTTTGTGCCCAGGAACCCACAGATAGCTTCATTGAATGCCTTCCCCCAACACTGTAGCTCCAAAAAAATTAGCCAACCGGGCAGAATCTAGTCCCGATACTTCTCAGACATTGAGAAACAACCGCAGCGTCTATTGCTTCACCAGCTCCCAAAGTTGTGTGGGCTTGGATGAGTAACGGCGCTCGACTTTATAGCTTTGGTAAGTAGGCTCTTGCTCAAATTCCCGACGAAGCTCGGGAGAAATATTGTAGAGAAAAACATTGCTAAAGCCGCTCGGAATCGTTGTCGGCAAATTTGGTTCCCTAACTAGAATGAGCCGTACCTTTGGATCTAGAAGATAGCTGAGTGACAGAACATTGACGTTGGTGTTGTCGCTGCTAATGACTAGGGGACGCTCGGCTTTGTTGATCATGTGAGCAACTGCTGGATCATAATAGCTGGCAGACTTGGTCCACCAGGTTTCCGCCTGGGAGCTAATCGCACAGGAAATGACACCGCCAGAGATCACCAGAGCCAACACCAACTGCCAAAGTTTTTGTTGCTGTGGCTTGAGTGAGGGCGAGCTAACTTGCCGTCCTAGTAAGTAGGCTACTGCCAGTTGAATGCCCAAATAGGATGGGATTAGATAGCGCCCGGTGATCGAACGCAAGCCTCCAGACAGCAAGTCGGGTAGTGCCAGAGGCAGGGCAGGCACGACAGCCAGAAGCAAAACAAAGAGCCAAATGTGAGTTGGAGCTTTGCGGCAGAGAAAATAGAATGCATAGCCCACCAATAACAGAATCGGTGGGATCATATAGACGAATGGGTCGTCATAGCCAAACTGAATATCAAAAAAGGCGTAGCTAATATTGCGTGCCCAAAGCTTCAGCAGGGAAAGCAGAGGTAAATCGCTTTTGAGCCAGGCTGTGTTGCTCCGGATGCGAGACGAATTGTCCAGAATCACCAACACCCAGGGAATGAAGCTTAACCCACTGACAATGGTTGCCAGTGCGTAAGCCAGCACCGTTTTGCTAAGACGAAAGCGCTCCTGGATCAGCACATATAAGCCATGCGCTGCTGTTACTAGAGCCGCAAATAGATAGGTGTAGAGCCCCAAAGCTACACTGACTGCGTACAGTGCCCAACTGGTCTTAGTTTTAAGACGTAATGCCCGCAGTAAAAGCGTACTCGACAGCAGCGTCACCGCAGCCCACAAGCTGTACTGACGAGCTTCTTGGGCATACAACACCTGAAATGGCGAAACCGCCATTAAAGCCATTGCAACCCAACCGATGGTCGAAGACTCAAACAGCTCTACACATAACCAGTAGAGGCAAGGAAATACCAACAGGCTAAACAGGGCTGACAAACCCCTAGGGATAGCAATGGAATCACCGAACCACTGCATACCAAAGCGAGCGAGCGAGAAGTAGAGCGGCGAGTGCTGGGGCGCATCAGTCGCTAGGGATTTGATTGTGGCGTCCAGCCCTAGCTCAGGGTTAGGGCGTTGGTACTTCCGGAGTTCCTCCAGACCGAGTTCGCGCCCGTCAAACATCTGCTGGATAAACTGAGCTTTGGTGTAGCCAGAAATGCGTAGTGAAGTGTAAGCTTCGTCTTTCCAGTAAACCTTATGGTCAATATTGACAAACCGGAAAAATACGCCCAGCACCAGCACAACGATAATGAAATACTGTAGCCAGGTCGAATGAAATCCCCAAGCCTTTGACTTGCCTTGTATAGATGGGAGCCTGAGCATCTCTAGAACCTACATTTGTACTGATTTTGTTTGACTGGCGTAGCAATTTAACAAGCTTAATGAGGCTGCGAATCAACGTAAGGCGTCGTTCTTAAATGGTTGCCATTGTCTGTATTGCCCGGAGCTGGAGTGAAACCTCCCACTTCGGCCAAAGTATACAGAGGTCGGCCTTTAACTTCTTCATAAATTCGCCCAATATATTCGCCTAAAATGCCAATACTGACCAATTGCACGGCTCCCAAAAAGAGAATTGCAATGGCAATGGTGGCAAAGCCATTGATGGGAGAGCCAGGTTGAAATAACCGCCAGTAGAGCACCAGCAGGGCCATTAAAATAGCGGCAGTAGCAGACAAGAGACCTACATAGGTTGAGAGACGCAGGGGGACCTTGGAGAAAGACACCAAACCATTAACGGCCAAGGCGAACGATTTGCGAAAGGTATATTTGACCTCGCCTGCAAATCGCGGGTCACGCTCAAAACGAATCGCAGTTTGACGGAAACCAATCCATGAGCGAAGTCCGCGAATATAGCGATTTCGCTCTGGCATCACGTTAAGCGCATCCACCACCTGCCGATCCATTAAGCAGAAATCCCCGGTGTCTGTGGGGATATCCACATCTGCTAGACGCTTGAGAATTCGATAGAAGGCGTAGGCTGTGAACCGCTTGAACCAGCTCTCTTGACGGCGTTGGATGCGCTGAGCATAGATGACCTGATAGCCCTGGCGCCACTTTTCCACCATGTCTGGAATCAACTCCGGTGGGTCCTGTAAATCAGCGTCCAGGATTGCAATGACTTGGCCCCGAGAGAAATTCAGTCCTGCTGTCACTGCAATTTGATGACCGAAGTTACGGGCAAAACTGAGATAGCAGACTCGCTCGTCTTTCTCCCGTAGCTCGCGCAGCATAGACAGTGAGGCATCCCGGCTGCCGTCGTTGATCAGAAGTAACTCGGTTGGGCCGTCCATCCGATCCATCACTGCACTGATGCGGCGATACAGCTCTGGAATGTTCTCCTGCTCGTTATAAATCGGCACAATAAAGGAGTATTGCGGCTTCATGGTTCACGACCTGGGTCGGGCGTTGGTAAGTCTGACAATCTGGCGCGGTCCAGTTGCTCTTGAGCCTGGGTTGGGAACATCCGTCGTCGTCGATACCAGGTAGAGCCCGCTACTAATATGCCAGTCATAGCCAGGGCTGCCACCAGCGGAAACACATCTCCGGTTTTGAATACTTCCAGGCTGGAACTGCCCAACAGTACAAAGGGCAGAACGCTGGGCACCGTGCCAATCGTCGTGCCTAACAGGTAGTCTTTGAAACTGACTGAGGTGAGCCCAGCCGCAAAGTTCACCAAGCCGTAGGGCATGATCGGCACTAGCCGAATCGCGAACATGTAGAACAGCCCTCCCTGCCGCACCTCTGCATCCATTGCCTGCCAGCGTCCAGATAAGCGCTTAGACACTGCCTGTCGTCCCACTGTGCGTGTAAAAGCGAAGGCAACCACGGCGGCAATAATTGCACCTAAGCTCGTCCAAACCGTGCCCAGCCAGGGACCAAACAGAGCCCCACCGGTGAGATTGAGTGCCGTGGAGGGCAACACCAAGACTGTGGCTATCACGTAGAGCACAATATACAAAATTGGCGCCCAAATTCCTGCTTGCCTAAGCCAGGTTTGCAATTGATCGGGATTAATACCGCCAAGCAGGTACAACGCTAAACCAGTAGCAGCCAGGCAACCTAAAGTTAGCAAGAAGAGGCTAGTTTTAAGGTTCAGCACAAGTTACGTCCATCTTGACACTTTCCATCTCGATTCTTGGTGGACCTTACGACTGTTTGTCTAAGCGCCAGAGCCTAGTGGTTTTAGCTGCAAAAACAAGTTCTCCATGACGCCGATTTTCACGTTCTATTTGCTCTCGAAATTGCTGATTCGGTTTGAAGAGAAAGACATCGCTGAAACCGTCTGGGATCTTGGGAATTTCCGGCGCGACAACCAATTGCAACCGAACTTTTGGATCCAGCCGATAACCAAGGGCCATGATATTGCCCTGATTGCTTAACCCATCAGCAACTACTAGCGGCTGCTCCGCCTTGTTAATTTCCCGAGCCACCTGAGGAATGTAATAGCTTTGATAGCGATTCCACCAGGTTTCAGCCTCAGACATAACAGCACAGGAAATGACACCTATTAAACTTAGCGTAGCCAGTGCTAAACGCCACCGTTGTTGAGCATTAGGCTGTTTTGAGGAGTTTGTGAGTTGAGTTGCTAGAAGATAAGCAACAGCTAATTTAATGCCTAGATAACTGGGAATAAAGTATCGAGCTGCTGTTGACATAACCCCACCTGTCATTAGATCAGACCATACAGGAGGTAGAGCAGTTGAAGCAGTTAGGGTTGTGATAAATAGAGCCTGCTTGGGAGCACGCCGCCAGACAAAATAGAAGGAATAGATAACCAGGATGACGAGCGGCGGAATCAGATAGGGAACTGGATCGTTATAGCCGAGTTGCACATCGAAGAAGTCATAACTGATATTGCGTGCCCACATACTCAGTAGGGGCAACAGCGTCATTTCGCGAGACTTCCAACTGGTTGTCTGATTAATTGTGGACAAGCTTGAGATCACCACCCAGAGCCAAGGCGCAAACAGAACTCCACTGGTCAGGGAGGCGAGCAGATAGGCAATTGTGGTTTTGCTCAGACGCAAGCCTTCGCAAATAAGCACATAAATGCCATGCCCTATTGCAACTAAAGCGGAGAGTAAGAACGTGTAAAACCCTAGTGCCATTGTGATGGCATATAAGCCCCAACTCAAGGTAGTTTTGAGCCTCAATGCTCGTAACAGGGCTGCACTCGACAACAAGGTTGTGACCATTAGCAGGCTATAGGGTCTTGCCTCTTGACCGTATAGCACCTGGAAGGGTGAAACAGCGGCAAGTGCCAGTGTGATCCAGGCAACTTTAGGGGACGCAAAGAGCTCTCGACACAGCCAATAAAACGCGGGGAATACGAGTAGGCTAAAAACGACCGAAAGGCTACGGGTAACAGTTACTGAATTGCCAAATAATTGCACCCAAAAGCGAACCAGGACAAAATATAGAGGTGGCAGTTGGGAGTCTTTTAGGCTTAAAGACCTGAGCGTGTCGCCTAAATCTTTCTCTGGGGTGACTTGCTGATACTTTTGAAGCTCATCAACTGTGATAACTTGGCCATTAAAAGCTTGTTGAATAATTTCTGTCTCGGTATAGCCAGCGATGCGAAACGAGGTAAAGGTCTCATCACCCCAATAAACTTTGTGGTCGAGATTGAAGCAACGCCAGAAGACTCCTAGCACTAAGAGTGAGAGGACAAAGACTTGTAGCCTGTTAAAGCGCAGCTTCTGAACTCTCATGGTTTCGCTTGGATTGACAAGGGTGGAGTGAGAGCCTTTTTGAGGATTTTGAACATCACCGACAGCACCATCCGTCTTTGTTGCAGTAAGGCTGGGTTGTTCTGAATAGAGTGCCAGAGACACCGTGCTGCTGCATAACCGCGCTGCAATCCCGGCGGGCCATCTAACGCCTTGAAGGTCAAGTATTTGTAGAGATTGGCATAGCTATACTTGCGCAACTGTTGAATGGCTTCGGGGGCCTGATCAAAAGCTCGATTCAATATCTTTAGGCACTCGCGCTCCTGCCTGACCACATTAGACGACATCGAATTGGTCCGTCTGTACAAAATCTGGACTTTGCGCACCCCCACAAATTCATAGTGTTTCGCTAAGCGCAACCACATGTCCCAATCTTCAGCTGCCGTAAGTGACTCATCGAAGTCGCCCACTTCCAGCAATGCCTGCTTCCGAATTAATGGATTGGAACCGTTCTCGACAAAATTAGTGACCAAAAGCTGACCCAACACACTGCCATTGCGCGTCATGTGGGTGCCTGCCTGAATAAATTGGCTGGCATCGTTGATGTAATCAGTCCAGCTGTAGGCCACTGCTGCCTGAGGATTGGCTTGCAGTGCTTGAAGTTGTGCCTCTAGTTTGTCGGTGGTCCAAAGATCATCTGCGTCTAGGAAGGCAATAAACTCGCCAGTTGCTTGAGCTGTACCTCGATTGCGGCTGGCCGCTAAGCCAGCATTGGGGTAGGACAGAATCTTGAGGCGTGGATCCTGAATGTTGCTGAGAATTTCTAGAGTCGAGTCCTGCGAACCATCGTTAATGATTAGCAGCTCAAAATCCGTGAATGTTTGCTTCAGAACCGAGTCAACCGTTTCTTGAATCGTTTTTTCGCCGTTATAGACGGGAATGACAACAGAGATCAGTGGCATGTTATTCCACAGTGATTAAGGTGTTTTGCGTAAAAACACGAAAATTGGCGTTGGTTCAAAGCGCCCCATTTCGATTTGCACGGGTCCACTCCAGCTGGAGTCATTGCGCAATCGCTCCACCAGCTCGACATTATGTTGATTGTCCATCAGACCGAAGCGTTGATAAGTAGTTAAGTTGTTCTGGTCAGCAGACGGTTGAGTAAAAGCTGGAACAGTAATGACAACATTTTTCGAGTCGATTTCCTTCATGATCTTGTCCCAATTGAGCTCCCCCTGCTCATACCGCCAAAGCTCGGTTACACTTACGCTCTGATTTTGTACTGCCCAAGCGTAGATAATTTGCGTGGGGCTAAGATTGTCGCCACTACCTAAATAGGCGATTCTCGCCTTTTGCAGTTGATGCGTGTCACACAGTGTTTTGAGCTTGGACCAATCCCATTGCTCAGACCGCTGCACCGTGGTGGTGGGGTTACCCCACAGTAGACTTTGCGCAGCTGCATCGCCCTCCTGATAACGTGGGCTGCCACCGGAGGGGGAAATCATCACTGCTAACTGACAACCGATAATTGCCGTGGCCAGTGCTGCTCGCCACTTCATGGAAGTCCAGCCAGTTGCAGTGGCAATAACCCCAATTGTCACCGCAAAAGGGACCAGGCAGGGAGAAACCAAACGTGGGTTTTGGTTGGTACCTACTGCCGCTAGCAGCAGCATGGGTAAAGCTCCGGCCAAACAAACGGCAATCGCTGTTGCCTGAGTGCGATTGAGCGGGTCTTGCTTGAGGAGCAATTGCACCAGCAAAGTTCCCAGAATCGCTAGGGTGAGGAGCGCTAGGGCTGGCCCCAGCATCGATTGGGCAACAACGTTGAGCCACTCTATGAGAGTAACCAGCGATCCTTTAGGTCCTAAGGAATGCCTTGAAAAGCCACCCGAACGAAATGACTTAGAGAGAGCTGCCCGGAAGTTAAAAGCCCACCAAGGCAGCATGATCAGGATACCTAAACCTGCTGCTTTGACTAAGGCTAGCGGTTTGGGGCCAAGCACCACCTTAAACCAGCTCAAGGCAAAGGCGAGTAGAAGACTTGGTACCGCGATAAACACAAAAGGAGGTTTGGCCAGTGCCCCCAAACCAAGAGCTAATCCCAAGCCGATCCAGTTACGAGAGCGGGGTTGCTCCTGATTCCAGTCCGAGAATAGAAAGTACAGCATGGCGGCAATCGCTAAGTGGAGCGGAAAGTCCACATAGAACCGCATGCTAGCTGCAAGCATAATTGGGCAAAGTGCTAAAAAGGTTGCTGCAAATGCACCGGCTGTTGCACCTGCCAGTCGCCTGGCTGCTCCGTAGACAAACAGCAGACTGAGCCAGAGACAAGCTAGAGACACCAAGCGCACCAGTGTAGGACTTGGCCCCAGCACCAGTGTTAGCGGCAGAACGAGCAGTCGGAAGGCTGACGGACGACTGACATCCTCTTGAACCAATGCCTGAAGCAGACCGACAATGCCATCACGCTTAAAGATGCTGACATCTCGATAAGCCCGGTTGATGTAATTTGCCTCGTCCCAGTTGGTTCCGTAGGGATGGTCGCCAATCCAGAACACTGCCGCAATGCTAAGAGCAACGACAACCAGAGAGGTCAATCCTATCCAGAACCACTGCCCGAATGCTTGAGACGGTTGCTCAATCTGCCATCTCTGTCTACTCTTGAGCCTTATACTCTCAGCCCAACGCATGCCAGTAACCCTGAGTGATGGAATTCGCGTTCGGAGCCAGCTCCTTAAGCTGTGGTCAGCTGGCTCCGGACCAGAACTAGCACAAGCTCAAGACCTAAAGTCAAGCGACTGGGCTAGGAACTGAGCGTTGCAGCAGAGGCTTGCCCTCAAAATGGGACGGAATCGGTGCGCCCATGAGCTCTAGGATCGTGGGTGCAAGATCCAGCGAATGCCCAGGGGGCAGCGTCGCACCAGACTCGATGCCCGGTCCTTGAGCCATGAAGAAGCCCTCAGAGCGGTGGCTACCGGTGCGAGAGAAGGGGACAGGGCCAATACGACCGAAATCAGGACTATCAACGACGTCGGTGGCATTTTCCTCTTGCCACAGCACAACCAAGTCCGCACTCGGCAGCTTGGGATCGCGTTCAGCACCTGTGGCTCGGGTCCGCACAATCTCCCGTACCATTGGCTTGCCAGTTCTGGCATCTTTGAGCTGGTACAGGTGCTGACTAATCTCGTCACATACAGCGTTGTATTCAGCCAGCGGAACTTGGCCCTCAGGCTCTCGTCCCTCTAGATTGATACGAACATAACCTTCTGAGTAGCTGGGCAATCCAAAGGCCTTCATCTTCGGCCAAAGGGACCGATACCAATTGGCAGGTTGCCAGTATAGAGAATCTGAGTTGGCAGACTGCTCGTAGGGGGAGACCAGGTCGTCTGCTTGCGGTGCGCCTAAGAATTTCTCAAGGCGGTCATAAATTTTGGTTGGCGCTTCTCGGCGTAGGAAACCACGGAGCGGATTGGAGTCGTGCTTTAAACTCCAGACTTCGCCGACCCAGCCACGTTTTTTGAAGCTGGTGATCGGTGGTTTGGGACGGGAGTTCAACCGGCCCGGCGCCAAGCCGGGCTTACCGAAGTTCCAGCGGTAGAGCAGCTCGGGCAAGAAGACCATACTGGGCAGGTCCATGACATTGGAGCCCATGCCATGAGCAGCAAACACAGCCACGGTCGCATCTGCCGGAGCTTTGGTTAGAATATCGCCGATTGCCCGGTCAATTGCTTCAAAGGTAGCAAGCAAGGCGTCAGGCGCAGTCTCGTCGCCCAGCTTGTAGAGCGGGTGGGGCTGGCTCAAGTGCCACATGTAGTGGCCTGCCGAGTGGGTTTCGCCAAACACGGTTAAGAACAGATCCCAATCATCTCTCTCCAAGAGATCCTGGCAAATAGTCGCGCGACGAGCGATGCCAGTTTCTAGAGACTTTTGCAGCCGGAGTAGCGCTTTGAGGTTGCGACAGTCCGCGTGATCCCGATTCAGAACCGGGTGCTTGCCATGCTGGCGGATGAGTTCAGATAGCAATGGCTCGGGCCGGGAATGGCTGGGCGTCAAAGGAGAGTGCGCGCCCCAAGCCAGAGCCTGCATGCCATTCACCTGATCCGAGAGCGTGGACTGGGGCGTATCAAACACCGCAACTCGGTAGTCTTCGCCCAGTGCATAGAAGGGTGGATGCTCCTTGAAGTCGTAAGCGCCGGTCTCACGGACATCGTAAGTTCCCTCTCGCAATTTCACAGGACCCCAAAAGCCTGTCTCCTCAGGAGGACGACCAGTCAGAAAGGTTGTCCAGGGCGTCTCGGCCCGATAGTAGTGAAAATTGCTGAGACGAGTATAGGCTCCTTGAGCCCGCAGCCGGCTCAAATTCTTCAGGTGCCCCTGTGACATCCAAGCTTCTAGCAGGGCTGGATCGGCTGCATCCATGCCAATGGCAATGACAGGCTTTTTCATAACTTGCTCTCGTGAACTTGAGGAATGAGGTGAGTCAAACTACTGAAATGAGGGATAGAAACTTAACCAAACTCTGTCGTCTACAGACTGTGGTTTTGAGACTGTGGTTTTGGCATTGAAAAACTCTAAGGATCGCGCAGGGCAGTGGTCTTACTCTTCAAGGTTTTATTTAGAAAATAGAAAGGGCTAAGTAAACTACCCAGAAAAAATTCCATCTCACAAGCAGCGATGAGATCAGTTTTAATTTTGCCCCGATATTTCAGAACATGGAGCAGGGTGCGACGGGTACTTCCCAGCAGAATCTTAGTGAATACAATTGGCTTTTGCCAGCTTTTTGCATTGATCATACGTAAATCACAAATGCATAAGCTAGAGCCACGTACTAGCGACATCAAGTAGTCTCGCTCTAGCCTCCAGTGAGGAATTTGATGATGCGTGTGCATTGCTGGGTTGTACCAAATTTCCCAACCTGCTCGGTACATATAGAGCAGCGGTTCGTAGTCGTCACCCTGCACCATGGAGCCACGCACCTTACCGCTCAATTTGGGGCGGCTAGGTACATGGTTGTACCAGACGGATTTACGCACTACCACTGCAGCCGCAGGTGGCAAACTTAAGTTCTCAGGGTCATACAAGTGAGGTTTAGAGCCCCGCTCGCGGATCGCCAGAAAAGATTGAATTCTTCTGAAATTTTCTGGCGGTGCCACTTCATAATCGCCGTGAATCTGACCACCGTAGGCCCCCGCTTTGGGATGCTCCTGACCAAAGCTATAGGCAGCACTCACCCAATCTGGAGCCGGTAGATTGTCGTCATCAATAAAGCCGATAAGCTCGGCCTGGGCCTCTTGTACTGCTCGCACCCGAGCAAAGGCCGCTCCCTGCTCAGCTTCAAAGTAATACTTTAAGGGAAAAGCTTCAGGCCAGTTGGCTTGGTATTCTTGGACAACTTTAGCCGTATCGTCTTTGCTGTTGTTGTCAACAATGATGATTTCCCAAGCAATTTGGTCTACCTGTACCTGTGTCTTTAATCGATCAAGGATAGCAGGCAAGCGGCTTGCCCCATTATAGGTAGGGATGGCTACAGTAAAGTCCAAGCTCATGTTTTCTGGCTTATTGGCTAGATTGAGTTGTAGCAACGCTTGATTCTACAGGCGCTGGCAGACGTTCAAAGCTAAATCGAGATTTAAGCAGCTTGCTCCACAAATAAAATGGACTAATCAAACTGCTCAACAGTAGCTCAAATTCTGACGCAGCAATAGCATCACTCTTGAGAGTTTTTCGGTGCTTAATAAAATAGAAAATCAGCTTACGCAAATCATTGGCGAAGTAGGCAGGAAGTGCTAGAGGGCGCTGCCAAGGTTGAATGCTCAACATGCGAATGCGGTGTCGGCTCAATCCAACACAACGCAGCAACACGATTAAGTATTCTCGTTCCAAACGCCAAGGGGGAATTTTGTGGTAGACCTCCATCGTCGGGTTGTACCAAATCTCCCAGCCTGCGTTTTGGACATGGAGCAATGCCTCTAAATCTTCACTAGCGAGGCCAGCTTCTTTGCCCTTGTTATTGAGGACTAGGCTCTTAGGTACAGACTTCAGCCAAGCCTGCTTGCGAACCACTAAACCCGCTCCAGGCGGTAGCATCTTCTTCTCAGGTTCATAGCGACGCGGGTTAGGTCCCCGTTCAATGATTGCTAAGAATGGGGCAATGCGCTTGAAATCGGCAGGTGGCTCAACCTCAAAAGCGCCATGAATCTGGCTCCCGTAGGCCCCCACACTGGGACGGTCTTGGCCAAAGGCGTGAGCCGCCGCAACCCAGTTAGGAGCTGGCAGATTGTCATCATCTAAGAAGCCAATAAATATTCCCTGAGCTTCTTCAGCTGCCCGTTGCCGTGCAAAAGCAGCGCCCTGCTGAGTCTCTAGATAGTATCGAAGAGGACAAGCTTGAGGCCAGTTTGCCTGGTAATCTTGGACAATTGTTGCCGTGCGGTCAGTGCTGTTGTTATCGACAACAATCACCTCCCAATCGAGATGCTCGACGCCGACCTGAGTGCGCAAACGGTCCAAAACCTCAGGTAGTCGGGACTCCCCGTTGTATGTAGGAATAGCTACTGTGAAATCAACCACGCTGATTACCTAATGTTGTGGTAAACCTGCAAAGCAACCCCTAGCTTAGAAACCGGGCTACTGATGGCATTGGGACTAGAGATTTCGCGTTTTGCCATCTAGTGACCTCAGAATCGCAAGTACATGGTTATTCTGGCCTTAGCTTCCTTAAGTGATCTTAGAGGGGAAGTTGGATGAGGTCCGTAAAGATTCAGTGAATGGGCGATTGCTGTCCGTGAAGTCCTCCACCCTCCGCTAGATTCTCTTGAACTTTTCAGGGGTCTGGATCAGCAACGTAGGATTAGGTCAGGGTCAAACCTCCTTAAGACTACCCATTAACTCCCGTTCGCTATGGATCGCTGGAGCCTGCAATTTCGCCTGTTTTGCTCCCACCTGATTGTGATGAGTGTGGGAATGTTGACGCTGCTGGCCGTAGGGCGCTACTCCTCACCCCACTTTTTCATCCTCTACCTAGAGGAGATGATCGCGAGTGAAGGTGGCAACGTGAGCGTTGTTAGAGCCAAGTTGGTGCAGGGCTTTGAAATCGCTTGGACTCGCGGCGCTGCTTGGTCGCTTGTGGTTGGTGGAACGGCGGCGGGGGCTGAGTTATCTGGTTGCCAGTCGCATCGTCCGCCCGTTGACTGATCTAGAGCAGGTCACTCAGCAGTTTGCCGAGGGCTCCTTCCAAGCTCGTGCCCCTCGCAATGGCGTTCCAGAGTTAGATCATCTCAGCCAGAGCTTCAATCACATGGCTGCCAGCCTTGAGGGGGTTGAACAGCGACGCCGTGAACTGATCAGTGACCTAACCCACGAGCTACGCACACCGCTAACGGTTTTAGAGGGCTCTTTGGAGGGACTAGCAGATGGGGTGATTGAGCCTTCCCCTGTCGTCTACGAGCGTCTGGCTCGCGAGTCAGCCCGCCTACGCCGTCTAGTTAATGACCTACAGGAGCTTTCCCAAGCGGAGGCTGGCTATCTCAAGATCAATTTACAACCGCTCGAGTTGCGCCCTTTGCTCGACAATTTGATCGCCCGCTTCCGGAATCAAATTCCGGAGGGAGGGCCAGAACTCTACTTAAAGGTGCCAGTCAATCTGCCTTCAGCCCTCGTCGATCCCGACCGCCTTGAGCAATGCTGGTCAATCTTTTAAGCAATGCTTTGCGCTACACCAACACTGGAGAGATCGCAATTGGGGTTGACCTCGGTGATGCATGCCTACAGATTTGGATCATCGATACCGGAACCGGCATCGCTCCGGAAGATCTGCCCCATGTATTTGAACGCTTCTGGCGCGCCGACCGCTCCCGCTCCCGTGATTCGGGCGGTACAGGGCTGGGTTTAGCGATCAGCCGGCGGTTGGTGGACTTGCAAGGCGGGGAGATCGAAGTCCAGAGCGAACTGGGCTGCGGCAGCACGTTTAGGGTCTGGCTCCCGATCGCCAACAGCAGCTGAGCCCTTCACTCCACTGCTAGATCAGTCAGAGGTGGAATCTTCGTGGGTCCCTGGCTTTTTGAGTTCATCCTTGAAGCCGCGCAGGGTTCGTCCCAGCGCACTTCCCAGTTCAGGAATTTTCTTGGGACCGAATACTAGAATCGCTACGACTGAGACAATCGCAACCTCAGGCCAACCTAAGCCAAACATCAAGGTGTCCTCAGAAGTAGGTCAATCAAGGAGCTGTAAATATAGAAGATGCGTGAACTCCTCCTACTGGTTCAGTGTGCCACAGAAGGCTGACTCGCACCGTGACGATTAGCCTTCGTCCTGTCCCAATTGGGTGCGTAATAGATCAATCGAGTAGCTGTAGCGGTCGGCCCTCGATAGAGTTTCGCCACAGATTAACGGATAGTCATCAACGGTGTAGGCCGTGTAGCGAGCGACCAAGAGAGAAGCACCCACTTCAACTTCTAAATGTCGCGCTGTCTGCGGATCGGCAGGGGTGCATTCTAAAACCAGGTGGACTCGCTCTACCGAGATGCGATGGTTTTCTAAGGTGGGATAGACAAATTGGGTTTGCAACTCTTCGGCCAGTTGTCCCCCCACCAGTTCTGGCAGATAGGTGACATCAATGGCGATGGGCAGACCGTCCGCCAGAATAATTTTGGTCTGGCAGTAGACCGTCGCACCTGGTGATAGTTGCAGGCTGCTAGCGACCCAAGGGCTGCTGGCTATCCGTTCATAGGAGATTGATTTGATCCCTGGCGCAATGCCGCGGCTGCGCATCTCGTCTTCAAAAAAGCGTAAGTGAGCTGCTAGAGAGCGCCGAACCTTACGTGTTTCTTGCACAAAGACACCTCGCCCCTGCTCGGCACGCAGCAACCCTTCACGGACCAGGTTGCCAATGGCACGGCGCACCGTAATCCGGCTCACGCCAAAATCACGGATGAGCTGGAATTCACTGGGTAGACGGTCGCCGGGGGCAAAACGTCGTTCCTGAATCCAGCTTCTCAAGATATCGGTAACTTGGCGGTGTAGCGGATAGTGGGTATTTTGGCGATCAAGCACGGAAGCCTAAGACCGGTAGCCCCACCTACCTATTGTACAGAGGGTCTTAGTAAGCTTTGTATCAAAAAAGCCCCTCTCGCCTCGGAGAAGGGCTGGTTCAGAAATCAACTCAGGCTAGAAAGCCAGAGCCTAAGGAGCCAGAGCGCTGCCCCGTAGTAGGGAGCCTAGTGTCTTGGCAGTTACCTTTAACTGCACTAGTGGATTCGCAGGTACCACAGTTTTGTAGAGGTAGCTGTCAAAGGTCATCTTTTGCACATCGCGGTCAGCACACATCTCTACGAAGGCTTCACGGGTGGCGTCCGAACGGTAGAAGACCGTTTGCAAGATGTCCAACACCTTGTAGGTCAGGCCATACTTCTTGTCCCAACGCTGCAAATAGACCTTGAGGTTAGCCTCAGTGGGAACGCGCTGGCCTCCTTCGGAAAACTCCACAATGGCTTCTGCGCACATGCGCCCTGACTTGGCAGCAAAGTAGATGCCCTCACCGGAGGACTTGGTCACGGTGCCTGCTGCATCGCCTACGAGTGCAACACGACCCCGTACCCGCACCGGACGAGGGTGTTCGGGGATTGGGTGTGCTTCAACTTTGATAATCTTGCCGCCCCGTAACTTCTCAGCAGCCCGAGCGCGGATCCCGGCCTGTAGGTCTTTGATGCGAGCTTTGTTGGGCCTCATCGTGCCAGTGCCCACGGCGACGTGGTCGTACTTGGGGAATACCCAGGCGTAAAAGTCGGGCGAAACGTCGTCGCCTAAGTACATTTCCGCTCGGTCTTCGTAGAACTTCATTTTGTCGTCCGGGATGCGGATGCGCTCCTGGAAGGCGATTGCGTAGTTGTAGTCCCCAGCTTCAATGTCTTTAGCAATGCGGGAATTAGCGCCGTCTGCCCCGATTACCATGTCGACTTCAAGGCTCTTTTGCACCCCTTCAGGGCCACCCTCTGATAGGTCGGTGTAGTCCAGGACGTAGGGCTTGTTGCCGTTATCGCGGATGTTGAGCTTGTAGACTACACCGTTGATAATCTGGGCACCCAACTTAGCAGCCCGGTCACGCAGAAAGCCATCGAGAATTTCGCGGCGGCACATGCCGATGTACTCATTTTCCTTTTCGATGTTGATGTCCACCTCAAGGTTGGAGGGGGAAATCATCTTCATCTTGCGCACACGGCGGTCGATGATCTCAGGTGGTAGATCAAACTCTTCGACCATGCACAGGGGAATCGCACCGCCACAGGGCTTGGCGTTGTCCAGCTTGCGCTCGAATAAATAAGTTTCAATACCGGCTTTGACCAGAATCTCGGCGGCGGAAGACCCTGCCGGACCCGACCCAACTACAGCAACCCGTAGAGTCAACGCTCTTGTCTCCTATGGCCCTTCGTTACAGAGGGCATCCTACCACGGCTTTTTCCGCAGCCTGAGCGGCTTCTAGGATTTTCAGGAGAGTTGTAACAGGCTTTAACACTCTAGTTAAGAAGAGATACAAAGACTTGAACAACCTGAGCTTTCTGGTATGCGGATGGCGAGACTCGAACTCGCACAGGCAAGCCTACTACCCCCTCAAGATAGCGTGTCTACCAATTCCACCACATCCGCGTGGTCTTTTCCGGCTCCCTAGTCTAGCATGGCGATTGTGCAACTTTTGCAACCCTCACCAAATTTAGCGGCGATTCAAACCTGGTATCGGGTCAGGCTTCGCTATTATGGGAGGTGCTGTCAAATTTTTTTAAGGACTCACGCAAGGGGACTCATGGCCAAGAAGAGCATGATCGAGCGCGAAAAGCGTCGTCAGAAGCTAGTTGATAAGTATGCCGACAAGCGCGCTAGCCTCCTAGAGCAGTTCTCTGACGCCACCTCTCAGCAGGAAAAGCTCAACGTTCAACGGCAAATTCAACAACTGCCCCGCAACAGCTTCCCCAACCGTCTGCGCAACCGCTGTGCTTTGACTGGGCGGCCACGGGGTGTCTATCGGGATTTTGGTCTGTCTCGCCACGTTTTTCGGGAAATGGCTCACGCAGGTATGCTGCCAGGTGTAACCAAGTCGAGCTGGTAAGACCCCCGGCAGGGCTTTAAAACCTTGCTGTTCCTACCGAACGTTACCAAAGTAGGCCTGGCATTCAAGTTAGCGCCTGGGAATTTCCACCTTTGTGGCTTGCTGAGCCTCAGTGTATTTCTGAGCTAGTAGCCGCAGCAGGTGTTAATCCCCAGGCTGCTTAGTAATAGGTCGCTGACGGCGTTAGCGACGGCGAATTCACTATAAAAGCTCTTTGAGAAGTCGAACGCCTGCATCTCTGTGACAATGGCCACGACGAGCTCGCCAACGTCTGTTTCGCCTTCCATTCGCTGTCGGGCAAAGACTTGGGCTGCGCGTCGAGCGATCTGCTCGTTGACTGGTTCTGGAATAAACTCTTCGTCTAACCAGTGATGCAAGGCTTCTGCCAACCAATCTGCTTCCTGTTGGGCGTCCTGAACCGGAGGAAGGGTAATGGGAGAGATGGGATCAGCCATAACCAATGCCTCGCCTTCAGGGTTGCAGACTTGTGACGGAACTTGTGCCGGAAATTGTAGCTGGAACTGGTAACTGGAACAGAGGCAGTCAGTGCTTCTGACCTCTCACCTCTGACCTGCTGATGTGAGCATCCTCAGTATACTAATCCTGGCTACTGTCGAGACCTTATGCAGAGGAACCTGTCATGGCATTGGTTGTTGGCGAGCAAGCGCCAGATTTCAGCTTGAAAGACACCCGAGGTAACTCGGTTTCCCTATCCGGGTTAGCGGGCCAGAAGGTTGTCCTATATTTTTACCCAAAGGACGACACGCCTGGGTGCACCAAGCAGGCGTGCAGTTTTCGGGAGGCCTACCAGGACTATCTGGACAAGGGCATTGTGGTCTATGGGGTCAGCAAAGATGACCTCGACTCCCATCAAGAGTTCACGGGTAAGTACAATCTGCCTTTCCCGTTGCTAGCGGATCCCGCAGGCGAGATGATCAAGGCCTACGATGTTGAAGGCAACAGTGGCTACGCTCAAAGAGTCACCTATGTGATCGACGAGGCAGGCACGATCGAAAAGGTTTACGGTGCGGGCACTGTCAACACCGAGACCCATGCTACAGATATCCTGGCTGACCTAGGCGCTCGTTAGCCGATAGAGGAGTAACCCCGATGATGCCTCCCAGAAACCCTACACGCCAGCCCCGCTCCGGGTTTCTGGGGTGGCGGAGCACAGGGGCGAACCCCAACGTGACTGAATCGGCTGTGGTCGATGATATTCCTGTTGCCCAACGGCAGCCGCCTAAAACTCCCCCGGCACCAGTTCGACAAGGGATGCCCATCCGCTGGTTGGGTTGGACGATTAGCGCTGGTGTGTTGACCGGCTTAGCCGCGTTTGGGGTGTGGGTAGTCGTCGGCCCTCGCCGCGTTGCACCGGGTGCGTCAGTGTCTATTCCTGCTTCCACGCCGAGCTCAGCTGCCGCTAGCGCTGTGGCCTCCACCGATTTCTCCGCGGAAGCGCCCAAGACCCTGCTGGGGCATCGACCGTTTGAGGAAGCACCCCTCACTAGCCTGGAATCGATTGGTTCTGGTCGGGATGGTCGTGAGCTAATGATGCGGGCGACGGCTGCAGCTCGCTTCAAAACTATGCAAGCTGCAGCCAGAGCGGATGGCGTTGAATTAGTCCCTATTTCTGCGTTTCGTAGTATTGAAGACCAGAAGCGCCTGTTTTTTGAGATGGCTCGCGACCGTGACCAACGCCCTGCCGAACGTGCCAAAGTGAGTGCCCCTCCGGGTTACAGCGAGCACCATACTGGTTACGCTGTGGACATTGGTGACGGCGCTGCAGGCAGTGACCTGAGCGAGAGCTTTGAGCAGACGCCTGCTTACCACTGGTTGCAAGTGAATGCGGCGCGCTACAGCTTTGAGTTGTCATTTCCGAAAGATAACCCTCAAGGTGTGGCCTACGAGCCCTGGCACTGGCGTTTCGTGGGCGACAGCGATAGCCTGCAAACGTTTTACTAGCCTCGTATTACTCGCCTCTGCCCCATCCCCAAATCATGACCAGCCTATGAGCAGCCCTAGCCTGAACC